>CAYNCP010000020.1:0-54894 GCA_964395905.1 uncultured Ohtaekwangia sp.
CGTTTGGTTCGAATGTCCTGGCCCAAAAGTTACCTGAACCTGTTCAAGAGATGGTGGACGCTGAAATAGCATTTGCCCAATTGTCGAAAGAGAGAAGCACGAGGGATGCATTTCTTGAATATCTCGCTGCTGATGCTATTGTCTTTTCAAATGGAGAGCCTGTGAATGGAATTGATTTATGGAAAAAAAGGCCGGCAACTAACGGTATGCTTTATTGGTGGCCGGTTTTTGCAGACGTGTCGATAGCCGAAGACTTTGGTTACACAACAGGCCCTTATGAGTTGAGCAAAGATAGAAACAGTGATCCTTCAGCTTTCGGATATTATAGTACGGTTTGGAAGAAAAATGGGAGTGGAGTGTGGAAAGTGGCAGTTGATTTGGGAATAAATTTCGAGTCGCCTGAAGTGGAGAGTCAATCATTGAAAACGGTGCGGAGGTCTTCAAGCAAGGGAAAAAAACCTCTTCCATCTTCCAAAGAAGATTTGACCTACATTGAGCAATCCTATACGCAATGGCTAAATGAGACGGGTAACTCTTTTCTGCCTGAGTACTTTTCAAAGGAATGCAGGATTTACCGCTCCGGAAGTTGGCCATACACATCAATGAAAGTGATTGAGTCAATTCAGGAGGAGCGACAGTTTTACTTTGAACCGGTTGACGGTGATGTATCCAAATCGGGTGATCTGGGCTATACTTATGGCAGGGTAAAAATTGAAAGCAAAGATGGTAATATGGAAAAAGCGAGTTATCTGCGGGTATGGAAAAGGGAGGCAGGTCTCAATTGGAAAATCGTACTGGATGTAATCGGTAGCTAAATTGAATTTTGAGGGATTGTTTCCATCAATTTATAGCGCAGTCTTAAAATACCATTTTTGATCTATGGCTTATCCCCTATGTGGGAAAAGTTTAGCAATTTGACATCTTAACCCTCCCTTTACCTACTATTTTTCCTATTCATTCAATTTTCTTACATCCTTTATAAGATTGGCAATATTATACCTCTATTTGGTTGCCAAAAGATTAGTTTAATTGTAATTTCTTAAGTCATTGGATCAGACTTCGAGACATTTTGTGAAATGAGACGTGCCGTAGTAACATACTTGCAATCAAGTTTAAAACCAAATTTACTTGGAGCAATTACTTTTTCCGTGTTGTTATTTTTCACTTTCTTTTTTTCAATTCAGCAATATAGAATTGCCATAGAGCAGGAGACTTTTGTTGCTTATACCAAGGTGAATGATGTAAAAAACAGAATGCAAGAAGCGTTTGCCAATAGCATTTCTGCCACTCACCTTCTTTCTTTTTTTGTAACAGAATACGATGGCGTTCAGAATTTTGATTCTATCGCAAGAAAAATATTCAAACACCAAAAATATATTGACGCAGTTGAATTAGTGCCAAATGGAGTGATATGCTGTGTTTACCCTTTGGAAGGTAATGAAAATGTGGTTGGCTATAATATCATGGAGGATGTCAATAGAAACCTGGAAGCAATTGAAGCTATCAATAGGCGGCAATTGTATTTTGCCGGCCCTTTCGAATTGCGTCAGGGGGGTATGGGGGTGGTTGGAAGGCTTCCGATTTTTATTGATGATAAATTTTGGGGATTTTCTGCTGTGGTGATCAAGCTTTCTACATTGCTAAGGGCGGCTGGTATTGATTCAAATCAAAATGAAGGATATCAATTTCAACTCTCAAAAATCAATCCGAATACCGGCAAAGAAGAATTTTTTCTAAATGGAAATTTAGATTCCAAAAAAATGGTTTCAGCGGAAGTGATCGTCCCCTCGGGAGAATGGAAACTATCGGCAGCTCAAATTGAAGGGCAAGCAGCTTTATTTCAAACCTTGCCCATTTTTATTTTTGGACTACTGTTGTCATTTACCGGAGCTGCTTTTATGCGGGTGTTGAGTGAGGCCCCGCTGTCCCTGGGCAAGAGGCTGGATGAAAGCAATAAAAAGTACAAGAATATTTTTAACAATACGTCTGAGGGCATTTTCAGAAGCACAGTGGAGGGTGAACTCATATTAGTAAATCCATCCTTTGCAAAAATATTTGGTTACAACTCAGTAAAAGAAGTGCTCAACGCAGTGAATAATATCGGGCAAAGTATGTATTACAATAAAGGAGATCGCGAAAAGCTTTTAGGGGAGTTGCTGGTGAAAGGTAACCTCAATAAGATGGAAACCAGGGGGAAAAAGAAAAGCGGAGAAATGATTTGGATAAGTGTAAATGCTCACCTGGTGTATGAGGAGGATGAGGCCATTAAATATATAGAAGGAACAATTACTGACATTACAGAAAGAAAGAATGACAGGGATAAGCTGAATGAGCAATTCAGCGTTTTAATGAAATATGCACACATCAATTCTCACGAAGTAAGGGCACATGTAGCTACTTTGCTTGGGTTAGCCAATTTGATAAAGGGAGGATACCTGACGCACACAGAGCGTGAAAAGGCGATCGATTTGATGAACCAGGAGACATTGGAGCTTGACGAAGTGATTCGTGGCCTGTCAAACCTTATTAATGAAGTGGAAGAATATTGATAAGTTTGTTAATCACATTAGGACAGATGGATTTAGCATTGTTTAAGGAAACGTCAACCAACAGGGCAAAGTCTAATAAAAAATTTCTCGGACTTGTCAAAAAAGAAAATCCGCGAAAGATTGATGACGCGTTCCATCAGATGCATGACGAGGTTTTTGAGGAGATCGATTGCCTCCAGTGTGCCAATTGTTGTAAGACCACAAGCCCCATTTTTTATCAGACCGATATTGAGCGGGCTGCAAAGGCACTCCGGCTAAAGCCGGGCGATTTTATTGTTAAATACCTGAAGGTGGATGAGGATAAAGATTTTGTCTTAAGATCATCACCCTGCGCCTTTCTGGATGCCGACAACGCCTGCTCAATTTATGAGAGCAGGCCTAAAGCATGTCGTGAGTACCCCCACACCCATCGGAAAAAAATGGTGCAAATTATGGACCTTACCTACAAAAATACCCTGGTATGCCCTGCGGTGCTCGAAATCGTAGAAAGGCTAAAGATAGAATTGGGCTAAATAAAAAAGCCGTTTCCATTTACATGAAAACGACTTGTGTTTATAAGTTCGCGGCAATTAGGCTACCTGAGCGGCCAGCTTTTGTGCCAGCACCGACTTGGGTACTGCACCTACTTGTTTGTCAACAATTTGCCCTCCTTTGAATACAAGTAATGTTGGGATGGAACGGATGCCATACTTGCCGGCCACCTGAGGATTTTCATCCACGTTTACCTTAGCTACCACAGCTCTACCTTCGTAGTCTCCTGCCAACTCCTCCACTACTGGTCCAATCATTTTACACGGTCCGCACCATTCGGCCCAAAAGTCCACTAATACTGGTTTATCTCCTTTAATTGCTTCGTCAAAATTCGAATCGTTTAGTTCTAATGTTTTACCCATTTCGGTACTGTTTTATAAGTTGTTTTGATCAATTCAAATAGCCAACACAAATATAGTTCTTTTTGTTCCTGGTGTTGTAATTGCTACCCAATAAGTCAGAATGGCGACTATTAAAATACAACCTCAACCTTGAGGTCTGGTATTTTCTTGATTTTCTTAACCATCTCATTTACAGGCCTTACCCTGTATTTTCGCGATAGTAATTCCAGGTTGATATTTTCCTTATCATCCTTCACTTTAAGAAACAGGGGACAGGCGCCCGAATACTCCGAGCAGAGCTTTTCGATCTGAGAAATCAGGTCCGTATTGACATGGTCAGTTTCAATGCTCAATTGAAGTCCTTTGGTCCGCTTAAGTCCCAATTCATTGAGCAAGTCAATGTTTCTAATCTTAAATTCCAGCGATTGATCACCCCATGTTTTGCGCACAATGCTCCCTTCTACAAAAAGGAAAAGACCAGGCATTAAGAATGATTTGTATTTCAGGTAATCTTCGCTCCACATCATAAATTCAAACCTGCCACTGTAGTCTTCCAGTATAAGTTTGCCGAAGGGCTTTCCGGTTTTAGTGAGCCGGTGTTCAACAGAAGCTACAATGCCCCCTACCTTAGTTTCTCTTCCTTCATTACCCTCCAGATCCACTAGTTGGCTTAATGGTGTGTTGCAGAACGCATCCATTTCAAATTTAAAGTTGTCGAGGGGATGACCTGAAATGTATACACCCACTACTTCTTTTTCGAAATGCAGTTTTTCAATTTCGCTGAAGGGTTCAATGTTTTCCACCTTGGGCAAAGGCATTTCGGTACCCGTTGATTCGCCAAACAAACTAACCTGTGAACTTTGAAGTTCTTGCTGCATTTTGGACGCGTACCGGGTGAGCTTTTCAGTAAGCGTGATGTCACCATCTTTGGCAAACACAAATTGACGCCTGTGAAATTCAGTGAAACAGTCAAAGGCCCCCGAAAGTGCAAGGCACTCCAGTGTTTTCTTGTTTACCGCACGTTGATTGACCCGGGTTGCAAAATCAAAAATATCCTTGAAATGGCCCTTGATTTCCCTTTCATGAATAATGGACTCAACAGCGGCCTCACCAGCTCCTTTAATCGCACCCAATCCAAATCGGATTTCACCTTTGTCATTCACTTCAAAAAATACGCCTGATTCATTTACATGAGGACCCAGCACTTCAATGCCTTGCTTTCTGCATTCTTCAATAAAAAAGGTGACCTTATCCAGGTTATTTTGTGAATGGGTCAGCACCGCGGCCATGTATTCTGCCGGGTAGTTGGCTTTGAGATAAGCGGTTTGATAGGCAACCAGTGAATAACAGGTGGAGTGGGATTTGTTGAAGGCGTATTGGGCAAAGGCTTCCCAATCCTTCCATATCTTTTCTGCAATTCTCTCGTCATGTCCATTGGATTTACATCCGGCAATGAATTTGTCCTTCATCTTGTCCAGTACATCTTTCTGCTTCTTGCCCATGGCCTTGCGGAGTACGTCAGCATCACCCTTGGAAAAGTTGGCCAGTTTTTGTGACAATAACATGACCTGCTCCTGATAGACGGTAATGCCGTAGGTGTCACTCAGGAATTCCTCCATCACGGGGAGGTCATACTTGATGGGCTCCTTACCGTGCTTACGCGCTATAAAGTTGGGAATATATTCCATGGGACCTGGTCGGTAGAGCGCATTCATGGCAATCAGGTCGGCCAGTTTGTCGGGCTTCAACCCTTTCAAATAACTCTGCATGCCCTCCGACTCAAATTGAAATGTGCCTGTGGTCTCACCACGTTGATAGAGCTGAAATGTCTTGGCGTCATCAAGGGGTATGGTGTCAATGTCTATATTTATACCATGTCTCTTCTTAATGTTCCTCAAGGCAGTTTTGATGATGGTCAACGTGGTCAACCCAAGAAAGTCCATCTTCAACATGCCGGCACTTTCCACCACGCTGTTGTCAAACTGCGTCACCAGCATGTCGGAATCACGGGCGGTAGCTACAGGTACCAGCGATGTCAATTCATCAGGCGTAATGATTACCCCGCAGGCGTGCGTCCCGGTATTTCTTAATGAACCTTCCAGGATGATAGCCTGCTTCAGCACCTGCGCACGCAAATCATTTCCTTTCTTAATTTCATTGAGTTCCTTCACCTCTTCAAATGCTTTTGCCAAGGTGGTTCCGGGTCTTTCGGGCACCAGTTTTGCCAGGTTATTGGCATCGGATAATGGAAGCTCCATCACCCGGGCACAATCGCGAATGGAAGACTTGGCGGCCATGGTGCCGTAAGTGATAATCTGTGCCACCTGGTTCTTGCCATATTTGTCGATCACATAGTGCAAGACCTTGTCCCTTCCCTCGTCATCAAAATCAATGTCGATATCGGGTAGTGAAACGCGATCAGGATTCAGAAAACGTTCAAAAAGTAAATCATATGCAATCGGATCTACATTGGTGATACCAATGCAATAGGCAACGGCAGACCCCGCTGCCGAGCCGCGTCCCGGCCCAACCGCCACATTCATTTCCCTGGCCTTGCCGGTAAAATCCTGAACAATCAGGAAATAACCAGGATAGCCTGTTTTCTTTATGGTCTCCAATTCGAAATCAAGTCTTTCTTGGATTTCTGCGGTCACTTCCGGATACCTTTTCTTAGCACCTTCATAGGTCAAATGCCTCAGGTAGTCATCTTCAGATTTGAATTCAGGTGGGATGTTGAATATGGGAAGCAGCACATTTTGCCTTAAATCGTACGGCTCGACCTTATTCACAATTTCGTTGGTGGTTTCGATGGCGTCAGGCAGATCATGAAACAATGATTTCATTTCCTGCTGGGATTTAAAATAAAATTCATCGTTTGGCAAGCCATAACGATATCCTCTTCCTGACCCTATAGGTGTAGACTTAAACTCACCTTCCTTAATACATAGCAGCACATCGTGTGCATTGGATTCCTCCTTTTGCAGATAATAACATTCATTGGCGGCATAGTATTTTACTCTGTACTTTTTGCAAAAACGCAATAAGGTTTCGTTGACCCGGTCTTCTTCTGGTATGCCGTGGCGGTTTAGTTCCACATAAAAATCATCACCAAATAGCTGATGCCACCATTGGAAGGCTTCTTCTGCCTGGCGTTCTCCCACGTGGAGTATGAGATAAGGAATTTCACTTGATAATCCACCGGAAGATGCAATGAGTCCACTTTTGTGTTTTTGCACCAACGCTTTATCAATACGCGGATAGATGCCATACAAACCTTCGGTAAAGCCAAGTGAACTCAACCTGGCCAGGTTCAAATAGCCTTGCTTATTTTTAGCAAAAAGAATTTGATTGTATCTTTTATCTGGATTGTCTTTGGTGAATTTAAGTTTGGTGCGTTCGTCTGCCAGAAAAAACTCACAGCCTACTATGGGCTTGATATCATTTTTAAGTGCTTCGGTCACAAACTTGAAAGCACCATACATGTTGCCCAGGTCTGTTAGCGCAATGGCAGAGAGTTTAAACTCTTTCGCTTTGGCTACAATATCTTTAACCGATGGGGTAGCTTGCAGTACAGAAAATTGGGAGTGCACATGAAGGTGGCTAAATGGGTGCTCTGTAAGGTCATCCTCGTCTACATCGCCTGAATAGCCAAGGTCCTTTGCTTTTTCCCGTTTGGCTGAATTCCCTTTTTCCAGCTTAGGCTCTTCATATTCAATGTCTTCAGGGGCAGTATCATCAAAAGGTTCAACAATTTTTTCCCTAATCAAACCAAAAAAGGAGCGTGCTGTGGCATCCACATCGTAGGATGCGTCATGCGCATCGGCTATGTCTTTGTTAAAAAGTTTAAAGTACAGCTCGTTAAGGCGCGGCATTTTCAGTTTGCCGCCAATTCCGCCAGCCATCTGGCAGAATTCCGTGGAGGCTATGCCCGTATCCAGTCGTTCAAGTCCCAAGAAATAGTCTGGGCGAAGGTTTTGCCTGATGTATTCGGCACCGATGATATTGATATCAAATTCAATATTGTGGCCAACAAGCAATTGTGTTTGATCCAGATCCCTGATGAAGCGTTCGAAGACATCTTTCAATACAACGCCTTCTGACTGGGCCCTCCGGGTGCTGATGCCATGTATTTGTTCAGCCTTAAATGGAATGTCAAATCCGACAGGCTTTATGATGTGGCTCTCTTGTGATAAAAGTTTTCCTCTATTGTCGTGAAGTTGCCAGGCCAGTTGAACCAGCCTTGGCCAATTTTCAAGATCAGTTATAGGCGCAGTCTTATTATGCGGAATACCGGTGGTTTCCGTATCAAAGATTAAATACATCCGAAGCTTTTAGTGGTTGTTAAATGTAAAAGTACACTTAAGGCACCCTCAAGACAACCATGAATTAGACTCAAAAGTTTAATCCCATTATGGGAATCAAGTCTACATTTAGGATGATTCAATTCGATGTATAGCTTAAATCGGTTAAAAAAGGCATTGGAATAGGGTTTGAGTAATGGTTGGTGTTATTAAAGACATAAGTCATGAACTGGTTGAAGAAAATCCAATTTTTTATCCAAAAGGAGTGGTTCTTGTTGGTAATGATTGGCGTATTAGCCCTGGTCGTTTTCTTGTTTGAGCTATTCAAGTAATCTCACGAATATCCTATTGCCGGTCACTTAAAAATTCATCCTCAAATTGTTTACTAAGGCTTTGAAGACTATTTTTGATTCGTTTCAAAATAGCTTTCAATTACTTATTGAAATGTATCCTGTCAAGCCAGAGCGATTTGTTTATTTCGAATCAACGCGTTTCAATAGCATTAAGATAAAATCAAATAACGGATGAAATGGTTTATTAACCTTTTTTCAAGTTCGCTTGGAAGAAAATTGCTCATGGCCCTGACGGGCCTTTTCCTCATTAGTTTTTTGGCAGTTCACCTTGCCGGAAATCTGCAACTTCTGAAAAATGATGGAGGACAAGCCTTCAACATTTATTCTGAATTCATGGGTCATAACCCGGTCATTCAGACCATTTCTAAGGTCAATTTCATTTTAATAGCGATTCACATCGTGTGGGCGATAATTCTTGGCCGCAAGAACAGGGCGGCCAGGGGGTCGTCTTATGCGATCACCAATAAGTCTTCGCATTGGACTTCACGTAATATGGGAATATTAGGAACGATCATCCTGATTTTTCTGGTGGTTCACCTCAGGCATTTCTATGCTGAGTTGCACTGGGGAAGCGTGCCCAAAGTAGTGTACGATGGCAGAGAGATGGCTGATGCTTATACGCTCGTTTCTTACTGGTTTGACAAAGCCTGGTATGCAGGATTGTACGTGGTGTGCATGGTGGGTCTGGCATTTCACTTGTGGCACGGGTTTTCGAGCGCTTTTCAGACCCTTGGTTTAAACCATGTCAAGTATAATCCTGTTATTAATTTCGTTGGAAGGGCTTTTGCGATCATTGTACCCGCATTGTTTGCCCTCATTCCAATAGTAATGTTCCTAAAATAATTCTATCCGTAAAGATATGAAGCTTGACTCTAAAATTCCAGAAGGCCCGTTAGCAGAAAAATGGACGAAGCATAAATTCAACCTGAAGCTGGTAAACCCTGCCAATAAAAGAAAGTACGATATTATTGTGGTAGGCACAGGATTGGCCGGGGCTTCCGCTGCAGCTTCTTTGGCAGAACTTGGATATAATGTAAAGTCATTTTGTTTTCAGGATAGTCCGAGAAGGGCTCATAGTATTGCAGCTCAAGGAGGCATCAATGCAGCCAAGAATTATCAAAATGACGGAGACAGCGTCTATCGCCTGTTCTATGATACCGTTAAAGGTGGCGACTACCGATCCAGGGAGGCCAACGTGCATCGGCTTGCAGAGGTAAGTGTAAATATCATTGACCAATGTGTGGCACAAGGCGTACCCTTTGCCAGGGAATATGGAGGACTGCTGGATAACCGTTCATTTGGCGGGGCCCAGGTATCAAGAACCTTTTATGCGCGCGGCCAGACCGGCCAGCAATTGCTGCTGGGAGCTTATAGCGCGCTCAACAGACAGATTGCCAATGGCAAAGTAGAGATGCACACGCGTACCGAGATGCTAGACTTGGTGACGGTAGATGGTAAAGCCAGAGGAATTATTACCAGAAACCTCATCACTGGAAAGATTGAATCCCACAGTGCCCACGCTGTGCTCTTGTGTACCGGTGGTTATGGCAACGTTTTCTTCTTGTCTACCAATGCCAAAGGTTCCAATGCTACCGCAGCCTGGAGGGCACACAAAAAAGGCGCACTGTTTGCCAATCCATGTTTTACACAAATTCACCCTACTTGTATTCCCGTATCCGGTGATCATCAATCAAAACTGACATTGATGTCTGAGTCTTTAAGGAATGATGGGCGGGTGTGGGTACCCAAAAAAGCAATGCCCGGATTGAAAGCAAAAGATGCGGTTAAAATTCCGGAAGCCGATCGTGACTACTACCTGGAAAGAAAATATCCATCATTCGGCAACCTGGTTCCCCGTGATGTGGCCTCTCGCAATGCCAAAGAAGTTTGTGATGAGGGAAGGGGAGTAGGATCAGGCCTGGCGGTGTTTCTGGATTTTACAGATGCCATCAAGCGGGTCGGTAAGGCGAGCATTGAGGCCAAGTACGGTAACCTGTTTGACATGTATCAACAAATCACCGGGGATAATCCATACGAGGGTCCAATGATGATTTATCCCGCTGTTCATTATACCATGGGCGGTTTGTGGGTAGACTACAACCTGATGACCACCGTACCAGGATTATATTCATTGGGTGAGGCGAATTTTTCAGATCATGGTGCCAATCGATTGGGAGCGAGTGCGCTTATGCAGGGCTTGGCGGATGGCTATTTTGTTATTCCCTATACTATTGGAGACTACTTAGCCACCCTGCCATACGACAAGGTGAGCACCGATGCCCCTGAATTCAAGGAAGCCATGGATGGTGTAAATAGCAGAGTGAACAAGCTACTTAGTATAAAGGGCAAGAAAACGGTGGATCAGCTTCATCGCGAATTGGGACTCACTATGTGGGAGTATTGCGGCATGTCGCGTACAGAAGAGGGATTGAAGAAAGCCAAAACCAAAATCCAGGAATTGCGGAAGGAATTCTGGGAAAATGTAAATGTAGTTGGGGGATCCGGTGAACTCAATCAGGAACTTGAGAAAGCCGGACGAGTGGCGGATTTCATGGAATTGGGGGAGTTGATGGTAGACGATGCGCTTAACCGTTCTGAATCTTGCGGGGGTCATTTCCGCGAGGAATCTCAAACCCCTGAGGGGGAGGCCAAACGAAAAGATGATGAGTTTTCTTATGTGGCGGCCTGGGGATATCAAGGTGACAATCAACCTGAAGAACTCAATAAAGAAGAACTGATTTTTGAAAATGTTAAACTGACGCAGCGTAGCTACAAATAATATGAAGATTACTTTAAAAGTCTGGAGACAGAAAAACAAAGAATCAAAAGGGGCATTTAAAAGCTATCCGGTTGATCATGTTTCAGAAGACATGTCTTTTCTGGAAATGATTGACATCCTCAACGAAAGTTTAGTGAAGAAGGGCGAAGAGCCCATTGCCTTTGATCATGACTGTCGGGAAGGAATTTGCGGCATGTGCAGTTTGTATATTAATGGACGTCCCCACGGACCGGTGCAAACTACAGCGTGCCAGTTACACATGCGTTCGTTTAAGGATGGACAAACCATTACGGTAGAGCCGTGGCGGGCCAAGGCTTTTCCAATTGTGAAAGATTTGGTAGTAGACAGATCTGCCTTTGACCGCATTCAGCAAGCCGGTGGATACGTTTCCGTAAATACCGGAGGCGTTCCGGATGCCAACGAGATCCCTATTCCGAAGCGAATTGCTGACGATGCTTTTGATTCTGCTACTTGTATTGGATGTGGCGCTTGCGTAGCAGCGTGCAAAAATGCTTCGGCCATGCTTTTTGTGAGCGCCAAGGTTTCTCAGTTTGCATTACTACCTCAGGGCCAGGTAGAAAGAAAAACCCGCGTGGAAAAAATGGTGGCGCAAATGGATGCCGAAGGATTTGGTGCCTGCACCAATACCAAAGCCTGTGAAGCCGAATGTCCTAAAGACATAAAAATCACCAACATTGCCAGAATGAATCGTGAATACTTTACTGCAAAAGTGAGTTCGAATAATGTGTGAGTAAGTTTAAGCGTAAAAGGCTTAAATGGCTATCCTCAATGGGTGGCCTTTTTTTTACTCCGGACTTAATAAATTACTCACTCTTACAAACGCCAACACCAAGCCTACCATTTTTAGAAATCGTAGTAGCAATCTTTCCAATGTTTCCGGCCGCCAATACGATATCCCTTTCGGGCCCTACATCCGACAAATGAACCTTGATACTGGCTTCATAGTTGAGCATATCTTTGTAAGTAACGGTAGTTTCATCCGCTAACATTTTCAACTGGGTTTCGCTTCTGCCATTGAGCCCGTTTACTGGACTTAATAATGCCACAACTTCTGCACCAGGGGTTGAAATATCACCCCAATGTAAGTGCACTGGTAATTTCACGTCTCCGTCCGTTCCCTCCAGTTGAACCAGTACCAGCGCGCTTCCATCCTTCTTTTCTTTAAAGCTGACCGTTCCGCTTATTGCAAAGGGCGATGCCTGCTGAAGGGCATAGACTGCCTCATTTCCAGTGAATTCAGATAAAGTTTCGGCTTCCTGACAAGAGACCAGGGCTGAAGCAAGAAAAAACAGGAGCATGTACTTTTTCATTTTTTGCCGATTTGAGTACTTAAAATTACATTTTTAAACGATCTTGACTTGCCCCGCGGTATTAAGAAACTAGATTTGTTTTAAAATATCCGCCTTTTTTGGCACGGATGTAGATATATAACTAGTTGTTCTAAAATTTAGTTTTTGTGAGTCGATTTTACTTAGTCCTGGTCATTCTAATAGGGTGCAGTCCCGCGCTAACCAAAAGCAACAAGGCGGATTTGGCAAATCCACGCCCGGATTGGCTGAGCGCAAAACCGATACAAGATCGCTATTATATCGGAATTGGCCATAGCGTAAAAGACGGGACAAACAACTACATCCAGAGTGCCAAGAACAGTGCCCTGGAGGATATCATCTCTGAGATTCGTGTTACTGTCTCTTCAACCTCTGTATTGAGCATGATCGATGCCAATAAGGAATTTCAGGAAAGGTATGAACAAATTATTAAGACAACCGCTTCAGATGAACTTCAGGAATATGAGCAGGTGGGCGCCTGGGAGGACGATCAGAACTATTGGGTTTATTACCGACTATCCAAGCAACGCTATAAGGAAATCAAGGACGAGCAAAAACGAAATGCGGTAGCCTTGGCGCTGGATTTTTTTTCCAAGGCAAAGCAAGCCGAGCGCGCTGGAGATGATGTATTGGCACTTGGATTCTATTTTAAGGGCTTTGGTGCCATCGAAAAATATTTGGCCGAACCCATCAGGCTGGAATATGAGGGTAATGAAATTTTACTGACCAATGAAATTTATGCCTCCATACAGCAGCAATTGGACAGGATGGAACTCATCGCCAATCCAACAGAAATCATGCTCAATCGTAGAGTTACTTCCGGGTCGGAGACGGTGAATGTATCTGCTGTATATAAGGGTTCAAAAAACCCGATTTCCGGGTTGCCCCTGAAAGCATTCTTCGAAAAAGGGGCAGGCGATGTTTTTCCCGAATACAAAACAGATGCAGCAGGGCAATCCAAAATTCTGTTGACTAAGATCAGTTCTAAAGACATTGAACAAACTGTAGCTGTAAAAGTGAACATGTTAAACTTTGCCGGGGAGAATGCCTCACCCATATATGCCCTGATTTCTGAAAAGATGGTGGTGCCCAAAGTCAATATCCTGCTGAAGGTACAGCGGCCAATCGTTTACATCACATCAGACGAAAAGACCCTGGGGGTGAATAAAGCGAATGAGCAGATCACCAATCGGGTAAAGAATTTCTTGACCAGTTCTGGCTTCGAATTCACCAACAGCAGGGAAAAAGCTGAATTGTGGATGGACATCCTGGCCAATTCTGAAAAAGGAGCTGTTTCAGGTTCTATTTATATCACCTATGTTACGGCTGTAATTAAGGTGGTTTCGCTTTCCGGTAACAAGGAGATTTATGCCACAACCCTGGATCGAATTAAAGGCTACAGCCTCGACTTTGAGCGTTCAAGCCAGGAGGCTTATAATAAGTCTTTAGAGATATTGGAAAAGGAAAAATTACCTGAACTTTTAAATGCGATATTGCAGTAAAATAGGGCTAAAAACGCTGCAATTTGAGTTGGCCTTATAATTGCATTGCTTAAATTGCAAAACCAAATATGAAACTGAATATGAAAAATTTAACCAAACTATCGTTTATCCTGGTTGCCGTGGCTGCCATAATTATAGCTGGCTGTAAGGGAAAGGAAAAACTTCCAACCGGTGAACAGGAAGTAATCGTGCCATGTTCCGGACCTGATTATTTTACTAATAGCAAATACTTCCGCGCCAATTCAATTGGGGAAAGTCAGGACCAGGTTACTTCTAAGAAGAAGGCCTTGACCAATGCCAGAAATGAGTTGGCACAAAGCATATCCACTACGGTAAAGACCGTTACCGATAATTATGTGAATTCTCGTGAAATGAATAACAAGGAACAGGTGGAGGAAAGATTCGAGAGCCTTAACCGCGAGGTGGTGGACCAAACCATAACCGGTGTAAGAACCCTCTGCGAGAAGTTGGTGAAGACTGAGCAAGGCACTTATAAGACATACGTTGCCATCGAGTTGTCTGCAGATGAGTTGGTTTCTAAATACAATGAGCGCTTGTCCAAAGACGAAATGTTGAAGATCGACTATGACTACGAAAAATTTAAAGAGACTTTCGAGAAGGAAATGGCGAAAATGGGAAATTAACAATTGTTGAATCCAAGTAAGGGGCCTTCTGAAACCATCGGAAGGCCCTTATTGCTTAAAGACCATGCCCACTGCAGGTTACTCCGGAACCCCGCTTATAAAGAAGCTTGGAATAAAGCCAGGTTATTCGATCATAGTAAAACACGAGCCGATTGACTACTGGGACTGGATAAGTCCGTTGCCGGAAGATTTGTCTGCAGTGGAAAGATCAAAAAAGGGTGGGGTTGATTTTATTCACCTTTTTGTAACACAAAGAAAAGTTTTCGAAAAAGATTTTTTGAAACTCAAAGGTCAGCTCAAAAAGTCGGGAATGCTGTGGGTCTCCTGGCCTAAAAAATCATCTAACGTACCATCTGAGCTTGACGAAGGCATGATTCGAAAGTATGGAATACACAATGGCCTGGTAGACGTTAAGGTGTGCGCCATCGATGAGGTATGGTCCGGTCTTAAATTTATGTACCGCATCAAGGACAGATAGTCAATTTATAGCTGCATCCGCGACCTGCGATTGAAGAATGGCTTAAGTACTACACGATCCAACAAAATGAAGGCCAGTGCCAGGTTAAGGGCAATAAAAGAGTTGACCAGTAGCTTACCGTTGAATGGGATGGAGGGAATGGATGGACCGTTAATACCAGATGGCAGTTGCATTTTGTCAAATGAAAGTATTCCGTTCACAGAGTTGAAAAACCCAGCATCCACCAGTGAGGCACCAATGCCAATGGCCACCAAGACACCAAGGAGCAACAGCAAGCCATTTCTTGGCGTCACCATGGGAACAGGGGACTCGCGATGAAGATTGTTCATCACCTTTTTGGTAAAATTGGGTGAGGGACTCAGCAATGAGCTATCCTGCATGGAACTTTGAATCAGTTTCAAAACTTCTAATCTCTCCCTCAATGCTTCAGATGAAGCAAGTCCCCGTTTGATCTTCTCCAGTTTCTCACCCATAAGTTTCCCGTCCAGGTACTGAAGGAGTAGTTCGTCAATTTCTTGTGCTATCTTTCTCATCTCAATGACATTATAAAGTTAGCGCTTCTTTTTTTAAAAGGGTAGTCAGTTCGTCAGCCAAGCGATGCCTTGCCCTGTGAATTCTAACTTTGGTTGTATTCATTTTTTGTCCCATTATTTCGGCCACTTCCTCCAGGGAAAATTCCTTTAGGTAGAACAGCTGAATTGAAAGTTGATCAGCCTCGTTCAATTTACTGAGTGCCTTATTAATAAAAACTTTTTTGTCATCCTTTTCAAGCAAAGTCTCACCCTCATCCGAGTGATGGTGGATGTTTTCAACAGGCTCAAAAACCTGCTTGTTCTTACGCTTGTAGCTTATGGCGGTGTTAAATACTATTCTGTAAAGCCAGGTTGAAAATCTGGCCCCTCTTTTGAATCCCTTCAGGTACTGAAATGCCTTAATAAAGGATTCCTGAGCCACTTCCTCCGCGTCCATTTTATGTTGCGTTACTTTAAATGCGATGGTAAAAGCGTAGTGCTTATGCTCATCCACCAATTGAGCATAAAGATGTTCTTCGCCCCTTAAAATTCGGTCGATTAGAAGATTTTCTTCCTTTGCTGTGATCACAAGCTTTTGACGCAAGATGGTGACTATAAGTTACAAACATTTTGAGTTTAAAAATTTTAAAAACAATTTAGCAGGACATGTAACCCATCTTGAAGGTGACGCGTCAAAGAGCCAAAAACAACGAAAATTATGGATGTTGAAATAATTGGTGTTATGATCCCTATCATTTTCTTGATTGGGGCATTTATTGTGGTTGTCTACCTGCGTAAATATCAAAATATTGAGCGCATGGCCATTATCGACAAGGGGCTAGATCCTGCTTTATTCAAAGTGGAGCGTTCGTCAGCTGGAACCCTGAGAGCGTCTCTTCTTTTTATCGGTGCTGGAACTGGTTTATTGATGGGGTATATGTTGGATGAAATCTTCGGCATGCAGGAGGTTGCCTATTTCTCGATGTTGTTCATTTTTGGGGGAATAGGGTTAGGATTGGCCTATATGATTGAGGAAAAGAAGAGCCAGGGCAACGGATAATCGCAAAGCGTAGAAACAATGCAGGCTGCTTAAATTTTTAGGCAGCCTTTTTTATCCGTACAACCATTGTCCAATAGTAAGTGTGGCTATGGAAATAAGAACCAGTGAGAACAGATTTAAGAGAATACCTGCCCGCATCATTTGCTTGACGGATATGTGGCCACTCGCAAATAGAATGGCATTGGGTGGTGTAGAAATGGGCATCATAAATGCACAGCTGGCCGAGAAACATACGGGCATTGCCAATAAGATGGGATTGATTTGAAGCCCTTCGGCAATGCCCAGCACAACTGGAATAAATATCGTAGTCAATGCTACGTTACTCATCAGTTCTGTGAGGCCCATAGATAATGCAGAGAGCAACATCACTAGTGTACCCATTGGTAGTTCTCCCTGTTTGGCAATCTGATCTCCAATAATTTGAACCAAGCCAGCGTCTTCCATTCCCTGCGCCAATGAAAGGCCACCACCAAATAGCAACAAGATTCCCCAAGGTAAATTTTTCATATCTGCCCATTCCAAAATGAATTTTGATTGTTTGATGTCAATAGGGGTAATGAACATGAAAATTCCTCCAGCCATCGCGATGGTGGTATCATCCAATAGATTGTATCCAAGTAGTGAGTTCAGGTTCTGCCTGAAAATCCAGAAAAAGCAAGTCATACCAAATATGGCCAATACGCGTTTCTCCTCTTTGGATAGCATGCCAAGTGCTTTTAATTTTTTATTGATCAATTCAGCTGATCCTTCAACAGACCGAAGGCCATTTCTATAAAGAATTTGAGTTATGATGATGTAGCATGCTGCTAGAATACCCAACATTAAGGGGACTCCAATCACCATCCAAGTGGCAAAACTTACATCCTGATCGTAAAAGCGTTTGATAAACCCCACCGTCACCACATTGGGAGGCGTTCCAATAATAGTTGCTATTCCACCAATGCTGGCCGCATAGGCAATGCTGAGCATAAGTCCAGTGGCGAACTTATCAAACTTAGGTTTATCGGTAGCGGTAATTTCACCAGCCAACAATCTGGTTACGGAAGTCGCTATCGGCAGCATCATCACAGCGGTGGCTGTATTGCTTATCCACATACTAATTAACGCGGTGGACAACATGAATCCCATGATAATGCCATTACCGCTTGTGCCGGTGAGTCTGATTAAGTTCAATGCTATCCGTTGATGCAGGTTGTGCTTTTCCAGACCCAGGGCAATCATGAATCCACCCATGAAAAGAAAAATGATTGAATCTCCGTATGGGGCGGCTGCCTCCCGTGCGGTATTCACACTAAAGAGGGGAAATAAAATCATGGGTAGTAGGGCAGTAACCGGGATTGGTGCGGCTTCCGTCACCCACCAGGTCACCATCCAGGCACCAAGTGCCAATACCACTGTTCCCTTGTAGGAAAGGTCGGTTTGTGAGAGTAGGAAAAAGATGATCACAAACAATAGCGGTCCCAGCAGAAGCCCTAAAGTTGAATTCTTGGAAGGAAGAGTTGTCAAAATCTAATTGATTACGTGATATGTTTTTTGACAATATAGCTTAGTTCAAAAGTAAAGCAAATGCATTTTCTGTTAAATAAGAAAGGCCCGATTATCCGGGCCTGTGTTAAAATGAATTTTAAGTTTAAGTATTATGATGTTTTTGGATTGGCAGGTTTAACAATGATCGTTCTTCCATCCAATTCGGTTTCATTCAATGCGGCTATGGCCTTATTTCCTTCTTCCTCGTTTGGCATTTCCACGAAGCCATATCCTTTTGATCTTCCCGTTTCCCTATCTGTAATGATTTTAGCAGAAGTTACCTGACCATACTGGGCAAATGCTTTTTCTAATTCCTCTTGCCCGGTCTTAAAATTGAGTCTAGCCACAAAAATGTTCATGTCAAAAGAATGTGTTAGTATGAAGTTATCATCGAAAAAAGATGTTTCCTCAGAAACTGTCTTTTACAATGAGATACAAAATAAATATTAATCCAGAAAAATTCAAGAAGTGCAAGGGGTACCTTAGCCTGCGATCAATTCCCGCGCATTTTCTTTGGCGAGCGTGGAGGGCTTTTCTCCACCTATCATTTTGGCGATTTCTTCGATGCGTTCTTCCTCATCCAATTGCCTGATTTGACTGGTGGTTTTATTGGAGTTAGAATCCTTATAAGCATAAAAGTGAGTATCTGCTTTGGCTGCAATTTGTGGCAAATGGCTAATGGCCAGCAACTGGTGTTTGTTGGCCATGGTCTTCATCATTTTGCCCAATCGGATAGCGATTTCACCAGATACCCCTGTATCAATTTCATCCAAAATCAATGTGGGCAAGGCAGCTTTTTCTGCCAAAATGTACTTGATGCAAAACATGACCCTCGAAAACTCTCCGCCTGAAGCAACCTGTGCCAAAGCCCTTGGTGCTATGCCCTTATTGGCGCTGAACAATACTTCAATGGAATCAATACCGTCCTTGCCTGGTGTAGTTTGCTGATGGTCAATTTTTAAGCTGGCTTCCGGAATGCCCAGTTGATTTAGCAGGCCTTCCATATCTTTACAAAAGGACTTAAAAATCTTGACCCTGGATTGACTCAGTTGCTTAGCTTTATCATTCAGGTTTGATTCTACCAGTTGCAACGCTTTGCTCATCTTGTCAACTTCAGTATCCAGGTTGTTTGTTTTGTCAGCCTTTTGCTGCAATTCATTTTGTAACTGAATCAATTCCTCTTCTGAGCTACACCTGTGCTTCTGTTGTAATTGATAGATTAAACTTAGCCGGTCCTGTACTTCCTGTATTTTTTCAGGTTCAAATTCGATTTCACTTTCTGCTTGTTCCAATTCAGCTATGATGTCGCGTAGCTCAAGTCTGGCACTTTCAAAACGATCGGCTATAGATTTGTACTTTTCGGAGTAAGCGCTCAGGGAATTGAACACCGTCCGTGATTCGCCTATTATGGAACTGACTGAAATATCTGACCGATCAAGCTGAGAAAGGAGCAGATTGAATTTGGTTTTAATGTCTTCAGCGTGCTCCATTATTTTCAAGGAAGACTCGAGCTTTTCCTGTTCTCCAGCTTCAATACGGGCGCCAACAAGTTCATTAAGTTGGAAGGTAACGAAATCTGCTTCTTGCTTTAATTGAGTAGCCTCTTGTAACAAAGCATTGTAAGATTTTTTTGTATCCTGGTAACTTTGCCAAACTTTCTTGTAATCTGTTTTGATTGGGGAATTGGACGCATAAGCGTCAATCACCTGCAGTTGGAAGATTCTGTTGCCCAAATCTAACGTCTCATGCTGAGAGTGAATGTCCATTAGCCTGACTCCCACCTTCTTCATGATATCCAGGGTAACAGGGGTATCATTGATGAATGCCCGGCTTTTCCCTCCCGGGCTTATCTCTCTCCGGATTACCGTTTGATCATCGTAATCCAGGTTTTCGCTCTCAAAAATCGACTGAAGCGCATAGCTACCTATCTTAAATGTGCCTTCCGTAATGCACTTTTCATTTTCATTCCAAAGTACCTTGGTGTCGGCCCGGTTGCCCAGTAAGAGCCCAAGTGCACCCAGCATAATTGACTTTCCTGCTCCCGTCTCACCTGTGATTACGTTCAAATGACCCGAAAGGTCCATTTCCAGGTGTTCAATCAAGGCGTAATTTTTTATGGTCAGGTGTGTGAGCATGAATGGTGGCTATCCCGCCAGGGTCCTTTCACAATATTAATTTATTTGCCTTAGAATTGGATACGTCCCCGTTCTCTTTGGATCAATTTGAAATGATCTTTTGGTAAATATTCCTTTTGGGATCAATGGTATTGAGAATATCGTAGGCCTCCCTGCGAACGGAAATGCTGCCATCGGAAAAGATATTGACGATCTCGGTGGACTTAGTGTCAAAAAAAGAAATCACTAATATGGAATTGGGAAAAATACTCCAGACATTCTTCACATTTTTGATTACATCGAGCACGATCTTCCGGCTTTCATCCGGAGTTTTATCAAAGGTATCCAGCGCCTGCCGATGGTAGCGATAGGTATTTTTTCGCAATTCGGTCATTTGTGGGTTGTTAAGGTTTTCTATGAGGGCATATCGATTTCTGTTGCTACCCAGTGCCTGCCAGCCCGGTCGGTTTGAAGATTGTGCGTTGTTAACCACGGTAAGCGCCCGCTGAAAAAAAGGTGTTCCTCCCAATTCGCTAAATGAATCGTAGTCCATACCCAATACGATATAGGCATAAAATGCCAGCATGGAGGTGAGGTTGCTGATGTAGCTGTTGTCGTTGTATTCCAGCGGAAGTGATTCGATGTATTCAAATTCCCATTCCCTATCAGCAAAGTTTAACAATACAGATTCGTAATTGGTGTTGTATACCGGTCTTGCCGAGGTAATCACTGCATTGGCAGTAAAATTTCCGATGGAAGGCATTTTGGTGATGTTGAGAAACAAAGTGCCACTGATTTTTTCATAATTCTTGTAAGCATCGTTGCTCCATTTTCGGGTGTTGAGAAAATTGGCAAAGGCCCGTTCCATGTCCCTGAAAATAGCCCGGTCTGTGGTTTGAATCTGGTCGGCATTTACAATTACCTTAAAATTCAATTCCTGAGAAAATGAAAGCAAGGGTATACTTAACAGGAGCAGTGTGAGATAGCTACGCATACAGATTGACTATTGCATTAACGATATCAGCGGCTACTTCTTTCTTATTTTTCAGCGAAAATTCGGTTATTGCTCCTTTACGGTCAATCAGGCTTATTTTATTGGTATTGTGACCAAATCCGGCCCCTTTATCATTTAAAGAATTTAAAACAATCAGGTCAAAATTCTTGGCAACTATCTTTCTTTTAGCATTAGCCACTTCGTTTTCCGTTTCCAGTGCAAATCCAACAATTAGTTGACCATTCTTTTTCATTTTGCCCAGTGCAGCTGCGATATCGTGTGTTTTTACCAATTGCATGGAAAGGTCCTGATCAGCCTTCTTAATTTTTTGGTTGGCTACGTGGGCGGGCCTGTAATCGGCAACGGCTGCTGAAAGCACCGCCAGGTCTACGTCAGGGAATGAGGATGAGCAAACTTCATGCATTTCTGCTGCGGATGTTACCCGTTTTATTTCAATTAGCGGGTGATCAACCGTAAGGTGGGTGGGCCCGCTCACCAATAGCACCGATACACCTCTGTCAGCCAATTCAGTTGCAAGGGCATAACCCATTTTTCCGCTTGAATTGTTACCTATAAACCGTACAGGATCCAGTGCTTCGTGCGTAGGGCCTGCCGTAACTAAAGCCTTTTTTCCGCTAAGCTTTTTTTTTTCGCTAAAGAAGCGTTGAAGGGTATCCATAATCTCCTCCGGCTCGGCCATCCTGCCAGTTCCAATTAAGCCGCTGGCAAGTTCGCCATGGGCAGGCTCAACCAGGTGATTACCATAACCCTTTAGTTTCGCTATACATTCCGTTGAGGCCGGATGTTGCCACATGTCCAGGTCCATGGCTGGAGCAACAAAAACAGGGCAACGGGCAGAAAGGTATACGGCAAGCAAGAGATTGTCACATTGGCCATGGGCCATTTTAGCAACTGTATTGGCACTGGCAGGTGCGATTACCACGGCATCTGCCCATAGGCCCAGGTCCACATGATTATTCCACTCTCCGGCTTCGTTTTTCACAAAGCTGGAAAGGACTGCGTTTTTGGATAAAGTAGATAAGGTAAGCGGGGTGATAAACTCTTTGGCAGCGTCTGTCATCACTACTTTTACTTCAGCTCCAGCTTTGACCAAAAGCCTGGTGAGCACTGCCGATTTATAGGCGGCAATACTGCCGGTAATGCCCAGAATGATCTTCCTTCCTTTCAAGGCGAGGACTTTATTCCGGAAGCGACTCTGTTTCGCTTCTCATGCGATAGCTCAATTTACCTTCCAGAAACTCTTCAGTGGCTGTGGTAGTAGGTTTGGGCATGCGCTCGTAGAATTTCGAAATCTCAATTTGCTCTCGGTTTTCGAAGACTTCTTCCAGGTTGTCAACAGTTGTGGCAAACTCAGCAAGTTTAGCATTGAGCTCTTCCTTGATGTTCACAGCAATTTGACGGGCACGACTGGATATGATTACTACCGAATCATAGATGTTGCCGGTAGGCTCGATGATTTTATCAAGGTCACGTGTTGTAATAGATGGTTGTATGGCCATGGTTTTATGAATTATCAGTTATTGTATTTTTTACTTTAGTTAAACTTTCTGTGTAATATTTCTCTGCTTCCCTCAGGTATTCACTGTTGGGATAATTGTCAACCAGTTCTGTATAGTATTCAATTACTGTGTTGAAACGTTCTTCCTGCAAACCTGGCAAACTTTGACTGGCGAGCTTGAACTGTGCTTCCACCTTTAAGAATGCCATTTCCTCGATGTATTTTGAGTCTGGGAAATCCTCTTTGAACGAATCGAAGGCAATGATGGATGCCTTGTACCTACGCAACTTCAAATAAAGTTTGGCGTTTTCATAGCTTTTGCGTTCCAGTTTTAGCTGGCTGTCCAAAATTACGTTGGTGGCTTTTTCGGCAAACTCGCTGCTGGGATATTGATTGAGAAAAGTCTGCATTGCGCTCATGGCTTCAATTCCGCTGGTTTGATCCAGGTTAAAGTCTGGAGAGGCAGCATACAATGAATAGGCATACATGAAATGGGCCTCTTCGGCTTGTGGGCTGCGTCCATAGGTTTCATAGAAGGATTTGAACTGGGCGGAAGCTAACAAATACGTTCTTTCGTTATACTGGCAATAGGCCAATAAAAATTCCACCTTTTCACCCTCAGGCAAACCCCTTACAATAGGTCGAATTTGCTCAAATAGCAAAGCTGAATGATAGTAATCCTCATCATCGTAATAATTGAGGGCGGCCTCATACTTTACCCTCCAGTCTTCACTCTTCTCAATTTTTCTGTATTTGCTGCAAGAAGTCAATAAACCAACAAAACCTGCCAGAAAAGAGAGAAATAACAATTTTCGAACCCGCATAAGCCTGCAAATATACTACACTGACAGGAAATCACAATCTGGAAATTTGGCCCACCCAGATGGAACGGAAAACCGGGAATGCAACTATTTTCTCACAATCAGTTTTCTGGTCAAGACACCATCATTGTCCAGATACAGTGTATAGAAATAAACGCCAGGGGCGAGGTCTTCTGTATAGATTTTCACCCTATTTTCATAGGAAGGCAGTTCATAGTCGCCCATGGGCATACCCAAAATATTGTGGATGACCACGTTGGCTTTAATCGTTTCAGTAATGATTTTGTATTCAATAAACGCATAATCAGACACCGGATTGGGATAAACGTCATGTATGGTGATGTCTTTGGATTGGAAAACCAATGATCTTTCTTTCTTTTCTTCCACATTCACCAATACGGCATGCTCTACAGCATTGGAGAGCTTACCCCGCTCGAAAATCTCGAATTTGATGCTGCTTTGGCCGGTCACCAGGCCTGTCTCCAAGGCATAATATAAGCCGTTCAGTGTTTGTCCTGGTTCAATGCGCTTGGAAAACTCATCCATGCCTGATTCCAGGCAGTTATCATCCAGGCAGAAATATCCCTTTTGGGTTCCACCCAAATCGCCACTTACTTTTCTGATGATGTAAAACTGGGCTTTATCAGTAGTATTCTTGATCCTCAAAGGAATTTTGAGGACCTCACTTAACTGCACCTGATACGAGGTTTCCAGTTTATTGACCAATTCGGGACTCTGAGCGTAGACTCCCAAACCGCACAAGATCATTAACCATATAGTCAACCTCAAATTCATAATGGCACACTGATTCAGGTGATAATATACTGGAAATGAGGTTTTCGTCCTAAGAAAAATAAAAAAAAATAGCCAGAGTAGACAATTTATCCCCCAGGATGGACGTTACGGGTCGCTTCGGGTTTTTACAACATCGCTTTTCTCAGGTTTTTCCTTTTCCCGCCACACAAATCCCTGGAGCTTTTTATCAGACTCATTAAGTTCCTTTGGGGGTATGAATGAGGCGTCTGGCATGATATAAAAACTGATATTGTTCACTTTTCCATTTTTGAAGTTGATTTTCATGTTACTACAGATGATTTTGTTCATGCCCATGAGAAATGAGGATGATTTTTGGTTAGCCAGGCTATCAGCTTTTACCTCCTGCAATGCATAGTAAAGGCTTTCGCCATTTCCCTCTACATTCACATGACTAATTTCTTTGTCCCTGAATATGGCGGTCATGGTTCTTCCTTTGATTTGGTTAAAATGAGAAAGTGAATCCTGGGAAACCACGAAGGAGTTGGCCACGAGAAAAATGCGATCGATCGTCCTGTTGGTGATGAGCATTCGTATGCTGTCGGCAGTCATTTGATTTTCATTGGTCCACAGTACAGGGTCATTGAAAAAATGGAGCGTGGAATCATGTGCCTGGTAAACCAATGAGTCGGCAATTCCCTGTAGGTCATTTTTGAAGATTTTCACCTTGTTATAAGCCAATAATTTCTTTTTGGCCGGGTCAGTACTCTCGATCGATACCAAAGTGTCTGCCGTAAGAAAAAGTGTATCATTTTGATCAGTGATCTTGGCCAGATACGCATTGTTGTAAACTTTGGTGATGCCATTTGCGCGATCGTAGTCGCCATCATCACCATATATAATCATGTTTTCTTCCTTGGAAGTCATCACCACATTGCCTTTGGCTTTGTAAAACTTTTTCAAATCATTCAGAAAGTATTGATCACCTTTTAGTTTATAGGTTGGCGTTTCAATCTCTCCCTGATTGAGTGACGAGAGTTTCTTGCTGGTGTCGTAAAAACCATTTTCATACACTGCTGTGCCACCTTCTTTATCCTTGATGGTGGTGTGATCGCGGAATAAAATGATTTTGGTCTTTGAATTGTATTGCAGGGTATCGGAGGTCATGGTGTAATCATCATTTACACCTACTACATTTTTTTTAAAAGATGCCAGATTGGTATTGATGTCGTAGTAGCCCTTTTCACTGGTGAGCACGTTGGTGGTGTCCACCAGTTTCCCACCATTGAAGTATCTGGCTTCATTTTTATTTCTATCGTAGTCCAGAAAGTCAGTGTATAATGTGGCTAACCCCAGCTTTTTAAAGACCACTTTCTTTCTCAAGTGAGCTATTTTTTTATTGCCATCATATGACAAACCGAATGAAGTGACATCGACCGAATCTCCTTCTGTAATATGGACGTTGCCAAATGCCTCCACGCGGTTTTCTGACTTAAAAAAATGGGCTGAATCACAGTAAATCGTTGTTTTGTTTTGGACAAAGACCACATCGCCAATTAACCGATCATACCTTTGGCCATCCTTTACGCTTCCATAGAGGTTATCTGCTTTTTTCAACTTTACCCTTCGCTGACCAAATGCAGTCATTGAGAGTGACAGAATGATAAGTAGGGGAACTGTTAATTTAAACCTCATGATTTTGTGGTGTTGCAAAAATAGATAAAAGTTATCTTTGTGCCGTGCTGAAAAGATTCATCAATGAAATCACTACTAACCATCTTTGTACTCGCGAAGATAGCATTTTGCTTGCCGTGAGTGGCGGAGTGGACTCCATGGTGTTGGCCCACTTGTTTCACTTGGCTGGTTACACCATGGGCATAGCTCATTGCAATTTTCAATTGAGAGGAAAAGCATCTGATGAAGATGATGATTTTGTTCAAACATGGTGTGATCAATTTAATATCCCTTGTCATACGAAGAGATTCAATACCAATAACTATGCCGCAGAGAATGGCTTATCCATTCAGATGGCCGCACGAGACTTAAGATATGCATGGTTTGCTGAATTGATGGAAGAACATGCTTATACGCTTTTGGCAACCGCCCATCACCAAAATGATAATTTGGAAACCACACTGCTGAACCTGGTTCGGGGCACTGGCCTAAGCGGGCTCAGGGGCATGCCTTTCAAGTCCAACAAGATCATAAGACCACTTTTGAATTTTACAAAAGAGGAACTTGTCCGATTTGCCAATGAAAGTAAAATAGCATGGAGAGAAGATGCCTCCAACGAATCATCTGATTACGATCGCAATTACATCCGCAACGAAATCATACCAAGGTTCTTAGCACTCAATCCTTCCATTGAAAAAAGTTTTGGAAGAACCCACCAGCGATTGCTGGCCTCAGAGGCACTTTCTCAGTTAGGGTTGGAGGCATTGAAGCAGGAGTTTATACTCATAGACAAAAACAGGATTAAAATAGATAAGGCATTTTTAATGGTTACCCCATTCCCTGTCGGTGTTGCCTGGGAATTGATCAAATCCTATGGATTTAACCATTCACAATGCGAAGAAATGGTTAAGGCATCTTTGGAGTCTTCGGGTAAACGGTTTTTGTCGCATAGCCATCAGCTGATAGTTGATCGGGATGCCTGGTTGATTGAAGCACACAAAGCACGACTGGATCAAGTGATGATTGCAGCAGGGCAGACAGAGGTTTCCTTGGGTGGCATGGAGATGAGTATCGAGACTGGAATTTATAAGTCATTTCCAACTGATTCGATGGTAGCCATGTTGGATCTGGATAGGATCCGATTTCCATTGATTTGGAGGGTTTGGGAGCAGGGTGATCGGTTTTCACCTCTTGGCATGCAAAGTCAAAAAAAACTCAGTGATTTTTTTATTGACTATAAGCTTTCGCTGCTGGATAAGCAGGAGGCAACTGTGGTTGAGTCTGATGGAGAAATTGTTTGGGTAGTCGGGTATCGCATAGACAATCGATTTAAGGTTACAGATCAGAAAAAACAAACCCTAAAGCTTTCTGTTAAACCACATTTATGACCAATATCCTTTTTCTTTGGATTACCGATTTATAAATTGCCGACCGTTTACAAAATCGCTAAAAAAGAATTACTATGAAAATCACTGTCGTTGGAGCTGGAAATGTGGGAGCAACATGTGCTGATGTGTTGGCGTATCGGGAGATAGCCAATGAAATTGTCCTGGTGGACATCAAAGAAGGGCTTGCCGAAGGTAAAGCGCTGGATATATGGCAGAAAGCTCCTATAAATCAATACGACAGCCGAACCATAGGCGCTACGAACGACTATACGAAGTCTTCAGGTTCTGATGTGGTTGTGATCACTTCAGGTCTGCCCCGAAAACCGGGTATGAGCCGTGATGACTTAATCGGAACCAATGCCGGTATTGTTAAGATGGTGACCGAAAGTGTGGTGAAGTACTCTCCTGAGGCTATCATTATTGTTGTATCCAACCCGTTGGATGTAATGACTTACCAGGCCCATCTCACATCCAAGCTGCCCAGAACCAGGGTAATGGGTATGGCTGGAATTTTGGATACGGCCAGGTACCGCGCTTTTTTGGCGGAAGCCCTAAATATCTCCCCAAAAGAAATTCAGGCAGTATTGATGGGTGGGCATGGTGATACCATGGTGCCTTTGCCAAGATATACTACAGTGGCAGGTATACCG
Source organism: uncultured Ohtaekwangia sp. (assembly GCA_964395905.1). GTDB lineage: Bacteria > Bacteroidota > Bacteroidia > Cytophagales > Cyclobacteriaceae > ELB16-189. The sequence goes on from CAYNCP010000020.1 coordinate 27,840, forward strand.
GTGTCGGAGTTAATTGCTCCCGATAAGTTGAACGCCATCATTGAAAGAACCAAAGTGGGAGGGGGCGAATTGGTGAAGCTGATGGGTACGTCTGCCTGGTATGCGCCTGGTGCAGCCGCTGCCCAGATGGCTGAATCAATTGTGAAAGATCAAAAAAGAATCTTTCCGGTATGTGTTCAATTGGATGGTGAATATGGCATTAAAGATTGTTATTTGGGTGTTCCGGTTGTACTGGGCAAAAATGGAATTGAAAAAGTGATTGAGTTGGATTTGAACAAGGAAGAAAAGGCCTTGCTCGAAACTAGCCGCGTGCATGTGAGGGAGGTAATGGAGGTGTTAGATAAATTAGGGTAGATATTGGTACTTGATAAATGAAAAGCCTCCAAATTTACGGGGGCTTTTTTATTTTACTTTTCTGCCTAAATAAATCACCTCGTTGGGTTGAACGCCATGTCGCATGGCCTGCCCTTCAGTGAGCGACCTTCCAAATGCATTTGCTTCCGGTAGCAGGCCTGAACTTTCTATTCGCTTAGTATAATCCCTACCGTATTTGCGGACGTGATCATCCTGTCCGAATAACTTTTCTCTTTCCTTGGGATCTGCAATGGAGTTGTCCTCAAATGTTGTCTCAGGTACCGGTGAAAAGAAGGGAACCTGCATCAGTGCCCAGCCACCCGGCTTCAGCACCCTGTTCATTTCCCGCATCGCTAGGATGTCATCCTCCACGTGCTCTAAAACATGATTACAGAAAACAACATCAAATGAGTTTTCAGGAAAAGGAATTTTATGAATATCCATTTTTACCTTAGCCAATGGTGACTCCAGGTCAGCCGTGATATAGTTTTCTTTGTGCAAAGATTCAAATCGTTTCAGGAAGCACGGTTCGGGTGCAATATGAAGCACTTTCATCGGAACGCTGAAGAAATTTGTTTGCGATTGAAGATACAGCCAGATGAGTCGATGTCTTTCCAGTGACAGGCAATTTGGGCAAAGTGCGTTGGTACGTGGATTAATTCTTCCGTAGGGCAAGAAGGTGCTGTAGTTATGATCACAGATAGGGCAGTTCACCCGATTGCCTCGGTAGAATAACCCCGCTACCTTCAGTCCAGTACCGCTTATCCTTTGCAAGTATTTTCTGGGAATAAATCGAATGAGAAGGGAAATAATCTTTTTCACAAATCGAATGACTTCCGTTAGATGCCGGTGTAATTAAACGGGGTAATTTCCTTCAGTCGCTTTTTGATTGTCTCAGTGGTTTTAAGCGAGTCCACAAAGGAGTGAATACTTTCTTTAGTGATCTTACTGTTTTTTCGAGTTAATTCTTTCAATGCTTCATATGGATTAGGGTATCCTTCTTTGCGAAGAATAGTTTGAATGGCTTCAGCCACAACGGCCCAATTTTGCTCCAAATCATCGTCAATTTCAGATTGATTCAATTCGAGTTTTTTCATTCCGCGTTCCAAAGCATGCAGCGCCAAAAATGAATGCGCCATGGGCACGCCTATATTTCTCAAAACAGTGGAGTCGGTTAAATCTCTCTGAAGCCTTGAAATCGGCAGTTTTGATGACAAGTGTTCAAATACCGCATTGGCCAAGCCAAGATTGCCCTCCGCATTTTCAAAATCTATAGGATTAATTTTGTGCGGCATGGCAGACGAACCTACCTCGCCTGCTTTTATTTTTTGTTTGAAATAGTTCATCGAAACGTATTGCCACATATCTCGGCAGTAGTCTATGAGGATGGTATTTACCCGCTTGATATTATCAAATTGAGCCGCCATATTGTCGTAATGCTCAATCTGGGTTGTGGGATGGCTCCTTTGCAACCCCAAATAATTGGAGACGAAATCATTACCAAATGCGATCCAATCTACATTTGGATAGGCAACATGATGGGCGTTGAAATTGCCTGTGGCGCCTCCAAACTTGGCGCTATGAGGAATCTGATTGAACAGGATCAGCTGGTTTTTTAAACGGACCGCAAACACTTCAATTTCTTTTCCCAATCGTGTTGGCGATGCTGGCTGTCCATGGGTTCTGGCAAGCATGGAAACATCTTTCCAGGAAGCAGACTGCTCCTGGAGTAGTTTTATGATGGAATATATCTTAGGCAGGAATTCCCTTTGAACAAATTCCTTCAATAAAAGCGGGATGGCTGTATTGTTGATGTCCTGCGAGGTAAGGCCGAAGTGGACAAATTCCTTGTGGGCAGATAACTCCAGCTTGTCCAATTCGCTTTTTATAAAGTACTCCACCGCTTTTACATCATGATTGGTGGTGCTTTCGATTTGTTTTATTTCCAACGCGTTGTCATCATTGAAATTTTGGTAAATCGACCTTAAGAACTCAATCTTGTTTTTAGGAACAGTACTGAGCTCAGGGATAGGCCCCTCACAAAGTGCTATGAAATACTCAATCTCTACCAGCACCCTGTATTTCATCAGGGCGAACTCAGAAAAGTATTGGTTTAATGGAGCTGTAGTGCTCGCATATCGGCCATCAATTGGTGATATGGCTTTAAGGGCATTAATGGACATGCGCGTAATGTAAGCGGCAAAATTACGAATTTTGGCCCGATTAACACACCTCTATGAAATATTGAAAAAATGGATCCTCCTTAAAACAATGAAAGATCAGAATCTGTTGTTGTATTAAATGACCATCGCTGTGGATCAATGGTTGTTATGAATTACTTTTGCGGCAACTTTATCATAAAAGAATCAGAAGAAAATGGCATTTGGACTATTTAAAAAAAGCGAGAAGAAGACTGAATCGAGCGGGGGATCTCATTATTATAGTTTGACGATAAAGGAAATCATCCAGGAAACAAAAGATGCCATTACTGTTGTCTTTGACGATCCAAAGGAAGGAAAAATAAAATATCGTTCGGGGCAGTTCCTTACTTTGATAGTTCCCATCGAGGGAAAAGAAGTTAGAAGGGCCTATTCTCTGTGCTCTTCTCCATTTGTAGATGCTGATTTAGCCGTGACCATAAAACGGGTGGATAACGGGTTGATGTCAAATTATCTTCCGGATCACTTCAAAGCCGGAGATACCATCAAAGTGATGGAGCCCATGGGGCATTTTGTAACCGAGTATGATCCAACCAAAAAAAGACACCTTATTTTGTTTGCGGGTGGCTCGGGCATCACTCCCATGATGTCCATTATTAAAAGCATCATCAATCAGGAACCTGAAAGTATTGTTTCATTGATTTATTGCAACCGGGATATCGATAGTGTCATCTTCAAAGATGAGCTTGAAAGACTGCAAACTACCTTTGAGGGAAGACTGCACGTCATCCATGTTTTGGACAATGCACCCATGAATTGGCAGGGCTATTCAGGGTTGTTGAATAATGATATGCTGTCAAAACTGGTCGAACGTATTCCAGACTGGGGAATTGATAAGACTACCTACCTGATGTGTGGGCCGGAAGGAATGATGAAAAATGTGGAAACGTTATTGGAGGAAAGAAACATCCCGAAGAATAAGATATTCAAAGAAAGTTTTGTTCAAGGCACTATTGATAAAGAAGCAAAGAAAGAACCGGCTGCTGAAACTGGAGAGAAAAGGGCCAGGGAGGTTACCATTCGGTATGATGGAGAGGAGTATAAAATAATGGTGGAGCCGGACCGAGCGATATTAGAGACTGCGTTGGATCAGGGTATAGATTTACCTTATTCTTGTCAAAGCGGACTATGTACAGCATGTCGAGGCAAGGCATTGTCAGGAAAAGTGAAATTAGATGAAGAAGAAGGACTTTCGCAATCTGAACGAGACGAAGGTTACGTACTTACCTGTGTCGGTCATCCGATGACAGATGATGTAGTTATAGAGATAGGCTAGTTAGTAATCCAATCTACAGCCTGATCAAAGGCAAGAGTCGGATCAGCAACAATTTCATCAGGCACAAGCGCGCCTTGCTTACTTACCTGGTTGCGGTCAACTAGAAATGAAGTAGTAAGATAAAGAACTGATCCGTCTGACATTGTAAACGTCTGATTTCCACTTGCGCGTCCGCAAGTGGCAGTGCCAAAAGTTCTGGTGAGGGGCCTTCCGGAAAAAGCAACCATCACCACTTCTGCAGCATTTGTGGTGGACTGATCTACCAACAGTGCAACTTTCGCCCCCTCAACAAAACCAGACGAATAGGGATTTGCTACAGTCACCACGGGCTCGTTGTCATATATCGAAGATCCTGAAGAGTAGCCAAAAGAAACCTGGGTGCCTTCAGAATTGACGAAGAAGCCAACTGTTCCATTTCCTAATAACGGCCCGATGCCGGTAATCATTGGCCACATATTTCCACCTGTATTTTTGCGAAGATCAACTATCCACCCTTTGATGTCTTCCTTATCCTGGTCTCTTATTTCTCCATGCATTTGCTCCGCAAAAACAGCCGCACTTACACCTGTACCATTAAACGGAGGGATTTTGATATACCCAATTTCAGTTGTACCTGTGGCTTCCTGGGGCGCTGTATCGGCACACGCATCGCCATATGAGATGGCTGTACCAAGTGCTGTTACCAGGAAACTGGTTTGGTCATTCAACAATTCAAAAGCATATTTAATTGTTTCATTGGCACTCGCAATGTTGGCAGCACTCTTGCCATGCTGTTGCACATTGGTCCTGAATTCAATCCAATTGACACTGCCCTTGTTCACATGGTTATCTTCCATGTAGTCAACCAGCTGATTCAAATAAACATCAACCGGTGTGACAGGGAAAATAGAACTCTGCGTACTGCACCCTAACAGGGCGATCAGAAGCAATAAATAAACCTTTCTTATCATAGACCTATACTAATTGACAAAGCTAATTATTATTGCGCACCATTTCGATTCGCCAAGCGGGGGATTTATTTGTTATAACTGGTTACCCGGCTTTTTTGAGAATCATCCCGTCCAGACTGATGCTGGAAACCTTCCCATTTTTGTCCATCTGGAATTGAGCAGTGACCTCCCCGTACCATTTCTTTTCCATTGACCCACGAAAGGTGTCATGGTGCCAATGCGACAGAATGGCTTTATTTTTGCCATTAATGTTCATTTCTAATTGATCGTTCTTCACTTCAATCGTAATTTTTCCATATAGGTCATCTTGATAAGTTCCTGAATAAGCATTTAACGTGAGAGAAGGCACTGTATTTTCAATACGTGAAGCTTTTTGTTGTTTTTGTTCCCCTTCATCCTTTTCCTTTAACTCATTATACAGTTTCAGAAAATCCGAACTCCAGTCCGTTGATCCACCCAGTGCAAATAAGTCAAATGCCTTGTACATTAATGCGTGTCGTACCTCCACGTGATCGGTGTTGCCAAAAACATAAACGGCAATTCTTTCCTGCGGAATTTGTCCATGAATGGCAATGGAGCCAGGTAAACTCCCAGTATGGAAATTAATTTTTCGCCCTTTATAGTCATGTTGAAACCAACCCAGGCCGTAGGTCATCCAGTTTGGCTTTGTGAGTTGTGCAGTGGGATAAAATGCTGTGGAAGGAATAATGGTTTGTGGCTTCATCATTTCCAACCAGGTTTCCTTTGTAATCAGCCTTCCACCTGCGAATTTAGCACTATCCAGCATGCACTTCGCCCACTTGCTCATATCGTCTATGCAGGACCAAACCGACCCCGCGGGGCCAATGGCATCTGCGCTAAGGTCTTCAATTACCATCATTTGATTGTCTACCAACATATGTGGTTTGGTCTTATTGGTGTTTTTGATTTTTTGAAGCAAGGGAACCGTGTGGCTCATACCCAGAGGAACAAACACCTTTTGGCTGATAAACTCCTCCCAGGGCTGTCCAGTGATTTTTTCAATCACCTGCCCGGCAGCCAGGTAGAAAATATTCTGGTAAATAAAACCGGAGCGAAAGGAATAACTCGGCTCCACCCATTTCATCCGGTGTAACACTTCTTCACTGGGGATATCCATATAGCTCCATAAAAAGTCGGTGTTACCCACACCACTGTTGTGAACAAGCAAGTCTCGGATTCTCAGTTCTCTGGTAACATAAGGATCGTGCAACTGAAATTCAGGCAAATATTTTATGACGGGATCGCTCCATTTTACTTTTCCTTCATCCACGAGAATGCCCAGGCACACTGCTGTCATAGCCTTGGTGGTGGAGGCACATGCAAACAATGTGTGATCGTCAACAGGTACTGATCTGTTCAACTCTCTAACACCATAGCTCTTTTTGAAAATGATGTCATTGTCTTTTACTACGGTTAGCGCGAGCCCAACGGTCCCCCATTCTTTTATTGCCTTTTCAACATAGGCATCATACTCTTTCAGTTTTTTACCATATTCCTTTGATTGCGCATGAGCCAGCTGGGGTATCCATAGAATAATGAGGAGTAGGAAGGTGGTAGTTTTGCTTTTTTTCATAATTGAATGAATTTATACGATAATTAGACAACTTCCTTTTTCTTTTTTATGATTTGATAAATGGCTGGTACAGCAATGATAACCCAAATCACATTGATGAAGGCGGAGGGAAAAGCGCCATAGTAAACTGTATTGGCAATAAGGAAAGTGGCTCCCGTTAAATTTAACATTTGGAATGTCAGGGAACCTGAATCTATTTTATGATAGCTATTAAGCCCGTAAGCTAGTATAACTTCAACTGATCCAATCCATCCGATGATGTCAATAAAAAGTTTCATTATTCTGTTTTGGTTTGCAGCCTACTGAATTGTACGAGTCAGTTGACGAAGTGAAATAAAATGGAGTCCATAGGCAAGGGGCACCAGAAACCCAGGAAGCCATACAAACGGAAATTCAGCGACAATGGTATTGGCTGGTTCATTCATGAAATACCGAAATGGAGTAGGAAAGGAAAGAATAGCAATGGTTACGATATTGATAAGCAAAGCCAAAGAAATGATATTCCATGCGATGAGTGCTTTGCGTGGCCACTGATATTTCACAATTCCAAAATAGGCAATAAGCGGAGCGGTAAGTCCAGCCAATATATCAAAATTGCGCCCCTCAAAGGTCATTTGAATGGGCAAAAGATTTTGAATAAAAAGCATCCACAGCAGGATCTCTACGACTACCCGGAAAACCTGAAGATTGATAACGGTATGTTTGGGTACGTAAGAAATAATTTGTTTTGTGCTTTTGGAAATCAACAGCACCCAAATTAGCGTAACCAAAGGAATTATTACAATGATCACAAATCGCGGAGGCATAGTGTCGAATGTTGAGAAATACCCACTAAGTGAGAGCGTACTTAATAAAACCATCCATAAGAATAAGCTGCTCACAACTTTCCAAAGCATTCTTTTTTGCCTTAACAAATCAAAGGAAGACTTACCAAGGGCTGTTTTGAGTTGGAAAATGACAATTCCAAAAAAAACCAGGGTGGTAACTATAAAGCCTATTTGAGTAATTGTAAATAGTGATTGCATCAAATTATTATATTATCAAGTCTCAGCTAGCAATCTAATCTCATTAAAGACCAGCGAAATACCAATAGCCAGAATCAGCCCCAGGATTATTTTTATAAAACTTTCCTGAGAAATTTTATTTAAAATGAGTTGACCAGCGTAACTGTCAAGGAAAGCCCCGACAATCAAGGATGGAATGAGAAGAAAGGACAGCAGATGTTCCAAATCATCAGCGTTGAAAGGGCAATTTAAACTATTTTTGTTGTTTGTATTATTAAAAGCAAGTCCATGAATTTATCAGTTGAGATTCCAAAAAAGCCTGCTCGCACATTTCTGCCAGCCGATTTCGAAGTAACGACCTGGGATGCCTTAAAGAAATACTTCGATCAATTGCTTCAAGCTGAAATCAATTCGGCTGAAGAAATGGATCAGTGGCTACAAAACCGTAGTGAGCTGGAATCAATAATTGCGGAGGATATGGGCTGGCGATATATCCGGATGACTTGTTTCACGGAAAATGAGGAATACCGGAGGAGCTACCATGATTTCGTAGAGAATATTCAACCCCATGTGTCGCCCTTATCCGATCAGCTGAACAAAAAATTAATGGCATGTCCTTTTCTAAAAAATTTTGAGCATAAATCGGGATATGACATGATGATCAGAAATATTCGCAAAGAGATAGAGATTTTCAGACCGTCAAATGTTCCGCTTTTTACAGAGATAAGTATTCAGACACAAAAGTATGGACAGATAACGGGGGCGATGACGGTAGAAATTGACGGCAAAGAAATGACCATGCAGCAGGCAGGGGTGTTGATGATGTCTACTGATCGCGCACTAAGAGAAAGTGTATTTCGAAGCCTTAGCACCAGACGATTGCAGGACAAAGAAGTGCTGGACGAATTGTTCTCAAAACTTATAACACTTCGCAGCCATGTAGCTGACAATGCTGATTTTGATAACTTCCGTGACTTCATGTTTAAGTCTTATGGAAGATTTGACTATACTCCAGAGGATTGTTTTCAGTTTCACGAGGCGGTACGCTCAGAGATTGTTCCAATCTTGAATGACCTGGCGAGAATTCGCATGTCAGAGCTGAAGGTAGGCGCGCTCCGTCCATGGGACAAATCGGTGGATCCGAAAGGACGCGAACCGCTCAAAGCGTTTGTTGATGGAAAGGAGCTCACTACAAAGGCCATTGAAGTCTTCGGCAGGCTGGACCCCTATCTCGGTCAATGCCTTTCGATCATGAAGGAGATGGGGCACCTTGACCTGGAGTCAAGAAAGGGAAAAGCACCAGGTGGATACAATTATCCACTGGCTGAAACAGGCGTACCTTTTATTTTTATGAACGCAACTTCCACACTTCGTGACATGACTACCATTATGCATGAAGGAGGTCATGCGGTGCATAATTTTCTGACCATGGATTTACCACTGGTTGATTTTAAATCCCCTCCCATGGAGGTGGCAGAGTTGGCTTCGATGGCCATGGAATTGATTTCAATGGATCACTGGAATGTGTTTTTTGAAAATCCTGACGACCTGAGGCGTGCGAAGCTGGAGCATCTTGAGGATTTGATTGAGACGCTTCCATGGGTTGCCACCATTGACAAATTTCAACATTGGCTCTATGTACACGCGGATCACACACCTGCTGAGCGCAAGGAAAATTGGAATCGCATTATGGATGAATTTGGCGACAGCGTAACGAGTTGGGAAGGGCTTCAGGAAGCAAAGGATTTCATGTGGCAAAAACAATTGCATTTGTATGAAGTTCCCTTTTATTATATCGAGTATGGTATGGCCCAGCTAGGTGCCATTGCGATTTGGAGAAACTACCGGCAAAACCCGCAAAAGGGTTTACGAGACTATATGAATGCATTATCTCTTGGGTATACCAAAACGATTCCTGAAATCTATGAAGCGGCAAATATTCGATTCGATTTCAGTAAAAGCTATATCAGTGAGTTGATGAACTTTGTAAAGGCAGAGATGAGTAAGATTTAGCCTCTGAGCCGATCAAGCAGTGAGCTGAGTTGGGCGGCTTCCGATTCACTAAGGTTGCTTATGATGCCATCTAATGTCTTGATTTTGCCATCAATCGAAGCAAGCAGATCGAGTCCGCTATCGGTAATTGCAATGTCTGCAGCCCGTTTATCATTAGGGCATTTACTTTTAGAAATAAGGTCTTTTAAAACCAAACGATCAACAAGTCTTGATACATCAGAATTTTTATCCATCATTCTACTCTTAATTTCTGCACCTGAAATTTTGTTGGGAGCCTGACCTCGAAGAATGGATAGAATGTTGTACTGCTGAGTGGTGATGCCAAACTTGCTAAAAAACTCTTTGTGTTTATTGGCCAGCCAACCGGATGTATAAATCAAATTAATAGCTGCTTCCTGGTAGTTATTCCGAAACCGTGATTGTTGGATTTCTTCTTTGATGTTCATGCGCAAATAAAAAAAAATGGATGTGTGCTCGACTGAGTGCGGAGTACACATCCAGAAGAAAATATAAGACTACGCTTTGTTTAGTTCAAGTTTGCATTCAATTTCCACCACATCGCCTACAACAAACTCACCAGATTCAAGCTTGTTGGCCCATTTTAAACCGTATTCCTGACGGTTCACTTTGCCAGTAAGCTTAAATCCTGCCTTTGATCCTCGGCCGGTATTTACCATGCCTCCATAGGTAACATCAAAGCTTACGTCTTTGGTGGTTTCGCGCATGGTCAATTTTCCATTGAGTTTATAGTTGGCACCTTCTTTCACCAGCACCCCTTTGAAGGTAATAGTCGGATATTTTTCCGCACTGAAGAAATCATCGGATCTTAAATGGCCATCACGCCTTTCATTTTCAGTGTCCACCGATGCCACCTGGGCAATGAATTCAACTTGCGCGTTATTAAAGTCTTCTGATTGGGTCACTACCTTCCCCTCAAATTGTTTGAATTTGCCTTCTACTTCAGCAACGACCATATGTGTAACATTGAAACCAATTTTACTATGCGCCTGATCAATATTCCATGTGCTTTGAGCGTATCCAAACGTACCACTAAGGACCAACGCCACGAGTGAGATAAATTTTTTCATAGTTTTTTAGTTGTTTTTAGAAAGGTGCAAATATAACTATATATGTTTAAACATGTATATTGAATGTTACTTCAAGATACGGATAAAGTAAATCAAAGATTAAGCCAAATAGGATTCGAAGTGGAATCTACCTTATAATTGGCATTCTTGGGAGAGCCCACGGGTAAAATGGCGACACCAGTTGTAAATAGGGTGCAGTCCATTCACTGTTTTCGTATTGAATGGTCAGTTCTCCCGTTTCGGTGACTACAGAAGTTCCTTGGGCAAGTTCAATCAACAACCGATCAACAGGCTTGCCGGGTTTTGTCCTTACCAGCCATTTACGGCTGATGAAGAAGCATTGCTTTGCAGCCATGTAAGTGAACGCCTCTGCTTCGGCTTTGGGAAGCACCAGACTGAATCTTCCGTTGGGCTGCATTAGTCGTTTTACCGATGAAATTAAATCCAAAAAAGTTAAGTCACCTGTATGCCGAGATTGTGCCCGATGTTGATCTGCTGGTCTTGTACTCCCGGAAAAAAAGGGGGGATTGCAAACGATCATGTCAAATTTAAAACCCGAATGAAAGGCTTGAATGGATGAGTGGGACACACTAATCCTGTGCGACCAGGGCGAATGGGCTACATTTTCAAGCGCCTGTTCATAGGCATGGCTGTTGATCTCAACTGCATTTACCAGGGTTTGATCAGGAGATCGCTGTGCAAGCATCAATGCGATGAGTCCAGATCCAGTGCCTATATCCAGAATGTACTTTTTATCATGCACATCCGCCCAAGAACCAAGTAATACGCCATCGGTTCCTACTTTCATCGCGCACCGATCATGATGGATATGGAACTGTTTGAAATAGAACGCTTTGTCCGGGCCGTTTTTTCTGTGCATCTTTCTAGAATCAGGCAAAAATAGAAAAATGACGTTTAAATCAGATTTGCAAATAGCACAAGAGTCAACGCTGAAACCCATTGCAGAAATTGCGAAAACACTCGGTATTGGGGAGGATAGTCTTGAGGTATATGGAAAATTTAAGGCGAAAATTCCTTTGGAGCTTTGCGATGGAAATAAAGTAGGAAAGGCCAAGTTGATTTTGGTAACGGCCATGACACCCACACCTGCAGGTGAGGGTAAGACAACCACCTCAATTGGACTTTGCGAAGGACTCAACAAGATTGGTAAGAAAACCACGGTAGTGCTGAGAGAGCCTTCTTTGGGTCCTGTGTTTGGTATGAAAGGTGGGGCTGCCGGAGGAGGGTATTCTCAGGTGGTACCGATGGAGGACATTAACCTGCATTTTACGGGTGATTTTTCTGCCATTGAAAAGGCCAATAACCTGCTGGCTGCCTTGATTGATAACGACATTCAAAAACCAGACGGGGGCAAGGGGATTGATCCAAGAACCGTGGAATGGAAACGTGTGATGGACATGAATGACCGCGCACTCAGAAATATAGTTACAGGGCTTGGCGGCCGGGGTGGTGGGATGATCAGGGAAACAGGATTTAACATTACCGCAGCTTCTGAGATCATGGCCATATTGTGTCTTGCCAAAGACCTGGATGACCTCAAAGAAAAAATTGGAAACATTTATATTGGTGATACCTATGATAAGAAAGCAGTATTTGCCAAAGACCTGAACGCCCAGGGTGCAGTGGCATTGCTTCTGAAAGATGCCATCAAACCGAATCTGGTTCAGACGCTTGAGGGAAATCCCGCCATCATTCATGGCGGACCGTTTGCCAACATTGCCCAGGGCGCCAATTCAATCATCGCTACCAGAATAGGAATGTGCTTTTCAGACTACGTGGTCACGGAAGCAGGCTTTGGTTCAGATTTAGGAGCAGAAAAGTTTGTTGACATCGTCTCCAACTACGGAAACTTCTCACCCCACGCTATTGTTTTAGTAGCTACGATTCGAGCCCTTAAGTATCATGGGGGTACAGAAAGAGAAGACCTGAAAAAGCCAAATTTAAAAGCTGTGCAAGCAGGATTTCCTAATCTGGAGAAGCATATCGAAAACACAAAGATATTTGGTTTACCAGCGGTTGTCTCCTTGAATAAATTCAATTCAGATACGCAAGAAGAAATCGATTGGGTAATTGACAAGTGCAAATCATTGGGTGTTCAAATTGCCTTGGCTGAAGGATGGGAAAAAGGTGGAGCAGGTATGAAAGCGCTTTCCAACTTAGTGGTGCATGCGGCTGAATCATTTGATGGTAAATGCTGGCCTGTATATCAATGGAGTGATTCGATAGTTGAAAAGATAGAGGCTGTCGCTGTTAAAATTTATGGAGCTAAAGGCGTGGAATTCTTACCAAAAGCAAAACAAAACCTTGTCAAGATTGAGCGGTTGGGCCTTAGTGGCAGACCTGTTTGTATTGCAAAAACACAAAACTCCTTTTCGGATGATGCAAAGAAACGTGGCAGGCCAAAGGATTTTACGATAACGGTTAGAGAAATTGAAGTAGCTGCAGGGGCCGGCTTCGTGATCCCGATCACTGGCGATATGTTGAGAATGCCCGGGCTACCCAACGACCCTGCTGCCCTGGGAATGGATATTAACAACAATGGGAAAATTTCAGGACTTTCCTGACAAGTGTAAGAATGAGTTCATCTGTAAAACCAGTTGAGATTACAAAAATTACCCCCAGGGGCAATAAAGTTACACCCGATTTGATGGCAGTGGAGGAGCCACTGGAAATAAGGATTGGATTTGGATCAGAAGGAGACCGGCAACAGAGAAGTCTTTCTGTCACCATGCGAACACCGGGCCATGATTTTGAATTGGCCACAGGATTTTTGTTTACTGAGGGAATCATTGATTCATTTGATCAAATGGAGAGCATCAAGTATTGTGAGGATGGTGGTAAACAGGAAGAAAAGGAGAATGTGGTAAGGGTGGAATTGAAACCTTCCATCTCCCTCGACTTTGAAAAATTGCAGAGAAACTTTTACACCTCGTCAAGTTGTGGCGTCTGTGGCAAATCTTCCATCGAATCGGTACAAGTGAGTTGCCAAACAATGAATGACAACCTCAAGTTGGACAAAAGCATAATTCATACACTTTCTGATCAATTGCGAGAAGCCCAGCAGATTTTTGAACACACTGGTGGATTACATGCGGTAGGACTTTTTGATCTGAATGGAAAACTGTTGTTGACCCGGGAGGATGTAGGTCGCCACAATGCGATGGATAAAATTATAGGGGCATGCCTGTTCAATAAAGAAATTCCACTTTCTGATAAAGTTTTAATGGTAAGTGGCAGGGCCAGTTTTGAATTGGTGCAGAAAGCCGGACGTGCAGGCTGCCCGATCATGGCGGCAGTGGGGGCGCCATCGAGTCTCGCGGTTACACTGGCTGAGAACCTGGGAATGACTTTGATTGGTTTTGTAAGAGATCAAAGTTTTAACCTGTATTGTGGCAAGCAAAGAATTGAGAGTTGAATTGCGTACAAATCGTTTGTTAAAAGAATTCATTCATTTTCTTTGGTTAATTTTAGAGGAGCAAAATGGATTTCAAGTGATAATTAAGAAATAGATGTCCGAGAATTTATCCAGGCTGGCAGGAAGGAAAGGACTCAATAACCCGTTATTCGAGAAACTGGTTGCTATTTCAAAAGAAAAAAGAACACCTGATCCGGAAGAGATGCGCTCACTGGCGAAAGAATTCCTGGTGGGCAATGCCAATGTGCACGGCACGGTCAGCTTTTACGACTTTCTACGAGCTGAAAATCAATCCAAAAAAATTTTTGTTTGCAACGGCAGCGCATGTCTGGTGGCCGGCACACAAGATGCGTTAAGGAAGAACTTAAGTGCACATTTTAAGGAGGATGAAATTGGACACATGTGTTGCCTGGGCAGGTGTCATGAAAATGGTGCATTTCACTTTGAAGGGAAAAACTACTCGGGCAAAAACGGATCCAGCCTGGTTGACATTTTGAATGATAAGGGGAATAACTTTGACCATTATCATGTCGCTTCAAACCTTAAGGACCCCATTCTAACCAACCAATACCCGGACGAAAAGGAATTTTTTGATTTCATTCATGCGTGCCTCACCAAAGACAGAGATCAATTATTGGATGAAGTAAAAAAATCCAACTTGCGAGGAAGGGGTGGGGCTGGATTTCCTATGGGCCTTAAACTGGAATCTTGTAAGCATGTGCCTGGAAATCAAAAATTTATTGTATGCAACGCGGATGAAGGAGACCCCGGGGCTTACTCTGATCGCTATTTACTGGAGAAACAACCTCATCTTTTGTTGTTTGGAATGTTGATAGCTGGATATATAGTAGGATCCAACCGAGGCGTCATTTACATCAGGGGAGAATATCCGGAATCCATTATCGAAATTAATAAAGAAATAGCCAAGTGGGAGAAGAACAAATTGCTGGGAGAAAATATCAACAATTCCGGATTTGATTTTCGCTTCAAAATAATAGAAGGAGCTGGTGCTTACATATGTGGTGAAGAGACCGCCTTGCTGTCGTCTATCGAAGGTCAGCGCCCGGAAGTAAGGGTAAGACCACCTTATCCAACACAGGAGGGTCTTTTCAATTTACCCACAGTGGTGAATAATGTTGAGACCAGTGCATCGCTTTATTATATTTTGAAGAAAGGAGGCGCGCAATACGCGAAACTGGGTACTGGGAAGTCAACAGGATCCAAACTGGTGTGCCTTGATAGCCTCTTTAACAGACCAGGGTTGTATGAAATTGAGATGGGAACACCGCTTTCAATCGTAGTCAACGATTTTGGTCAAGGATTTAAGAAAAAAGTGAAAGCGATCCATGTAGGGGGCCCATTGGGTGGCATTGTGCCCGTAGAAAAAATAGGTGCGCTTACGTTAGACTTTGAATCATTTGCTTCCAACGGTTTTTTGCTGGGACATGCAGGAGTAGTGAGTATCCCTGATGACTTTCCAATGATTGCCTATTTGGAGCACCTATTTGAGTTTACAGCTGCTGAGTCTTGCGGTAAATGTTTTCCCTGCAGTATTGGATCGGTAAGGGGTATGGAATTGATTCAAAAATCTCAGAAGGAAAATTTTAAAATAGATCGTAAATTGATGGACGATCTCCTGGAAACCCTTGAAATTGGATCGTTGTGTGCACTGGGAGGCGGATTGCCGTTGGGAATCAAGAACGCCTTACAATATTTTGATGCCGAATTGAAGGAGTATTTTTCATAAAAGAGTGAGCCATGAGCGAGGAAAGAAAAATAGCTTATATCAATGATCAACCCTTCGAAATAGAAAAGGGAGAGATGATTCTTGGGTTTATACGCAGGGCGGAAAAATCGATCCATGTGCCTACACTTTGCGATGCGCCCAACTTAAAACCCTTTGGATCATGCCGGGTATGCAGTGTAGATGTGGCTTTGGAAAAAAATGGTAAAGCCAAAACCGTGGCCTCCTGCCATACCCCAGTTATGGCAAACTCTTATATCTATACCGACAGTGAAAGGATAACCCGGCTGAGGAGGAATATTGTAGAGTTGGTACTGACAGATTATCCGCTGGATCGGCTTTATGAGAACAAAGCCGGTAAAAACGAATTACAGAATGTGGCTAATCAATTGCGGATAACACCAGATGACATCAGATACCCATTGGGAAAAAATCATCTCAACCGGAAGCCCGACACATCGCATCCATATATGAGAGCCGACTTGTCGACCTGCATCAATTGTTACCGATGTGTGAGAGCTTGTGATGAAGTGCAGGGAGAAATGGTACTCACCATGTCGGGCCGTGGTTTTGACAGCACGATCACCATGGGCATGAATGAAGGATTCAGCGAATCAGACTGTGTGAGTTGTGGCGCATGTGCTCAGGCGTGTCCCACTTCGGCCATTACAGATATATATAACTCAAAGCAAACAGTCCCCGATAAAGTTACACGTACAGTATGTACCTACTGCGGTGTGGGTTGCAATTTGGATGTGGCCACAGTAGATGGCGAAATTAAATCCATTTTGGCACCGTATGATGCAGAAGTGAATCAAGGCCATACCTGCCTGAAAGGACGATATGCATTTAAATTTTATGATCATCAGGATCGGTTAAGAAGCCCTTTAATTAAGCGCAATGGAGAATTTGAGGAGGTTTCCTGGGATGAAGCGTATGATTTTATCGTCAATAAGTTTCAAAAGATAAAAGTTGAAAACGGTGCTGATGCCATCGGAGGAATTTCGTGTGCCAGGGCAACCAACGAAGAGAATTACCTGATGCAAAAGTTTATTCGCGCAGTGGTGGGCACCAACAACATTGATGGTTGTGCGCGGGTGTGTCATTCGCCAACTGCATTGGGCATGCAACGTACTTTCGGTACCGGAGCCGCCACAAACTCCATTAAAGATCTGGCGTACACCGATTGCATTTTGGTAATCGGAGCCAATCCAACCGATGCGCACCCCGTAACAGGCGCCAAGATCAAGCAAAAGGCCATGAAGGGGACCACGATGATCGTGATTGATCCCAGAAAAATCGAATTGACTAGATATACCAAGTACCATCTACAGTTGAGACCTGGAACCAACGTGGCCCTGCTCAATATGATGATGCACTACATTGTAAAAGAAGGCCTGGTAGACATTGATTTTATCCGGAACAGAACCGAAGGCTACGAAGTTTTCAAGGAGAGTATTCTTAAGCTGGATATGGATGAGCTACAATCCATAACCGGAGTGGATAAAAATCTGGTTAGAGAAGCTGCGATAGCTTATGCAACTGCCGAGCGCGCCATGTCCTTTCATGGATTGGGTGTGACAGAACATTACCAGGGTACCTTCACGGTCACACTGATTGCCGACCTGGCCATGATTACAGGCAACATTGGCCGGCCAGGTGTAGGCGTGAATCCTTTGCGCGGACAAAACAATGTACAGGGTATGGCGGATATGGGTGCACAACCCCATCAGGGCGCGGGTTACCTGGATGTGGAAGATCCACAAGTTCACAACCTCTATCAAGATTTTTATGGTGTCAATCTTCCCCGACATGCTGGGTATAAGATTCCGCAAATGTTTGATGCCGCCATCGCGGGCAAGCTCAAAGGCTTATGGATTATTGGCGAGGATGTGGTCCAAACCGATCCCAATACAAATCATGTAAAGAAGGCGCTTTCCAATCTGGAAATTTTCATTGTCAGTGAATTGTTTATGACCGAGACGGCCAAGATGGCGGATGTGGTATTACCGGCAGCCTCGTTTCTGGAGAAAAGCGGAACCTTTACCAATGGAGAAAGAAGAATTCAACGGGTGAATGCGGTAGTGGATCCGTTGCCCGGGACCAGGGTAGATGGACAAATTATTGTTGACATCATGAACCGCATGGGCTACCCACAGCCCGACTATCATCCCAGAACAGCCTTGGAAGAGATTTCTAAGATTGTCCCTTTCTTTACAGGGGTGAAATGGGATGAACTGGGCGACAATGGCAAACAATGGCCGGTGCTCGAAGATGGAAAGGGTACAGAAATCATGCACACGGAAACTTTCAAAATAGGGAAGGGTCAAATTCAGTTTCATGATTTCAAGGAGTCTTCAGAGATTTTGGACAACAGCGATTCATTCCCATTTATTCTCACCACCAACCGTGAGTTAGAACATTACAACTGTGGAGCAATGACCAGGAGGACACCCAATGTTGAAATTCTCACCGAAGATGTATTGCTTATCAACAAAGCAGATGCAGAGGAGAAGGGCATAAAAGATGGCGATATTGTGTGCGTGAGCTCAGCGCGGGGCAAGGTAGACCTCAAGGCCAGAGTTACAGAAGAAGTTAAGCCTGGTGTGTTAAGCACCACTTTCCATTTTCCTGAGGTGCTGGTCAATGTACTTACTTCGGGTGTGTCTGACTCCGAAGCCATGTGCCCCGAATACAAAGTGGTAGCCGTGGATGTGAGAAAGGCCCGAAAAACCGCCCAGAGGAAACTGGGCAAGTTGCAAGAGCGAACTGTTCGCGTCTAAGCTGCTGCCGGTTGATTGTACACTTCACCTTCCCAGGCTTCCAACCTGGGATTCATCATGCGAAACCAAATGGGAGGAATCAGGGCAATAATGATCATGGTTGGATATCCAAAAGGAAGCTGTGGGCTATGATCATAGTGATTCAACACCTGGTAGCGTTTGATGGCGTTGGCGTGGTGGTCGGAATGGCGTTGCAATTGAAATAAAAAAAAGTTACTCATCAGGTGGCTGGAGTTCCAGGAGTGTAACGGGTTAACCCGCTCATACCGACCCTCCACTTGTTTCCGTAAGATGCCGTAGTGCTCAACATAGTTGACCAGCTCAAGCAACGTGAAAGCAAACAAGCTTTGCGCCAAAAAGAAAAAAGGAATTTGCCAGTTGATGGCGCCCGAAGGGCTAAATGCGAACGTAAGACCGGCACAGAATCCAAGGGGAAGTAGTGTGTACCATATCATTTGATTCTTTAGGCTGAAAGGGGAATGTCCTTTTCTTTTCAAACTTTCGAATTCCAGCGTCCAGGCATGGGCATAGCCTACAAAAACGGAACGCAGCCAGAACGCATAAAAATTTTCATTTTTCCGCGCAGTGGCAGGGTCTTCCAACGTGGCCACTTGCACATGATGTCCGCGGTTGTGTTCGATATAAAAGTGCATGTAGCTGACGGTCATCAGCAGCAACTGACTGTAGAATCGCTCCAGCTTTGATTTTTTGTGGCCCAGTTCGTGCGCCACGGTGATGCCAATGCCTCCGGTGGCCAATGAAAAGCTGAGGATGAAGCCTGCCCATTCGTACCAGTAGGTAAGCCCACCTTGAGATACTACGTAAACGCCCCACAATAAAAACCCCAACTGTACATAGGTCCAGATGTAGGTGATGAAGCGGTAATAGAATTCCTCACCCACGTTTTTAGCTCTGCTGGCTTCCACATTGGTCGTGTCGATTCCAAAGTGCTGATCAAACAAGGGGAGGAGTACAAAAGCAAAGCCCAGGGTGATGAAATTCCACCAGCCACCCAGGTAGAACCCTGCCACTACGAGGGCAGGAACTTCAAAAGCGTAAAAAAATCTCAGTTTTTGAATTCCGGTGACCATATATGTAAGCGAAGTTAACTCAATTCTGACTGATATTCCAGTCGACAATTGGGTTCAGGACCTTCCACGATTACCTAATCAATAAATTGAGGAATAAATATAAAAGATTAGGTATGGCTGTTTTCTTAACCCTCCTCCTTCAGCTAAACCACTCCAAAGGATGGTTTGCCACTCCCTATGATAGTACAGCTGGCATTCCCAACAACGTGCTATTTGCAGTTTACGGAGTGGTTTTTGTGTTCGGTGTGTATACATTTTTTAGAGTCAGAAAGATGATCCGGGAAGAAAGAGGCGCAAGCGCTAGGTCTGTATTTCACTATGACGTATCGGACCCATCAAAGATCAGAAGAGACCTCACCAGTTGCAGATTGGACCTGCCAAAAGTCAGAAGCCACCTCGTAAGCTGCAGATTGAACCCGCCAAAGATGGGAAGGCAGCACCAATCCTGCAGATAGTACGCGCCAAAGGTTAGAAGGCACCCCGTAAACTGCAGATCGAACCCGACAAAGGTGGGAAGATGCCTCCCAAGTCGCCAATCGAACTCGCCAAAGATCAGAAGCTATCCTGTTTGGGAGGGATCGCACTCATGACACGGCCTCAACCAAACACTTGACCCGACATTTGGGTAGACTCAAAACATGATTTTGTACTTATCAGAAATTTCTAAAAAATATTTTAAAATTTTTTACAAAACATGAAACTTATTGAGTAGGAAATTCCGTACTAATAGTATGTTTAACTAAAACCAATTAACACTATGTCAAATGTTAAAAACCTGCAGTCCCTCGAGAAGCTCTTGGGCACTTGCACCGGGTTGGGAGGATCCTACAATCCCGGAAACCAAAACCTCCAGGTGAAAGCAATGGCCGCCTTGTTGAGCCAGGCACGCAACACGTTGAGCGAAGTAGACATCGCCAAGACTGGCTACGAAGTCGCTACCAACCAAAGGGAAGAGGCCTTCAAAGGATTGGGCCCCTTAACCGGACGCATCATCAGCGCAATGATCGCATCTGGTTCAAGACCTGAGACGGTAGCCGATGCACGTACCATGACACGCAAGATCTACGGAAGAGTCTTAAGCAAGGATCGCGAACCTGTTCCATCATTAGTTGAGTCCAACTCAGCTGATGAAAAGCCGAAGACTACACGCAGAGCACGCGGCACGGATTATGCCAGCCTTGTGTCCCACTTCGCCAAATTGCTGGAGACAGTGGCAGCGTCAGAACGCTACAAGACAAACGAGCAGGAGCTGTCGGTAGAGTCGCTCAAGAAGCACCTCACCGCGCTGCAAAAACACAATAGTAGCGTCATCAGCGCCACCGTGGCATGGCAGGAGGCCCGAAGAAAGCGTGACGAGATTCTGTATTACCTGGACAGAAACCTCTTCACCGTAGGGCAAAGAGCCAAGCAGTATGTGAAGTCAGTTTACGGGTACGGAAGTGAAGAGTACCGTTCTGTAAGTAAAATTCGTTTCACCAAACCCAAAAAGTGATGGAATCAGTTGCAATCCCTTAAAACCCCGGCAGTGATGTCGGGGTTTTTTGCTTTTATATTACACCATACGCCAGTATCCTGTCTGATCCTTGCCTCCATTTAGTTTGCATTTACTCAACACCCTTAGTACTGCGGCTACTAACCACACAAAAGCAGGAACACAAGTAACCATAGTTGGAAATGCATATATTTATCATCCTAATAATCCTAGCCAAGCCATGAAAAAAATTATCATCATAATACTAGTACCCTGTGCCCTTATCTTCACCGGATGCAATAGCAAGAGACACACTCCTGTTGATCCGTTGCCATGGGAAACGTCATCTCCACAAGCAGAAGGGATTGATCAGCTAGTCATCGATTCCATTCATTCTGAGATTCAACAGGGTGAATACGGACTGGTGGATCAATTTTTATTGATTCGCAATGGCAAAATTGTTGTTGACAACCACTACGACCACGATTATAAAATTATTTCGCAGGACTACGACACCGCTAATCATCAATATAATTATGACCATCCCGATTGGCATCCCTACTATAACTACACCGACCTTCATTCATTGCAATCGGTATCTAAAACAGTTACTTCGATATTATTGGGCATTGCCAAAGACGAAGGCTACCCCCTTTACCTGGACTCTACCATACTTCCTTTGTTTAAAGACTACAATATTGACACAAAGGATGAGTTGAAGATGTCAATCACTCTTCGTGATCTGCTCACCATGCAAAGTGGAATCTCGTGGGATGAAAGCTCCTCTTATGCCGATGACTCTTTGAATAATTGCACCGCGATGGAACTAAAAGATGATTGGATCCAATATGTGCTCGACCGCCCAATGGATACCATCCCGGGTACACAGTTCGTCTACAATAGTGGTGTGACTGTACTGTTAGGAAAGATTGTGAGTATGGCCACTGGCCAAAGTGTAGACAAGTGGGCGGAAGAAAAACTTTTCAAACCCCTAGGGATAACAGAGTATTACTGGAAGAAGACACCCTTGGGAGAAATTGACTCCGAAGGGGGGCTGTATCTTAAACCTCATGATCTTGCCCGTATTGGATACATGGTGTTGCAAAAAGGAAAGTGGCAGGAAAAGCAGATTGTTTCTGAAGATTGGTTAATGCAATCTGTACAACCAAGCGTTATGGTGGCGGGTAAAGTGGGGTATGGTTTTCAGTGGTGGGTTAGGGTAGATGACAATAAACCTTATTCGTACAACATGCTTGGCTACGGAGGGCAAATTGTCAATGTGATTCCAACTTACAACATGGTATTGGTTACCAATGGATGGAGCATTCATGAAGATTCTAAGAAAAGGATGGTTAGAGTTTTTGATAGAATAGGTCCTGCAACCAAAATAGAATAGTTTCTACTTCAAAAATAGAATTGTACAGTTGTACCTTCGGTAAATCCCAGTTCTTCCTCCCGAAAATCATTTTCATTTATTTGATTTACCTTTGCTTTTATTATTGATTGGATGAGATGCCTCGGGCACTGCATGACCGCAGTGTAAAAAACGTAAGGTGCTTCGTCTGGCCTTACTGTTTTATTTAAAAATATATACACATGAAATCATTTGACGCCCTGGGTTTATCCGGGGAGGTGGTGAAAACCATCACAGCCATGGGCTTTGAAATGCCCACACCTATCCAGGAACAAGCCATACCCATTTTGTTGAAAGGGGATTCGGATATGGTCGGCCTGGCACAAACCGGAACCGGAAAAACGGCCGCCTTCGGATTGCCTTTGATTGAGTTGATCAACACGGATCACAAGTCAACTCAGGCGTTGATTGTCGCTCCAACCCGGGAATTGAGTGTGCAGATTACCAGTGACCTAGAGAACTTCAGTAAATCAGTAAAGAACATAAACATAGTTACCGTTTATGGTGGCGCCAGTATCTCCGATCAGATTCGAAAAGTGAAGCGGGGTGCACATATTATTGTAGCTACTCCAGGCCGCTTGATAGATTTATTGTCTCGTAAAGTGGTAGATCTTACATCCATTCAATATTTGGTATTGGATGAAGCGGATGAAATGTTGAATATGGGCTTCAAGGAGGACATTGATGAGATCTTATCAACGACACCCAAAGACAAGAAAGTTTGGTTGTTCTCTGCAACTATGCCGCGCGAGGTGAGGGCCATTGCAAAAAACTATATGAAAGATCCGGTTGAGCTGACCATGGACGTTCAGAAAACCGGAAATGAAAACATCGACCATCAATACTCTGTGGTGACTGAGCGAGATAAGTACCTTGCTCTTAAGCGCCATGTAGACTATAATCCAGGGATATTTGGCGTAATCTTTTGTCGAACGAAAATTGACACCCAAAAAATTGCTGAGCATTTGATTAAAGATGGTTATAGCGCAGATGCCTTGCATGGAGATTTGTCGCAGCAACAGCGTGACCGGGTGATGCGCAGTTTTAAAAATAAAGCACTTCAACTTTTGGTAGCCACTGACGTTGCTGCCCGTGGAATTGACGTGAGTAACATCAGCCATGTCATCCACATGAACATGCCGGATGAAATGGAGTTTTACACGCATCGAAGTGGAAGGACTGCCCGTGCGGGAAAAAAGGGAATCTCATTAGCTATCGTTTCCAAGCGGGAGATTATCAGAATTCAGCAGGTGGAAAGAGCCATCAAAAGACGATTCACCAAAGTGCTGGTGCCTACAGGCAATGAGGTTTGCCAAAAGAAATTATTAGACTTGACGCATCGGGTAAGGGAAGTGGAGATCAATGAGCAGGAATTGGATTATTTTTTACCAGAAGTATTTCATGAATTGCAAAGCCTGAGCAAAGAAGATATTATAAAAAGATTTGCGGCCATTGAGTTTAACCGCTTCTTGGCCTACTACAGGGATGCTCCTGATTTAAATCAGGGCAGTCAGGAGAGGCAAAATGATGATCGTTCTTCAGCTTATTTAACTGGTGATCGCGTATTCATCAATGTAGGTAAGATGGATGGGCTCGATAAAGGGAGTTTATTGGGACTCATTTGTGATTTTGGTGAAATTGACAAAAAGCAAATCGGAAAAATAGACATTAAGGGTGCTTATTCTTTTTTCGAATTGGAAAAAAACGCGACCGAAAAAGTAATGCAGGGTTTTGAAGGGGTAGAGGTAAGAGGTCGTGCGGTTCGCCTGGAGCTAACCAGCGCAAAGAAGGAAAAGTATTCGGATAAGAAAAAGGAGAGATTTTACGGGTCAAAGAGCAAGGGGAAGCCGAGGAGGAGATAGTCTACTCTGATGCCATTTGAAACAGGGCTCTTTTTTCTCCCGTGTGATCCTGATCAATTTCCTTGAGATATTTTTCGTTCCTTTCAAGAAATTGGTTGTAACGCAAGGCGATCTTGTCATATGCCTCTCTATAGTTGGTCACACGTTGATCGGCCAGTTTCACTTTGTCTACAAGATTTTGTGCTTTTTCATTACTAATGAATTCATCATCCGCTTCTGCCAGGGCTATAATTTCTGAAACCAGTGAATTAGAAGCGAAATCATATTCCTCAATTACATAAGAGTTGGCTAATGATTTTGGAGTAAATCGAATTCTCTCCAGTTGTTCCAAGCGCTCCTCGAGAGCAATCAGTTCGTGATCGTCAAATCCACCTTTTTTTTGCATCATGTGAAGGATGTCATGCATCGCGTTGATCTTGTCCTGTTCGTCCCACGACATTACATTCCAGGCATGTAATAGGCTATCTTGCAGGGTGAGGTACGTTTCAGTTAGCGAATCTACTTTGGTGAAAACACTTTTTTCCTGTCGATTTGATCTTGGGCCATTGCATGCGATTAGTGAACCCAAAGAAAATGAAAGTGCAATGTAAAAAACAACTTTAGCCATATTCGAAACCGCTCTAACAGCCTTACGCAAGGCCGATGATAAAGGTTGCCCATGTATCGTTAAAAAGCAACCCTTTTAAACAGGTTTAAACTGCTCAAACGCCTCCTTACAATTATTGCAGTAATAAATGGCCCGGCATAGTGTGGGGCCAAAGGCATTTCGCAATGTTGTATTGGTAGTACTACATCTTGGGCATTGTGCGTTTTCCAGAATTTCCAGGTCAGTAAAAATTTTATTACCGGGAGGGGGAGCCAGACCGAAACTCTGTAGTGCGGCTTTTCCTTTCTCAGTAATCTTATCAGAACTCCATGGTTTGCGAAAATTGACCTCTACCTCTGAATCAATACCATGTTTAGCTAAAGTAGACATGATGTCACTTTTCATGTAGTCAATTGCCGGACATCCAACAAACGTAGGGGTCATTTCAATTCTAACTTTTTCACCGACTGATATTTCAGTTATTACGCCCAGATCAATGATCGATAATACAGGAATTTCAGGATCCTTAACTTCGTCAAGTAATTCATAAATTTTTTCTTTGGAAATAGACGCTGGTGCCATGGTTAAGGATAGGTAATATCAAATGAGTATTGAATAACCTGATTGAGATGGTGTTTTAAATGTTTGACGTAATCTTCAGCCAACCATTCAAGCGTATGCAATTGCATACCCTCTTTGGATGTGTCACACGTTCTGGAGTATAATTCCTTTGGCATTGCAACGAGTACATTTACTATCTGACTATTTACCAGTCTCCACAGTTGGATCACATCGGCTCCTGTCATGTGCTGATACTTGTTAGCGGCAACCCAATAATCCTGGTCATAAACAATTTTTTGAGGTACAGACTCATATTGGCTGACAATAAATCTCCGTAAATTATTCTGTGCTGAATCAATGAGGTGCCCGATTACTTCCTTTTTGCTCCACTTGTCAGGCAGCGGCTTATCTGCTAATTCCGCTTCTGAGAATTGATTGAACTTAGCCGTAAATTCTTCAACGATTGCGTTAAGTTCATTTACTACATGTTCCATAACATTTACCATTCTGCGGTTGGATCAGT
This sequence comes from uncultured Ohtaekwangia sp., assembly GCA_964395905.1. Classification (GTDB taxonomy): domain Bacteria; phylum Bacteroidota; class Bacteroidia; order Cytophagales; family Cyclobacteriaceae; genus ELB16-189. Next base: position 53,809 of record CAYNCP010000020.1, read on the forward strand.
TCTAAAAACTTCACTCATTTCATCAAGCAAAGGCTGAAGATGATCGGAATGCTTTCCCTGCCTGCCACCATAGAAGGGCACGATTGACTCCCACGGAGGAAGTACAAGATCAGTGGAGCCCAATACCTCCACGATTTTGTTTTGCCACTTATTCTTTAAAGCTTGTTCACCCTCAAAAACGCCTTCCTGTTTCAGGGTATCCTCAAACGGAGAAGGTTCAAAAATGCCCATAGCAAATGGGATGGCATACTCGAGCGATTTTTGTAGCCTGCCAATGCTTTCTTCCGTTCCTGTACCCAGTTGTTTGATCCATGTATTGGCATGCATGGTGTGGTACCTGAGTTCTCCTCTAATCTTTGTCGCTACTTGAGCAAGCGGTATAAAAGCGGATTTCGATAGCATCTCAAATCGTATAGCCTCAGCAGTGTCATACAAGAAATGTCGGACCAAACTGAAATCATATTCTCCGTTAGGCAACTCCACCAACACACAATTGTGGAATTGGTTTGTATTTCTTGTGAAAGCTAGGGTGTCCGGATCCTGCTCTCCCAACTCCTGGAGAATTGTGTATAGGGCGAGACTGTGCCCGATCTTATCTTGCGCCATTGAGGAAAAAGCAATATCCTCTTCAAGTAAAGGACCAAACCCCGTCCACTCGGAATTTCTGTGACCAAGAATGAGTTGGTCATCTGCCATTTTATAAAGTAGTTCTTTGATTGCTTCTTTACTTAGTTCACTTGCCATTTGTAAAACTTATCATCTGTTTGATTTTTCCAGTAAGGTTTTTAGCTTATCTCCGCCTTTATAGGCTGCTGCATCCCTGAATTTCTTTTCAGGCAGTGTCAACCATAAATCTTTTTCCTCCTCTGAGGTGAAGCGGATGTCTTTTGCACGGATGGCCCAAATATTAAAGACCTGCTTACCCGCTTTTAGTTCTTGTTTGGCAACCCAAAGGGCTTCATCAGCATTGCCTGCCAATACGGTGCCGGCCTCCAGGTGTTGCTTACCTCGCTTGTTCAAATGAAATATTAAAAATGATTCTTTTTCGAATTCTGATTTTGCTTCTTTTATATCCGCATAAGCATC
>CAYNCP010000021.1:0-52986 GCA_964395905.1 uncultured Ohtaekwangia sp.
TGATAGTGCCGACTTTTACTTTTGGCAGGACATACACTTCAGGTTGGCAGGACATACACTTCAGGTTGATAGGGCGGAAGGTACTTATGGCATGTGACCGTCCTGAGTCGGGCAGGTACGATGACGGGCAGATAAGGAGGACGCGCTGCTTACCAATTCTGCTCCCTCTCCCTAGGGAGAGGGCACTACAGTATCTGCCAGCAGATCAAAGAAGGAGGGTGAGGGATTTCAAAATGAGCCAGGCCTGTCATCCGCCTGTATCGGGCAGGTACGATGACCCCATGCATTGGCCATTGTTATCGTTGGGTCTAGCCCCCCGAAAGGAAGAAAGTCAGTCGTAGTGGGACACGGCAGTCAATGATTTGGTGAATGAAAAAATAATTAAAATATTTTGTAAGTTTTTTCCATTTGCGTGAAACTTTCAACTAGGATTTTTACGTATCTATAGTATGTTTAACAATCTAACTTTATCAGTTATGTCAAATGTTAAAAATGCAGGAAGCTACTCCAGGTTAGTAGATATCTGCACCGGGTATGGAGGTTCCTATAACCCTGGTCGCCCAACCCTCCAGCTTAAAGCAATGAGAGCCTTGCTCAATGAAGCACAAAGTTCATTGCAACATGTTTCACAAAAAAGGAATGCTTTGAGCGGCATTACCAACGAACGGACCAAGGAGTTCGATGACCTTCATAAGCTGGTGTCGCAAGTCATCAGTACCCTGAAGGCCTCACAGGTTTCAGCGGCAACACTGGCCAACGCCCGCTTCTATACCCGCCTGATCAACGGGCAATTGAAGCACGGCAAAGACAGGTTACCCGTACCGGGTGAGGACAACGAGGAACAACCCATGGTGACCCGATCCATCACGCAGCAAAGCTATGTAGCAAAAGCCCATAACTTCATGCGGTTGGCTCAGTATATCCAGGATGAAGTTCCCGAGTACCAGACTGCCAATGCTGCCCTGCTGCCACCAGCCTTGCTGGAGAAAGCAGCCAGGCTGAAAGCACTAAACGAAAGCTGGTCCAGGGCGAAGGCCGCACTGACCCATGCACGCCACCAACGCGACAAGGTACTTTACAAAGGACCGGATTCTTTGGTAAGCAATGCCTACGCAGTGAAAAGTTACCTGCGTGCAGAGTTTGGTGCCCGCGGCATGGAAGCCGCTCAATTGTCAGCATTAAGTTTCACTAAAAAACGAGTAAGATGACACACGTAGCAATCCCTTAAAACCCTGACCCCGCAAGGACGTCAGGGTTTTTTGTATGTGGGCATTGGCGCATGCCAGCTGGTTCAAGCTTCTGGCTAGTACGCTTTCACAATCCAGTACTTTATCTCACTTCTTATCCCCACTCATTTTTAGTTATATTTAAATATCACATATTGATCATTAGCTCGTTATCTTATTCACCTGAAATATGAAATGGACTTACTTTTTGCGGCAGAAACTCAAGATTGGTCTGGCCCTTGCTATCGTGCTCGGCTTGGTAGTGCTTACCAACATTGTGGATAGAAATTATTTTACCCGCCTGCAGGAGTCTTTTACCTCTGTATACAAGGACCGGTTAATTGTTGAGGGGTATATTCTGCAACTCTCCAACCATCTCCATGAAAGGCACCTGCGATTGCTGGAAAATAAGCTTAACCCTGCCAGCCGTGATCAACAACAATCCGACAATGAGATAAAGCAAGTGCTGGTGGACTATGAAAAGACCGTTTTTACCGAAGAGGAAGGTCACGTATTTGCAACGTTCAGGACCCAACTGGCTGCCTTACAAAAGCTGGAAAGCGAATATGCCGGTAGCGGACAGGATAGCAACTTGTTGCATCAAATTGTTACCAAACACGGGGAGCTTGCGGGATTGCTCAACGCTTTATCCAGAATCCAGATCGATGAGGGCAGGAATCAAATCAACAGGTCTGAAAAGATTGTAGCCTCAAGCTATTTCCTTTCGCGGATTGAAATTGTGGTTATTATTGTAACAGGACTTTGCTTACAGGTACTGTTGATGTCATCCAGGTCAATTGCCACAGGTTTTCCACAAAAAAGTCACCTCAATTAAGAGAACCGTTTGGAAGTCGACCCCAGGCGTTGTTTTGTTCACGAGCCGTAATTTGCCAGCCGTGCCACCCTCGCATTTGAATTCAAGCATCGAACTATGCCATCCTCACTTTCCTCTAAACTCAGAAGGGGAAACACCCGCCAGTTTCTTAAAAGCTGCATTGAATGAGGTTATTGAATGGAAGCCACACTCATAGGCAATGAACGCAATTTTATAATGGTGATAAACCGGGTTGGCCAGCAGTTCTTTTGCCTTTTCAATTCTGTAGCCATTGGTAAAGTCAGTAAAACTTCTGTGTTCACTCTCACTGAAAATCCTGGACAGCATATGTTTGGGCACGTTTGTAAGTTTAGAAAGTTCCGTCAATGAGAAATTGCTATCCAGGTAAGGTTTTTTATCGGCCATGATCAGGTCTATCTTTTCCTTGTGTTGTTCGATTTGGGCGGGAGAGAGGTTAATGTTTTTATACTTCCTCTTGTCCCCGAGTGGCGTAAATATTTCCTGATCTTTAAACATCGCGAAACTGATGATGTATATAACAACAGAGTAAACAATGGGTCCTGTTATGTAAGGCGTAAGGCCAAAGAGGTAGTTGGTGAAATAGGAAAGGCAGAATAGGGACACGCCAACAAAGAGATTTCGATACCACGGGAAGTAAATTTTCTTCTGTTTCAGAATTACCCAAAGTAAATACGCGCTTATAATCAGGTAAACAGATGTCATGTACAACAGGGCTTGATATCCGCCTGCATACCAAAAACTATTTAAACTGAGAAACGGAATGGCTGTAACCAGGACCAAAGCAGGAAGTAGAATTAGAAGCTGGTAGAATAGTTTTACTGATGATGTTGTTTTTTTCAAGAAGTAGAGCACCAGTATGGGGCCAATCAGTCCATGGGCTGCAAATCCAATATTTAAAAAAATATCGTGCTCAATATCAAAGAACGACCAACCCATTGATTTGACCAGTCGAAGGGTAATGACCAGCAGCAGTGCCCCAAGCAGCAACCGCTCATCAGGTTTGATGTTTTTTGAACTGAAGATATAGATGGAAAGGAATAAGCTCTGGATCACGCCAGCACCGCAAACCAGCAGCCATAGAGAATCAATATCCATGCGGTAATTCAGTGCTAATTAATTAATAAACCTAACAGATTAATTAATACGTAAGTCATGGCTTAATGGATTCCGTAAGTAGGGTCAGCAATTCGCAGCCTATGCACCTAATTAAGAAAGTATTCAATATTACTACCGGTGAGTGGCCCCTGGTCGCTAATTCATTCTTATATCATTTATGCCTCATGAGCGGCTATTTTATACTGAGGCCAGTACGCGATGAAATGGGCATACGAGCCGGAGTCGAAAACATGCAATGGCTGTTTACCGGTACGTTTGTGGCCATGCTGCTACTGGTCCCGGTATTTGCCTATTTAACTGGAAAGGTTTCAAGGAAAAGACTTATTCCTTTGATATACCTCTTTTTTGCCTTGAACATCCTGACCTTTTATTTCGCCTTTCAATTTGTTGCCAGTCCATTCATATCGGCTTTCTTTTTTATATGGCTCAGCGTCTTCAATTTATTTGCGATCTCCATTTTCTGGAGTTTCAATTCAGATGTTTTCAGTACCAATCAGGCCAAACGACTTTACGGTCCCATTGCTGCTGGCGGCAGCAGCGGAGCAATCATTGGTCCGGCCATTGCTGCCTTGCTGGTGGGAAGAATCGGTGTAAATAACCTGTTGCTTATTTCTGCTGGTTTTATGCTCATGGCTACATCTTTTGTCCTGCAGCTAATAAAACGCGGACGATCAAACGAAGCAAGACCTCTGGATTCAGCGATGAGTGGAAGCCTACTGGAAGGCTTAAAGCTGATCATCCAATCGGCTTTGCTCAAGCACATCAGCTTGTTCATTTTGCTCTACACGACCTTGTCAACTTTTCTTTATTTTGAACAGGCTCATATTATTTCACAGGCGTTTTCCGCTTCAGGGGACCGCACCTCGTTTTTTGGATTTCAGGACCTGGCAGTGAATGCGCTTACACTTTTCCTTCAATTTTTCATTACCGAAAAAGTCATGAGGAAGTTTGGCATCATCTTTTGTTTGGCACTCGTACCTGTCTTTACGGCCATCAGCTTTTTCTCACTGGGTATTTCGCAAACGGTGTACCTGCTCTTTGGTATTCAGGTGCTGTACCGATCCCTTAATTTTTCCATTCAGCGACCTGCCAGGGAAGTGCTTTTTACTTCAGTTAGCGTTGAAGAAAGATACCGCTCCAAAAATTTCATTGATACTGCCGTGTATCGGGGTGGAGATGCGGCCAGCGGCTGGCTCTTTGCCGGTCTTTCCGCTTGGGTGGGATCTTTACAGCTGCTTGCTTTCATTACTACACCGCTGGCGGCCGCATGGATGGCCGTGGGCCTGAAGACGGGTAAACTTTTTAAAAATAAAACCAGTAAATTTCATGAAGCAAATGAAAACATTATCACGAAGAAGAGTGCTTAAATATTTAGCCGCAGGCTCAATAAGCCTTGCGCTTCCACAGTTATCTCTTGGAATGGATAAAACTATTTTAAAACGAACTATTCCTTCCTCTGGTGAAAAGATTGGCGTGGTGGGAGTCGGTACCTGGCAGACCTTTGATGTCGGGAACTCTGACTCAGCCAGGGCACCGTTGCGAGAAGTATTAAAGGTGTTGGTGGAGAACGGAGGAAACCTTATTGACTCGTCTCCCATGTATGGATCATCTGAGAAGGTAGTAGGGGACCTCACACACGAGTTGGGCTTACAAGATTCCATCTTCTTTGCCACCAAGGTTTGGACAACTGGGGAGAGCCAGGGTGCATCACAAATGAAAAGTTCGATGGAAAAGTTGCGGGCCAACCCAATTGACCTGATGCAAATCCATAACCTGCAGGATTGGAAAACACACTTAAAAACGCTTTACGACTGGAAAGAAAAAGGAACCATCAGATACATTGGGATTACCCATTATGTGGACAGCGCCCATGAAGATTTGGAAAGGATCATTAAGACAGAGAAAATAGACTTTGTTCAAATGAACTACTCCATGGTTGACAGAAATGCAGAACGGTCCTTGTTACCAGCAGCCAGGGAGAAAGGGGTGGCGGTATTAACGAATGTGCCATTTGCAGGAGGATCGTTATTTCAAAAGACAAAAGGGAAGGAACTTCCGAAATGGGCAGCTGATTTTGATTGCAAAAGTTGGGGTCAGTTCTTTTTAAAATACCTGCTGTCAAATCCTGCAGTCACCTGTGTGATTCCCGGCACCTCAAAGCCTCATCATATGCTGGATAATATAGGTGCCGGTCTGGGCCGGATGCCTAACGAGGCAGAACGAAAGAAAATGGTAGACTACTTAAATGGATAAGAGACCGAGTCATCAATTCCTATAAATGTCGCAAGTGAATGACTACATTAGTGGATGATCAAACTAAACCACCTTCCTTACCTGACATTATTTATTTTAGCCAGCTGTCAAAACACAACGCCAAAGAACATCAACAGTAACGTAGATATCGCCAATGCGTTTGTCGATGCTTTCTATTCCTTCGACAAGGATTCCTTACTGGCTTTGCTCTCGTCAGCAGAAGCCGCTAAGCCTGAAATCCTCTACTATCAAAAATGGGCGGAGTGTGGTCACTATGAAGTATTGCAGCGAGGGATCTATTTTGAGAAGAATGACACTACGGTCATCTTTCCGGTCACCGTGAAAGACGACCTGATGGCAGCACTGCAGATTGACTTCAACGTCACCGATACTTTTCGAATCATCCTGCGCGATGGTAAAATTCGCAGCGTACAGACTTCCTCCAACGACCCGGACGAATACTACGTTGCCAAGGAATGGGTAAAGGCAAATCGTCCGGGATACATTGAAAAAGCATGCGAAGGGATTTGGGAGGGCGGTCCGACACCGTGCGAATGCATTCAGGGGATGATCAAGGGGTTCTACGAATACATAGCTCAGGACCCGCCTCACTAGCCTTGGGTCCAATTCCTTTCCAAAAGACCACCTGGTCAATAAATATTACTACAAAATAGGAATTTTATGGGTACTTTCTTAATATTACTACTACATAATAGTAATAATGAAAAAAATCCAGTTAGGTGAATTCGAAGAAGTCGTCCTGCTTACGGTAGGGGTACTGCATGGCAATGCCTATGGTGTCACCATCAAAGATGAGATCGAGCAGCGTCTTGACCGCGAAGTAACAATCGGAGCGTTGCAGATCACACTGCGTAGGCTTGAATCAAAAGGCTTCCTTAAATCAATGCAAGGCCAATCATCGGAGAGCAGGCGCGGCAGACCCAAGCTTTTCTTTGAGATCACCGCCTACGGCAAGAAAGCGCTTGAGTACAGCAAGGCATCTCGCGATGAGCTGTGGAGCGCATTGCCCAAACTGGTGCTTAAACTTAAATAGAACAACATGAAAATGTCAGCGCCACCGCGATTCATGCTGCGTTTGCTCAAATGGTATTGCAATCCTGCCTATCATGCCGATATTGAAGGCGACCTGCTTGAACTGTACGAGAGAAGGGAAGCTTCCCGTGGAAAGCGAATGGCCAATTTCCTGTTATTGAAAGATGTCCTGTTTTTATTCCGACCGGGTATCATCCGGCCGGTCAACATCCATCAACCTTTAAACAGCAATGGGATGCTCAGCAATTACTTTAAAATGGGCTTGAGAAGCCTTTGGAAAAACAAGTTGTATTCTTCACTGAATGTAGTGGGTCTGACATTTGGTATCATTTGTTTTCTACTGACAGGCCTCTATGTGTACGATGAACTCACCTTCGACAATCAGCACCGTAACGCAAGTAGAATTTATCGCGTGATCACGCACGAGAGTAACCTCAACAACGGATCCACTACCATAGCTGCTGCTGGGTACATGCTTGCTGAAGAATCCAAGGGAGCAATTCCTGAGGTGGAAATGACTACACGCATGCAACGTTGGGGGCGTGCCAACCTGGTGGATCCGGAAAACCCAGTCAACGTTCAGGAAACAATTACGGTGGCTGATGAATATTTCCTGCAGCTATTTGACTTTCCGCTGATTGAAGGCGACAGGACTACGGCACTCAAGGAACCTAACTCCATCGTCATCACAGAAGAACTTGCACTGCGCATTTTCAATCGGATAGATGTAGTCAACAAAAATCTACAGTTCAATTTTATGGAATCTCCGCTGAAGATCACGGGCATTCTGAGAAACCACCCGCAGAATTCGACCTTCAATTTTACCAGCCTCATGTCTGAGGCAACCCAATACAGTGACGAAGGCTTCAGACGCGGGGCAGAAAATGACTGGACTTCCACCAGCTTTACTGTTTATGCGATGCTTGAATCGCAGGCCAATCCCGATTCAGTTGCCAGCAAAATGACGCGTTTGGCGCTCGCCAATGAAGAACTTGAGCTGGGCTGGGAGTGGTCACTTAGTCTTCAGCCTTTAAAAGCGGTGCACCTGCATTCTGCAGGCATTGCCGATGGCGCCCGAAATGGCAATGTCGATAGCATTCCGCAAGGCAACCCACTGTATGTAGCGATTTTCACCTTTACTGCCATTTTTGTCCTGCTAATCGCGGGCATCAACTATACGAACCTCACTACGGCACGGGCTTCCACCAGGATCAAAGAAATTGGAGTGAGAAAAACCATAGGAGCCATGCGCGGAAACCTCGTCCTGCAGTTCCTGATCGAATCTCTGATCACCACCGTGATTGCCTTTTTACTGGCTGTCATTATTGTCAACCTGTTGCTTCCGCCATTCAATCATTTTGTGAGCAAACAGCTTTCCCTTTTTACTGCTGCTGGCTTCCGCTTCTGGGCCATTGCTGTTGCACTCATCATTTCCGTGGGAATATTGTCTGGTGGATATGCAGCTACTTTACTTTCCGGTTTCAACCCCGTGGCTCTTTTGAAAGGATTGAAGCTCAAAAGCGGTGGTGAATTTGCAGTGCGCAAGATATTGGTGGTGTTTCAGTTTACCCTCTCCACGGTGATGATCATCGGCACCATCGTGCTGCTCATGCAAGTGCGCTACCTCCACAGCAGCGACCTCGGTTTCAACAAGGAGCTCATGCTGGTAATCGATGTCAATGTGGGAAGGGCACGGTCAAATTTTGAATGGGTAAAGAACGAGATGAAGCAAGTGCCATCTGTTCAGCATGTGTCGGTAACCTCTCGTGTGCCTGGAGAGTGGAAGTCGTTTCGGAGGGTAAAGTTGAAGAAGGAGGGAAGTGAAAGAGAACATCAGATCGCCTATGCCATCGGAGCCGATAAGGATTTTTTAGCCACCTATGAGATTCAGTTGCTCAAGGGACGTAACTTCCAAAACGAAAACGACACGACAGCCATCCTCATCAACGAGACGGCTGCCAAAATGCTGGGCATCACAGATGTCTACGACCAGGTGGTGGATATTCCAATGATCGCACGCAACAACTTCTTCGTTCCACTTTACGATGAAGTCAATGCCTCCTTTAAGCCACGTGTAGTGGGCATCGTTAAGGATTTTCACTTTCAATCCTTACGGGACAAGATACAGCCATTGATCATTGCTTATAACGACAACCCCATCCACGTTATCGATTACTACTCGGTTAAAATCTCACCACATGACATACAAGCCACGCTTGACAAACTCAAAGCCATCATGGTGGCCAACGATGAGAGTGAACCTTTCGAATATCATTTCCTGGATGATCAGCTTGCCTTGTTTTATATTGAAGACCAGCGTAGTCAAACCATTCTCAGTTGGGTGGCGCTCGCCAGTGTGTTCATTGCCTGCCTCGGTCTCTTTGGGTTGGCTACCTATTCGGCCGAGCAACGCCTGAAGGAAATCGGAGTGCGAAAAGTCCTGGGTGCCAATGCGGTAAGTTTGATCGCACTGCTTTCCAGAGATTTTGTCAAACTCGTTTTCATCGCTTGTTGCGTTGCATTTCCCCTGGCCTGGTGGGGAGCAAACCTTTGGTTGGAGGAATACGCTTACCATGTTGAAGTCGCCTGGTGGGTATTTGCTTTGGCTGGCATGATCGCTATTGGCATTGCCCTGGTAACGGTCAGCTATCAGGCGATCAGGACCGCCCTGGTCAGTCCGGTGATGATTTTGAAGTCGGAGTAAGGGGGTAAAACATCACACTATATTTATGATCATGATAGGAAAGCAATTAGCTAATACTGTTTTATGCCTTGTTTAAAGATTGTTGCTTGCCGTAGTTGATGATTAAGAGATAAATCCCAATAATAAAATCATACGTGATACAGAAATAATCGTAATCAGGGGGTAGCAAATCAGGGCTGCCAAGGAAAGGATACACGACATCCCACATGCCATGCAGAAAATAACCCGCCACTAAAAAGTGGGTACTCTTCTTAATTCCTAAATAGGCCAACGGCAGAAAAAATAGGGCTTGCAAGAAGCTCATTATGGCTACTTCTATGTCCGTCCATGTATAACCAATATAGAGGAAAGCGATGCCCATAAGGATTAAGCCGTAGATGGTATTTTTGTCCAATCGTTTTAGGAAATAAAAGATCAGTATGGTGATTAAACTGGATGATATTCCAATCAGGGTAGCAATCATGATTTGACAATTTTAAATGAGTTTGTTTTTTTTATTGACACAAAGATGGAGCACTTTGGTGTGCCATCATAGGTCAAGCGCACGTCATAATTGGACAATCTAATTTGAGGTTTGGAGAATTTAGGATTGGAATAACCGATAGTAGATTAACTGCCCATCACGAGTGAGCGCTAACGCCCGGCTCCTGTTTCAATATTCGTTGAAGCTGTCGGGATGTTTTAAAACCACATTGTGCAGCGATGTAATCGATGGTGTAATCCGGATTATTAAGCAATGTTTTTGCCATCTCCCTGCGCAGCTCCGTTAGGTATTCCACAATAGTCAGCCCGGTAGATTCCTTGAACACCCGGCTTAGGTTTCTGGGACTCATGGCAATCATTTCTGCCAAATCTTCAATAGCGTTTTCCCGGGACAGGTTGTTGATCAGAAAATCCTGGACCTCATGAATTTTTGGATTGATGTGATTTCTGAAATCCAGGTAAACACTTTTTTGGGAATGTGATTGATCACGCCTGTGGTATACCACCAGCCCGCGTGCCACTTTATGCACAAAATGAGGCCCTCTCAGATTTTCCAGAATGGCCAGCGCCAGATCGATGCCTGCGCTGATACCTGCACTAGTATAAATGTTGTCACTTATAACATAAAGCATATCGGCCAGCACATTAGCTTTTGGAAAACGAGACTTCAGTTCGTCTGTTCGCCTCCAGTGTGTGGTGCAATCCCTATTGTCAAGCAATCCGGCTTCGCCTAAGAAAAAGGCACCCGTACAGATCGAGCAAGTGTTTACCTTATTCACTGCACATTGAGCAAGCCAACTGAAAAAGCTGTGCTCTGCTCCAAACTGGGCACTTTGCAGATAGTCGTGGGCCGTACCCGGAACGAATACAAAGTCTCCCGCTTTTAATGCTGCTTCCTGATAGCTTTTGATGGCTCCAAAAGCAACCCCTGCAGTGGATGTATTGCTATCATGAAAACTGTAAAACTCGATCGATGCATCAAGCCCCTGCGATATGGCTTCTGTAAAAACCTGTGCAGGCCCAGCCAGGTCCAATAGTTCAACGTGAGGGGGAACAATAAATGCCAGCTTCATGGATCGCATTGCCTGATTGGACAGCTTCAGGCAGATCGAAGGTAGCGATATTGCTTAGTCGTTGGTAAAGCACCCTGCCAATATGTTTTTTCAGGAAGAGTAACGAAAAACCCTCAGTTTCAGATTGTGGATGCCGACTTTAATATCCTTTGCAGTTGACGCGCAGTCTTGAAACCACATTGACGTGCAATGTTGTCCATGGTATTTTCCGGATCTTTTAGCATTTTTTTGGCCGTTGCCAACCGCAATTGTGTGAGGTAATTGACAACTGTCGTTCCTACTGTTTCCTTAAAAACACGGGTCAGGTTCCTTGGACTCATGCCCACCAGGTCTGCCAAATCAGAGATGGAGTTACCGCCTCCAATGTGCTCTACCAGGTAATCCTGCACCTCGTGAATTTTGGCGTTGATATGATCCCTGTAATCTAAGTAGATGGATTCCTGTTTGCGCCTGCCGTTTCTTCTAAAATATACTACGAGACCTCTCGCCACCTTGTTGGTGAAAAGTGGACCGGCAATATCCTCCAGTACGGATAAAGCCAGATCGATGCCAGCCGAGATCCCCGCACTGGTATGTACGCCATTATTCTTAACATAAATAATGTCTTCCAGCACTTTCGTTTTTAGAAATGTTTCCTGCAATTCTTTGGTCCTTCTCCAGTGTGTTGTGCATTCTTTGCCATTCAACAAGCCGGCATAACCCAGCGCGAAAGCACCATTGCAGACAGAACAAATAGTAACTCCCTGCGCAGCACATTCATATAACCAATTGAATAGTTCTTTCTCTCTTTTGAATGAATGGCTTCGCACGTAATGCTGATCCATCCCGGGAAAGAAGACGTAATCCCCTTTCTTCAATCTGGCCTGCCTAAAATAACTAAGTTTTCCAAGGCTCAATCCTGATGTAGAGACAGGTTTATCCTGGTAAAGGTAAAACTCTATGTCAAGCTTAAACCCATAGAATTTGGCTTCTGTAAACACCTGGACAGGTCCGGCCAGATCCAATAGTTCAACGGTAGGGGGTATGATAAATGCAATTTTCATGATCGATTGAATAGTAGCTGTTAATAATCAGCAAAGGTACCGGGGTGATGGATGCGGGAAAGGACACAAATACGTCAGGAGCGGACAATTGAAATTCATGAATTGCCAGTGTGGGATCGAATTTAACAACCTGTCCTTTTATGACGCATCCTTGACCTAGGCAGGTACGATGCAGCCACTGACCTTTGTCTCAACAAAAACAAAATAACATTCACTTAAAACAAAAATGATTATGAAAAAACAACAAAAATGGATGCTTGGTCTGGGCATAGTTGTCTTACTAAGTTTTCTCTTATTACAATCCTGCCAGGTTGAGGATTTTAGCCCGGCACTAACGAAAGAGTTCTCTATTCAATCCAACACCAATGGGGCTACCTACCACATTACAGTGGGACTGCCTGAAGACTACTTCTCAGCAACTGAAAAGTATGCAACCATCTATGTGCTGGATGGAGAAGAGAACTTCGAATTTGTAGCCAACCGTTGCAAAGAAATTTCAAACAACAGCCGAACTCAAAATGTGGTGGTTGTAAGCATCGGCTATGGTCAGGATCGAAGCATTGATTATACCCCAACCAAAGTAAGTTCGATGACCGGTGGCGGAGCTGAATTTTTGGCCTTCATTAAAACACAACTCATCCCTGCGATGGAGATGGGGTTTAATGTAGACACTACCCGCAACAGCAGGGTAATTCTGGGACATTCTTATGGTGGCTTATTCGGTGCTTGCGTGTTGGCCGTAGACAACAATTTATTTGGCAACTACCTATTGCTAAGTCCTTCCATTTGGTTCGACAATGAAGTAGCGCTTCAATTGGAAAAACTCAACCGTACAAATAACAAGGACAGATCTCAACTGGTATTTCTGGGCATTGGAGAGATGGAAAACCTGGGCAGGATGCAGGCGCCTTTTGAGGCATTTTATTTAACCCTACGTGACCACTACACCAACATGAAGCTTTCAAAAAATCGTGAACGTAACCTCGATCACATGGGCTCAAAGAATCCCAACATCATCAGCGGACTCAATTACTATTTCAATAATCGATAATCTCATCCATTAATAACCTGATAAACACACTACAATGAAAACAAATAATTATTTAACCCTTCTCTTGATACTCGGCATTACCACATTAGGTTTTGCTCAGCAGGGCACAACTACTGGTTCAGCTCAGTCTAATGGGCAACGGCTTTTGACCATAGAACCAGCTATCGGCATCCATACCAACTTTGGAACTGACTTATTGATCACCAACCTGGTGCAGTGGAATCCCCACAAGCGCTGGAGTTTTGGGGCATACTCATCTTACAGCATCAATAACATCATGCTGAAGGAGTTTAATCATGTAAAATCCGACTACAACTACTCACTCAATCAAAAATTTGGTGCAGGCATGATGTTCAATAGAAAGAAAGCCTCGCACACATTGATGCTCATGGCCGGTGTCAAGTACACGGCCTACAAGGAAACGCTCAATAACCCTGGCTTGGACAAAGCGAGCATTTCAATCAGCGCATTCAGTCCGGACTACGGTATCATGTACAGCGCCAAGCGTGGATGGAAAAAGTACTTCTTCACCTACCGGATGTATTTGCCACTTTATCCCTTTCCGATTAAGGGCTCGAATATTTTATATACCGAAGGCAACATGAATAACGTTGCCCTGGAATTTGGAGTGGGAATGAAGATAAAGTAATAAGCAATTCAAAATCCTTAAACATCAATCCAATGAAAAATCAACCTAAAGTCGTAGCCTACAATTTTGAGGCAAGCGAATTTGATTGGGAAATTGCTCCTGGTAAAATGGTAAAAGCCTGGGGATTTAATCAACAACTTCCCGGTCCGGTATTGAGAGCCAGCAAGGGCGATACACTGGTGGTGCGCGTTACCAACAACTTGCCCGAAGCAACCACGATTCACTGGCATGGCATCTGCCTGCCCGCGTCCATGGATGGAACCCAGGGTGTACAAAAGCCGATAGAGCCGGGTGAAGTATTTGAATATCGATTTGTCGTACCCGATTCCGGCACGTTCTGGTATCACTCACACACCAACGAAACCGTTCAGATGGAACGCGGCATGTACGGTGCTTTGATCGTAGATGAGCCAACAGACATTCAGGTTGATGGCGAACGCATTTTTATGATTGACGACATGAAGCTGAATGCTAAAAACGAGTTCACCATGCCCTCGTGGTTTTTGCCCCGCATGCTGGAAAGGCATGATGGCCGTCAGGGCAATACTCTACTATTGAATGGAAAAGAAAATGATGTGGTCAGGATGAATGCCGGACAAACCGAGAGGTGGCGCTTTATCAATTCAGCCAGTTCCAGGTATTTTGTGTTGCATTTAGGTGGCAAATCTTTTGATGTGATTGCTACAGATGGAGGGCTGCTGGAAAAGGCCATTAGGGTCACTGAACTTTTGATAACGCCCGGTGAACGCATGGATATTTTAGTTGGGCCTTTCACAGCAGGAGAGACGTTTGTCATTGAATCACTGGCGTATAACCGAATGACCTCCATCAGATCAAAAAGAGTAACTTTTGCCTCGGTGGTGGTAGGTGCCAGCCAACCCACTAGCGCCTCTGTGCCTGAGCGACTAAGGACAATCTTACCGATGGCAAATCAGGATGCAACTGTCACCAGAAAGATTTCCTTTTCCGTAGATCCAAGAATAAGAGATGGAAAAGACTTTAAAGTAAACGGAGGCACGCACGTCCACGACAAACCGGTAAGGATAGGTGAGTTGCAGGTATGGGAAATATCCAATACAAGCAGGATGGATCATCCCTTTCACCTGCATGGGTTTTTCTTTCAAGTCATTGAAGAGAACGGGAAAGCACCTGCATACAAGGCCTGGAAGGACACCTATAATTTAAGACCCAGGACTACCATCAAGATTGCCTGGATGCCTGATAACCGACCTGGCACCTGGATGTACCATTGCCACATTATTGAACACCATGCTGCCGGCATGATGGCCACTTTTGATGTGACAGATGGCAGCGAGCCACAGCCAGAAATGGCAGCCAATGCTAAACATCACCACCATTGATAAGAGTAAAAATTTAATTAATAAAAAAAATGAAAGCAGTACTTTACACACAATATGGCTCTCCGGAGGTGCTCCATGTTAAACAGGTAGAAAAACCAATACCTGGCAAAAATGAGATTTTGCTGAAGATAAAAGCCACCGCAGTCAACTCAGGTGACTGGCGCATGCGCAAAGCAGACCCCTTTGCGGTAAGATTTATTTTTGGTTTGACCAAACCTAAGATCAATATCCTTGGAAGTGTTTTTTCAGGTGAAATTGAAAGTGTCGGTGAAGATGTAAAACAATTTAAAGTGGGTGACGCGATCTTTGGTCATATCGACATGAGCTTTGGTGCCTATGCAGAATATAAATGCCTGCCCGAAAATGCGTCCATCGCATTAAAGCCTGCCAGTATTTCTCACCAGGAAGCAGCCGTCATACCTTTCGGAGGTGTTACCGCATGGCACTTTATCAAAAAGGCAGCCATAAAACCCGGGCAAAAAGTGCTGGTAGTAGGTGCATCTGGTGCGGTGGGAAGTGCTGCTGTTCAATTGGCAAAGTCCATGGGAGCGAACGTTACAGGTGTATGCAGTTCTGCAAATATGGACTTAGTGAAATCATTGGGGGCTGACCAGGTAATCGATTACACCCAAACGGACTATACACAGCAAAACGAAACTTACGATGTGATTTTTGATGCGGTAAATGCCATATCGGTCTCACGGAGTCTAAAGTCGCTCAATAAAAATGGGATAATGATTTTGAGTGCTGCAGGATTGTCTGAAATGCTTCAAGGAGCCTGGATTTCGATGACCAGTAGTAGAAAAGTAATGACTGGAGTAATTAGTCACACATCAGCAGATATAGTTTTTCTGAAGAAACTGATAGAAGCTAAAAAATTAAAACCCGTAATTGATAGAATTTATCCATTGGAGGAAATTGCCCAAGCACACGCTTATGCGGAGCAAGGTCATAAAAAAGGAAATGTGGCAATAATAATTTGAGCTTAAGAAATTTTAAAATAAGGTTGTCTTATGCTAGTTATTCAATCAGCTGCCCGGCTATGAATTAAATGAAGATTGATGGCGGTTTGTCACGGATGATGAGAAGCATGATTGCTTGCGGTCGGTGTTATCACCGACCGCCTCACTACTTGTATTTTTTGATTACCAATGGAATTACCTAACAAATACCAGGTCGGTGATAAACACCGACATTAGGCAAGTCCTCGAACACAACGCGTAAATGACTTTTCCGCGATCTAGCCCTGATTATCAATATCCTATCAGTTCCGGTATGCCCGGCTCTACCCCACAACCGGTTGACAAGTAAAGCTACCATCCGCACCGCACATTTCGGCAACGAACCAGAAATTCCTTAACAAGCCCATTGAATATCGAATCCTAAATCATAATTTAATCGGCAATAAAAACCCATGATTCATGTTCCGCTTTAGCCTTCTGCTTTGCCTCCCTTTTGCAGTCTATGCCCAGAATATAGATTATCGACCGACTGAAAAAGACACCATCATCTCCTGCACGGTTAACGGCAGGTCGAGAATTTCTGGGCCCTTTTCCGATTCGCATCCGGCCGACTTTGAAAAGCTGGTGACCACTGTCTTTGACCGGTCTCCTTTTCCAGCGTCTCACTACTACCTGTTCCGCACCGATGACCCCGCCATGCTGCGCATCGGTCGCCACCTCTACGATGAGATGGACTATCACACCATCTTCCTGTACAACGTAGATTCGGCTGCCATTTTCAACACGAAAGCCAGGACGCGCTTTGGACTCATGTCTGTATTGGCGCACGAAGTAGGGCACCATGCCTTCAACCATTTCATCCCCTGGCCTCAGGAAAACCTTACCATGTGTGAATTGCAGGCAGACTATTTTGCGGGGTGGCTGCTGGCGAAGCTCAACGTTCCAAAGGCCGACATCGCCAAAGGAATGAGCGTTATTGTGGCCGAGGGCCAGCATGCTGCAGCCTATCCGCCCACCAGTGAACGTGAGCGAGCGATGACATTGGGTTATGACGTGAGCACAACGGCAGGTGCGGGCCCGCTCGAGTTGCTCGTAAATGGCACGCGACCGATGGACTCCTGGCTGAAGAAGTGGTGCCGCATCGCGAAAGGTGCCAGCCACACGAGTCCGCTTACTGAAACCGCTTTTGACGACAGCATACTGGAGCTTGATGAATTGGGACAACTGCGACTTCAGTCAAATGGCGCCACCTATGTGATTGCCCGCGCGATGCCCTCCAAGGACAAACTCTTTGCCTACCTGCTGTTCGACAACCAGTTCAATCTTTGGTGGGTGGAACGTGATGGGACGATCAAAAGTGCCAACAAGGAAGAGATAGTGGGGAAGGTTGATCTTTCAGTAGTAACAAAGTAGATGCTATAGCTGTAACAAAAAGAGATAAGTATGTCTTGCTTTTTGCCTATGGTCGGTAGCGTCACCGACCGATAAAAAACCGATGCTAGTCACCTGTTCATTACCTCGACAATAAAATTTTTTCCATCTTCACCTTACCATCCAAATTCAATTTGTAGTAGTAAAAGCCTACAGGCCAGGTGCTGGTGTCAATGACAAATGGGTAGGTAGCACCCTTTTCTACCTTACCGTGATAAACTGCTTTTACCAGTTCACCATGACAACCGAGTATGTCCAGACGGGCATAAGATTCATCTTTGATATCCAGTTCAATCGCCAGCTTATCCATAAAAGGATTGGGGTAAACTGACGTTGAAATAGCCGCAGCTGGTGGTTGCCTGTTCACCTGAACGGTGTCGTAAGCCACACATTGCCCGGCTTTATATGCTACGATGGGATGCCAAGTGTCTATCGTTGCCTGACACTCCGCTGTAACATGGCATATAGTAAAATTGACCACAAACGAGTCAGGTTCACTTCCTTCGCCAAACCCATGGATGTCATCAATTTTAATCCCCCATAGCCCGGTGGTAGGATCTGTGCCTCCCATAACATTTTCCCATCCCATCGAGTTGGAAAGGTCCGTAACGTTACCGCATGGGATGCCCACGGTGAAGTGGGATAGCCCGTGTCTGTGATCTCCATTGTAGCTGACGATGGCCTCATAGTGGTAACAATCGTTTTCAACAGTCAGTAAATTGATCTTCGTGCTGAAGTTATCTCCACAATCTGATTCATCCCCATCATCAGTACAACTTGTTAACTCCATGCTGCAGCTTTTTGTGCAGCCCTCTTTTTGAACAGTTAACGTTACGGTGGCAGAGGATCCTGCAGTGCCGGAAGTATATTCCATTTGCTGTGTTGTTCCTCCTGCCGTAATCCACCACAACCCGTCAGTTGAGGTGATGTCCCAGCTATAGGAATCAGCATCACTGACTGTTGCGTTGAGCAGGTTCCCCGTTGAATTACATCTTATTGCTGTTGCAGGATCCTCAATTGTGCAAGTTAATTCAACTGGATTTTCTGCAACGACAATTACCTCTTCCCAGGTACAATGGTTGCCATCGGTTACCACCACCGTATACTCACCTGAAGTGAGGCTGAAGAGATCCTGCGTAACTTCGCCATTCGACCACGCATAGCTGTAGGGCAACTTTCCACCAGAAACGGTCAGGTCTATGCTGTAGTTTCCTTCTGCATTGCAATCACTAGTGCCGATTGTGTAGGAACCGGATAGCGCAAATGGTTGGCTTAAGAAATAATTGTATGCGGAAGAACATCCGGTGGTATCTGTAATGGTAACTGAATAAAAGCCCGAAGATAAATTTGATATTTCACTTCCCGTTTCTCCGTTGGACCATAAATAAGCATAGGGCGCTTCACCAGAAATAGGAACAATGCTAATGGTTCCGTCCGATGCACCATTACAAGTGGGCTCCTTTACGCTGGAAGAGATCAACAGTCTTTCTGCCACTACCACCAGCAGGAGAGAGCGGCTGCAACCCAACGCATCTGTAACCCATACCTGGTAGTAACCAGCCTTCAGGTTAGATAAGTCTTCCGTGGTGTCACCGTTGCTCCACTCAAAAATGTACGGCTCTGTACCACCTGTTACTGTCAGGTCAATCGCTCCGCTTTCATCTTCCTGGCAACCGGTTTTGGTAACCTGGGCAGTAAGTCTCAATGTATTAACAGCCCCTACGCTAAAAGTTTTGGATGCCTGGCAACCGGCCACATCTGTGACGATTACCGTGTAATTGCCTGATGCTAAATTTTCGATGTCTTCCGCATCATGCTCATTGGACCACGCGTAGGTATAAGGTTCGTTTCCACCAGCCACGGTAATGTCGATGGCACCATTGGCTGAAGTACAGGTGGCGTTTGAAGTACTTCCGGTTATCTCTATAGTGGTTTCATTGCCCACCTGAAAATCCATAGTGACGATGCACCCACTGCTGTCCGTTATGTTGAGTAGATAGGTTCCGGCTGCCACAGCTTCCAGGTCCTCAGCGGTTGAGCCATTGGACCACAAATAAGTGTAAGGTGGTTGCCCACCGGTAATAGTGACATCAATGGCTCCGCTGTCAATGCCGCTGCAGGCTGCATCTGTTATGGATCCGTTCACTGCTATTTCATCGGGTTGCAGCAAGGTGGTTTCCAACGTAATTTGTTGCTCACGGGCATCGGTGATGACAACGGAATAATGTCCGGCTGCCAAACCCGTTACCTGTTGGGAGGTGGCGCCAGTAGACCACTCAAATTGATAGGGCTCAACGCCATCCTGGATTTCAACAGCAATAGAACCGTCACCGGATTCAAAACACGAAAGATCCTGCTGGGAAAGAACCGCTGATAATGGATGACATTGAATTTCAAGTGACTCATAAAAGACGCACCGTCCGGCCTTATAAGCTATTGTTGGCGCCCAGCAATCCAGTTCAGCACCACAGTTGTTGTCGCTGGCGCATAGGGTAAAAGACACAGTGAAAGCATACCGATTGTTGCTGTTTCCAAAATTCGGGATATCGTCAATTTTGAATCCGGAAATCCCGGAGGTAGGATCGGTGATATTAAGTTCTTGCTTCCAGTTTTCCGAATTGGATACGGAAAAAATGGAGGCACAAGACGGAACCGACACGCTGTAATGCGATAAATCTGACTCACATTTTCCGGCATAGGTAATTTCCAATGCATACCGTACACAGCCCTCATCCAGGGCGTATGCACTTAGCAGCCGGGTTTGAAAACAGTTGTTGTCACAATTTTTTGTTTTTTGTGCATGAACATTTGTGATTATCAGCCAACCCAAAAGGAAAACCATCAGTTTTACAACGCTGTTTTTCATAAAGGGGAATCTTTCTGTTCACTCTATATAAGCAACGGATAGGTGAGGTGACTACCAGAAAAGTCAGAGTGCTTATTTAGTGAGTCGAACCGTTCAAATAGACGGATGAAAGGAGGGAAGCAAAAGAAGTCACCATTTTTTACAGCTTCAAATTTGTTGTAATCATGAATATACTTGGCTTTTTCCCGTGCAAGTGTAACTTTTAGGTGTCAGTCGCAGTCTTTCTACTTTAAATCATTGCAACATGAATGACCAGCAAAAGAATTTGGTGGGCACTGCCCGCATCACCGGCATTTGGTATTTAATGCTGGCCATTTCCGGCATGGCAGGATTCCTTTTATTGCACTCACGTGTCTATGTGGCCGGTGATCCCTCCATGACATTGACGAATTTAATCGAACAGGAAACACTAGCCCGCTGGCGTTTGGTGTTTGAATCCCTGATTGTATTGTCGCAGGTGTTGGCAGCCGTGTGGTTTTACAAACTATTTAAAGACATCCATCACGTTGCTGCATGGTCGTTGGCAGTCTGGGGCACTGTGAATGCCATTGCCATCATGATCAGTGCTATGGCCATGGGCGGGGCACTTGATATAGCACACGACACTGCACTGGCGGTGAATGAGAAGACCCTGATGATTCAATTCTTCAGCCAATTTATAAAACATGCGTGGCGCGTGGGTAGCCTCTTCTTTGGGCTTTGGCTCATACCCATGGGCTACATCGTGGTACGTTCAAGGTGTATGCCCGTATGGCTCGGCCGCATCCTTATTCTTGGAGGGTCTGGCTATATCCTGAGTGCCTTCATGCTCTTCATGGGTGTACAAGGCACATGGATCAATATCCTGACCATCCCGGCAACAGTCGGAGAGTTTTGGATGATCGGCTATCTGTTGCTATTTGGTATACGGCCCACCAGTTAAAAATTTTGGCACCCTTTCGCCATTTATTGATCACAGCATGCTGAACCGTCAGCAGGTTGGGGGCAACATGCTCCATTATTATCTTCGGCTTTTTCACTGGGTGTGCAACATTCGGAAGCATTGTTCCTGGGCGTGCAACACGATGCTGCAGCCATTGTTTCCTTTTTCTCTACTTTTGACTTTTTGATGAGGGGAATGCCCAAAATAACGTTTTCCATTGTCCTGTTGTTTTTTTCTTAAAGACGATGGCGAATCCCAAATGACGCACTGATTCGCTTAAACTTTAGTGGGGCTGCATGAGCTCTCGCAGTCGGGTCGCGCCTGCGCCTGAAGGACGTTTCCGTGGCGATCTGTTTTGATGTGACAGCAATTGTAAAACAATTGCTTCAGGCGTTCCCTGCCGCGCTGTACCCGCGAACGCATGGAAGAGTAAGCCATATTGTACTTATTTGCCAACTCCTTTTGACTGATGCCGTGTATTTCGGCATCTTCAACAATATTTTTGTATTCTACAGGCAGCAACGCGATCATAGTTGAAACACAATTGTCGAGGCCTTTGGTGGAGTCGGTGTTTTCTTCCTCCATCAAATACCTGGAAATGGATTCATCCAATTCAACGTTCTTCTTTTTTGAATTGACACGGTAATAATCGATCACTGCGTTTCGTGTAATGGTAAATAACCAGTTCTGGATTTTCTCCTTATCTGAAAGTGAATCAACGTTCACAGCTATCCTGGCAAAAACATTTTGCAGGATATCTTCTGCATCTTCTTTGGACCTGATCTTGCTTCGCACATAGGCTAACAACGATCGGTGAAATGCAGTATAAAGTCCGGCTACTTCCATGGATATGATAACTTTAAAGTACGTTGCGCAGTTCCCAGGTGGAACATGAATAAAATGGCCAGGCCAAAAATACTACCTGTCAACACGTAGTTCAGGTAACTGGAAGAAAGCAACAGCCCTCCGGCCAGGGTCCCTGCGGCAGCACCAATATCCCGCCAGGTCGCATTTTCGGCTACAGCAGCCAGTGGGTTTTCTTGCAGAATGGAGGCATAGCCGGGTGTAATGGCCGCATGTACACTGTAAAAAGTAAAAGTCATAATCGATCCGGCTCCGATCGAGCCAAAGGCAAGCATCACCAATCCGGCTATCATCATAAAAAGGGAGGCATTAAAGATTCTTCTGAGTCCGATCCTGTCGGCTGCCCAGCCACCAACGGGAGAAAGCAGCACAAGACAAACCCTGCGATAGCCTAAATAAAAAGCTGCCAGCGAAGTGGCGCCTGGCAAGGTAATGCTTTCCCTATAGTGAATAAAGAGCATACCAAGCACCACCACAATCACTCCATCAACCAGGAAGGCAGTGGTCAAAGTGATGGCATTGGGCAATGAAGGAAATTGTAGCATGCTGCTCCCACCTTTGACAACCGGGGTTTTATCCTCGTGCTTTGGGAGCTTCAGGGCGAAGTAAAGGGCGGGAAGAGAGAGAACGGTCAATATCATAAATGTTTGCGAGGCGTTGAAGTATTGAAGCAATGCAGGTGCCAGGAACAGTGCAACCATTGGCCCGGCTTCCTGCACGCCTCTCGTCAACCCGAGTGAAAGCCCCCGTTGTGATTGTTGTAGGGAATAGCCTATCGTACTTATTCGCATGGCAGCAAAGGCCAGCCCCCAAGCTACACGAAGCAGCAGCCATACCACAGTGCTGGCGGCAAGCACATATCCTGCCGTGGATAGGATGGCCACAACTGCTGCGAGGACTGTGATCCATCGCAGTCCATTTCTTGCTACCAGGCGTACGATCAAGGTATTGGAAAAAATGCGTACAAAGCGGTTGATGGATAACAACACACCTATCCATGCAACGGGAACGCCAACGGCCGCGTGATTGACAGGAAGGAAAGGGTATAAAAAGGCATCGCCAAAGCTTGCAAAGGCAAGTGCCAGCGATGCATATAAGGGAGCTTTGAGTCCGAGGTTATTTTCTTTCATTTAAGCACAACAGGCTGCACTGGCTATTTCATTTCCGATGGGTTGAACGCCACAGCAAGCAGCGCCCGCGCCATCCGAGCTACATACACCCGTCTCCGGAAGGTCCAGTTCAACATTTCTGGCCGCCTCCATGTCGCCATCGATGGCGGCTACGATGGATCGCACCTGCTCGTACCCGGTGGCCATGAGAAAGGTTGACGCACGCCCATAACTTTTTGAACCCACGATGTAGAAATCCTTATCCGGATGCCGCAATTCTTTTTCACCATGTGGGCGCACGGTGCCGCAGCTGTGAATATTGGGATCAATCAATTCTGCTATTTCAGCCACGCTTTCCAATGCGGGATCAATAGACAATCGGATTTCGCGCAGGAAGGAAAAATCAGGCCGCGATCCGGTGCTGCTGATGATCTCGTCAATGAGAGGCAATGCGAACTTGCTTCCATCTTGAATACCTATAATGGCTAGCTTACCATCCAGATTGACGATTTGATGAATTTGAAATGGCGTATAAACATTCACACGGTCTTCATTGATCAGTTGTTCGATCCTGATGCCCAGTGCACCCCGGGCTTGAAGCGCATCATTTTCTTGTCCGCCATACACTTCCGAAACATTCTTTTTTCGAAGCACCCAATGAATCTCCGTTGAGGGGTATCGCTCCTTCAACTTTTCAAGTTCCAAAATGGCATTGATCGAAGAATGCCCGCTACCAACAACCAGCACACTTTTGTTTTTATACCGTTGGGCATGCAGGTTGAGAATATCAGGTATGCCATAAAAGATTTGCTTGCTGTTTTCAACTTCACCCACCGCATACGATCCTCCGGAACCAATAGGGTTGGGGTTGCCCCAGGTACCGGATGCGTCAATGATCGCTCTGGCCTCATAATGCTGAATCTTATCACCTTGAAGTACCTGCACCAGGTAGGGGAGTGCTTCACGTCCCCGGGTCTTCATTTTGTCCATATTTTTTCTACCTACAGCAATTACCTTGCTATCCAAGTGAATGTGCTTTCTGATGGCCGGCAACTCGGCAAGCGGTTTTAAATATTGATTGTAGAGTGCTGCCCCGGTTGGCAAACCTTCCTCATCCGGAGCCTGCCAATCAGTTTCCTTCAGCAGCTGTCTTGCAGCTTTGTCTATGTTATAGCGCCAGGGAGAGAACACACTGATGTGCTTCCACGAAAGCATATTGGACGCCACCGAACTGCCCGCCTCGAAGAGCAGGAAAGGCTGGTTTCTTACTTTCAAGTGCGCGGCAGCAGCCAGACCAACAGGGCCGGCACCAATAATGGCTACCGGCAAGACATTGCTTTTAGTCATGTTTAGTGTATTTGCGGTTAAAGACGATGGACGCTTCAAAAGACGCAGCTCGAAAGAAAAAAAAAGCCCTGCTTTCTCAAGGGCTGCTGTAAGCATCAATAAACAACTGTCAAAAATGGCTTGTCAGGCAGCATAGGCAGACTGCCCTTTGGGACCGCTTCATGACTGGGCTAATGCTTTAAGGTGAAAACAAAAGCCGGGGTAACTCCGTATAAACTCATCACAATTATTCAAAAACCAGCATGATGGACCCATTTCAACGCCTTTTTGAAACCATTCAACAAACGATCACTTTAGCCCGGGAGGAGAAGGACTTTCTCACTGCACGGTTAAAATTCAGAAGACTGAAAAAGCGCCAATTCCTGTTGCAGCAGGGCGACATTTGCCGTTACCGCACATTTGTAGCGAAAGGGATGCTGAGGTCATATTTTGAAGACCCGGCAAGTGATATTTACACGGTAAAATTTGCAACAGAAGGATGGTGGATTGAGGACCTTGACAGTTTTCTGAACGGTCGGCCAGCAACGCTTACCATTGATGCGTTGGAGGATGCTGAGCTACTTCAACTTGACAAAAACAGCCTGGATGAAATTTATTGGGCGGTTCCTAAAATTGAAAAGTACTTTAGGATGGAGCTGGAAAAGTACACCATAGCGCAACAACAGCGTGTCTTAATGAACATCAGCATGAATGCAAAAGAACGCTATGGTGTATTTCAACAAAAATGCCATCATCTCATGCAGCGTTTGCCACAACGTCACATTGCTTCGTTTCTTGGCATCACGCCACAGTTCCTCAGCCAACTCCGTGCCCACCATTAGTGACTGTTAAGGCGGGAACTATTTTTCCCATGTATGGGCTATGTCATCGTAGACATTTTCGGTGGAGAGATAAATAATTGAACCATATGAATGACTCCAGGTTGCGCCATGTTGACCGCTGAACCTGGCAAATGATTTAAAGGTAACATTGTCAACTCCATCCGGCAGAAAGCTCCTGTAAAGTTCATCATCTACCGGTTGATTGTTCAACCAGAATGACCTTGAAAAATAGCCATAGGCAATTTTAGTAGCGTCAATTACTTTCACTTCACAATAGGGGTTGGTGGGATCTTTAGGAAACAGCACGGTAACATTTCCATCGCTGGTGGTGTACTTATAGTAATCACTTTCTGCCATGCCTATGATCAGAACGGGGTTTGCTTTCAGGTTGGACCTGCTCAGGCTTAAACGCTTTACCACTCCGTTGGCTGTAATGGTAAAAGAATAGTAAGCAGCATTTTCATTTAGCATTAAGGTGTTGGCTGAGCTTTTAACCTGTTTGGTTACGCTCCAAAGTAATTCCCCCAAATGACTTTTTCCGACAATGACCACTTCTCCGGATGTTACTTTACTGTCGTTAACAAGTGTTATCCCAACGGTAATGTTCTCGGAATCGCTCACCATTTCATTGGATTCGCATGACCAATACAAAGTGAGTAGTGTGAGGCAACCGATGTAGAGGATGGCATGCTTCATGTTTTTCATATAATAATTTGTTTATAAGGGTGTGATGTTTTGAATCCAAAATTGAGTGCAGGCAGGCAAATAATTGATTCAAGTATCTTAATAAATGGCGTTAATAAAGTTTAATAAATGCAGCCATAAAAAAAGTATCACATGGGCAACTGGGCGGGTAGGATTTTTTTAATGAAGGCGGGGTCTGTTAATGTATGCTTGCTCGTTTATCATCTGACCAGCCAGAAAGGTCTGGCAAGAATAGAGTTCAGTGATCAACGACTTTGCCACGATACGAGCTAGTCCGCATGGTATATCTTATTTTTGCTGAGGCAGCAACACGTTGCTGGGCAGGCTTTGGAATAGGATAGGGGAGTGCGGCCTGCACAATGTGTGGTGCTTCACTATGAAAACAAGACTTTGGCGAGCCTTCGCTTTGGCTAGTGCCAAGCATGCTCGTATAGTGGTGCTATTGCCTGGTGGGGTGATGCAGGTCTCAAGCAAAATATGATTGGCTTAAAGCATTGACGTTTTTGACATTTGTCAAAGGTATCATCATTGCATATCAATTATTTTGCAAATAAAAATATGGCCATTTTTACTTGAGTGATTGTATTACCTACCAAATTTCAAACGATGACCAGAGCAATACCAATATTAATAATTTATGATTATGATAAGGCTATAGAATTTTATATCAATTGGCTTTCATTTAAAATAGATTGGGAAAACAAGCCAAATAACACACCAGTTTATATTCAAATTTCGCGCGGAAACCTGGCTATGCATTTATCTGAACACTATGGCGACAGTACACCGGGTTCAGGCGTTTATATTGAAAACTTCGAAGGGCTTAGAAAATATCATGATGAGATTTCGGCTAAAGATTATAAATATTGTAAACCTGGACTACAAAAACCTTTGTTGAAAGCAAAACCATTGTGCATGGATATCATTGATCCATTTGGCAATAGACTTTCTTTCAATGAAAATTAACTCAAGTCGAGATTTCTAAAAATAGAATGCATAAAATTGGATAAGGCTTCCGTATACTTATTTGAATTATTACGGTAAGCGGTTGAAGGATAAAGAACTCTGCAAATCATCACCTATGGTAATCCCTGTTCTATTTGAGCAAATAATTGGTGTGATTGCGGGCGGTTTAATAGTGATTGCTCAAATTACTTACCTAACAAATACAATTAGAAAAAAAGTAAGTCCTAGTATATTATCCTGGCTTGGATGGGCGATGTTGATGGGCGGGAGTTTTTTTTCACAAGTACTTAGTAAAGGATGGGAGTGGAGTCAAACAGGCTTAATATTATCCACGATTGGTTGCCTGATCATATCCACTTTTGCAATAGCCTTAAAAACTTTTTCGCTGAAGCCTGGTGATTGGATATTTTTATTTCTGGGGATAGCCTGCATCTATATTTACTTAATCTCCAAAGACCCTTGGTACACTACTATATATGCAATTACCGCTGATCTTATATTAGCTATTCCGACATTTTTAAAGACATATAAAAACCCAAAATCAGAAAAATCAAGAGCATGGACGCTGGGGTTATCGTCATGGACAATCACATTATTTATATGTTTAAATCATGACCCGCTGTATGCTCTATTTCCCGTATATCTATTTTTATTCAATCTAACCATGGTTGTGTTAACTTGCAGGAGGGGCGCAACGCCTCATTCAATACAGACAAGTACTATTGTGTAATCGCGTTGTTATATCAACTGAACACTTGAAGAAAATAATTAACCTAAATTGTTAGAAAAAAGTGAATCTTGAAATACGTAAAGCAATTGAATCTGAAATCGATATATTGCTTGGTTTTGAAAAGGGAATAATAGATGCTGAACGGCCTTTCGATAACACTTTGAGAGATGGTGAAATTCACTATTACGATCTAATCGAACTCATCAGATCGAAAACTGCAGAAGTCTTAGTAGCAGTAATTAATAAGGAAATTGTAGGCTCAGGTTACGCTAAAATTTTGCCAGCGGAAGCTTTTCAGCGTTATACTGAATACGCATACCTTGGCTGTATGTATGTGAAGCCTGAATTTCGGGGACAAGGTATAAACAAAAGGATTTTGAATGGACTCTTAGACTGGGTCAAAAGTCAAAATGTGAATGAAGTTCGATTGGAAGTTTATGATGAAAATATCACTGCAAAAAATTCGTACTTGAAAGCGGGCTTTAAACCCATTTTATTAGAAATGCGACTTGAAATTTGAATTGAAGGTGTAAATGCAAAGTTTGATTGAGACTTTTAGAAGAATTGGAAAACTAACTTTAGCCAATGAGAAAATATTGTTAAGTGTTATCCAGCGAAGGGAATTTGGTCCTCGAGTCATCCTTCATGAACAAAATAAAATATGCAATAGCATTTACTTTGTCGAAAAAGGAATAGCAAGAACCTATTACCATAAAAATGGAAAGGATATTACCTATTGGATTGCACTGGAAAATGACTTTGTTGGGTCTATAGCAAGTTACTTTATGAGAGAACCCAGTAATAAAATAGTTGAAACCATTGAAAAGTGTATTCTTTGGGAATTTGGATATTATAAATTAGAAAAAATGTTTTCAGCCAACAAAGAATTAGAAAAGCTGGGTAGACTATTTGCCAACTATGGAATATCAATGTTGGCAAAAAACGATTTGATAATCTGCATTTTAATACTGCAAAAGAGCGATATGATATCTTAGCAAATCAACAGCCTGAGATTTTACAAAGAGTGCCTTTAGGAATGATTGCTTCTTATTTGGGAATAACGCAGGAGACTTTGAGCCGAATAAGAACTCAGAAATAGTTTTTGACATTTATCAAAGGAACATCGATTGTCAAAGGTGAGCTTTGTAAATAAAAAATGGACTTGAACATCGCAATCTGGATTTTACAGGGATTGACCGCTTTCGTATTTCTGTTTTCTGGAATCAATAAAGCTTATTTCGATGAAAAGACACTTGTTCGTAAAGGCCAAACAGGTGTGGAAGGATTACCGAAATGGCTTATTAAATTCATTGGCATTTCTGAAATATTGGGTGCAATGGCCGTAATTGGACCAATGGTAATAAACAGATGGATCGTGCTAACTTCAATATCGGCTATATGTCTTGGGTTTATTATGATTCCAGCTGCATATATACACAGTAAGAGAAATGAGCCAAGAAATGTGCTCATCAATGCTGTTATTTTTATGGCTTGTGGATTGATAGCTTATTACAGGATGAAATCGACATAGTAACTAACATTGTATAAGTTAAATCTAAAGGCTATAAAAATAATATTTACAGCCATTCGTCATGATAAAAGAGTCATCCACAGCTTGAAACCGATTGATAAAATGATTAGAAAAGGAATTTTAATATCACTATTCGGAATTATTGGTACAATCCAATCAATTGCTCAGGATACGAATAACATAGTAATAGACAAGGACATTCAACTGATTCATCTCCAGGATTCTATTTATGTTCACGTGACCTGGCATCAACATGATGATTTTGGGCGTTTTCCTTCTAACGGACTGATTGTCATAAAAAATGGACAGGCGCTGATGATTGATACACCAATGGACAATGATAAAACTAAAATATTAGCAGAATATTTGAAGAATTCCCTATCTGTCGATTTGACCAAATTGATTGTTGGGCATTTCCATGATGACTGCCTTGGTGGATTAGCTTATTTGAAAAGCATAGGCGTTGAATCAATTGCTAATTCAAAGACAGTTGAAAAGTGTAAGGAAAATGGGTTAACTATGCCATCAACTCAATTCACTGATTCGTTAACGATTGATTTTAACGGACAACAAATTGATTGTCGTTTTTTCGGTGCAGGACACTCATTTGATAATATTACTGTTTGGATTCCTGGTCAGAAGATTCTTTTTGGTGGTTGTCTGGTAAGAGCAAGTAGCGCCTTCGGATTAGGAAATGTATCTGATGCTGTGGTGGTAGATTGGGGATTAACCATTAAGAATTTATTGGAAACATACCCGGATATTAAAACCGTAATTCCTGGCCACGGAAATTATGGTGGACCTGAATTATTGACGCATACCATTGAATTAGTTGAAAAACATATCATGGCCAGTCCCAAATAAGAAAAGACAAATGCTTTTCGCCCTAGTTGGATAACATTTACCTCTGATTGGTCAAAGGGTTAAGGTTGGGAGGGATGAACCACCGGAATGGTAGGATCTGTTATTTGCTTTTATAAATTCTCGATTACTAAAAACCGGCTTATCCCTTCACAAGCTACATTAATTGATCATCATGAATGCCCCCCAATAGTAAGGCTCAGCATATTGCTTTCTTAATTCAATTTGAGCCATCCTAAATGATTGCCAACGGTCGTTTCCTCCCGTCCAATTCTTATAGAATAATTTCATTAGTTCTTTTGTCGCGGTATCATCCACTTTCCAAAGGCTTATGATTATACTTTTAGAACCTGCAACCTGTAATGACCTGGACAGCCCATAAACTCCTTCACCATTAATTATTTCACCCAAACCCGTCTCACAGGCACTCAATACTATAACTTCAGTGTTTGTCATGTTTAAATTCATCGCCTCATAGGCAGTAAACACACCATTTGAAATGGGGTCAAATTGCCCATCATTATAAGCCACGGATGCACCAGTTAGTAACAATCCCGATTTGTATAATGGCCCCTCAAAAGGTTGAGTTAGCAATTGATTGTGCTTAATTCCATCCGCGTTTAGAAAAAAGCCGTGAGTGGCAATGTGTAGGACAGATGGGCTCTGAATTTTCATCAAGTTATCTTTTGTTGCATCTCCCTCTGTTAATGTGGTTGAACTTATATTGGCGGAACTTAGTAAATCATGGATCATATCCACTTCTTCTTTAGTTCCTGGTAAAGGACTAATCAACCTATCATCTCCATAGGATGGATTTCCTACGAGGTAAACATCTTTAATTGCGAGACCCTTTACATGCTCTCTATTTATGATGTCTTGCGTATTGCTTACATAGACTATTTCCCGATCATCTATTAATGGCGATTGATCAGATTTATACAACGTATTTACATTGATGTTATTGAAAACACCATCTACCGAGAGGTATATGCGCTTCTTCGTAGTTAGTAACTTATCTACAGGTTGCCAGTAATTAACATAACTTTTAACATCACCCTGCCTCAGTGCAATTGAGTTTTTATAAAGTCTGTATAATTTACTTTCAAGTTCGTGCCCATTGTTGAAAACTACTATAACAGGTTGTCCCGTATCTGAGAGTATTAGACCGAGGTACTGGGTTAAGTTTGTCATTGGGTCATGCGCCCTAATAATTTCGATCGCTGCTTCATCTTTTTGCAAAGCAAGCTGTACCTTTTTCCAGTTAACGTCATCTTTCATAAACTCGGCTTCAAATAGTTTTGACGTACTCACCAGCGTTCGTTCAAGCTCATTGATTTCTTTTTTAATCACGTCAATATTAAATCCTTGAAGGCTTAATTCATCCTTATCCATACCCAGGTACCCATAGTACTTTTCTTTTAGGTCAAGCCAATGATTAAATTTTTGCTTTACTCCTGTGTCACTGCTGCTTTGGATGGTTAATCTTGTCTTCTTAGAATTGTTTATTAATAGCCCTTTTGTTTTCAAATGTAGATCGTAGCTTTTTTGTGCCAGCTCCGGATATTCATGTACCTGATCGGCAACGAACAAATGAAACAAATTAATATTCCCACTAATGGAATTCCAGAAGCGACTTTGTTCACTTTCACTTAGTGTTTTGAACAAGTCATTGACCATTATCAGATATTGTTCATTGGCCAAAGTAAAATGCTTAAGAGCTTCATTAGTAAAACCAAGTTTCCATTTGCAATAGGCAGATTTGACTGAAACATCCAGGTAATCTAAGTGCCTAATCCCTACCTGCTTTTCAAGCGTTGTTAACAATTCATTGCAATTCACTAATGCGTTACTATAGTTTCCGTTATGTAATTGATATTCTATTAGGGCCATTTGGCTGTTAATGTAAATTGGGCTTGAAATGTCATATTTTCTCTTAACTTTTTTTACAGAGTTTTCCATTATGCTGTTAGCAGAGTCAGCCATACCGCTATTCAAATAAATTCGCCCCAGGTAGATTGCGTTCAGAAAATAATCAGGTCTATTTTCGTACTTCTCACTTTCAAGCAATCTTAAAATCGACTTTAATCTGGCAATTGATTCGATATTTTTTCCATCTGCATTTTTCAACAGCGCGTGATTGGTTGAAATGCGTAAATCATCTAAGTGCATGCTATCGATCGATTTTACAGATGCAATCTTGTCCAGCTCCTCAATCTCTTTTAAAGCATCGGCCTTTCTTCCCATTTGTGCCAACATCATGGCCCTGTTGTTTGCCACAATCCTGTATTCCTTGGAAGACGTTCCTTTTGCCTTAGTGTAAAACCTAATCAGATAATTAAACATTTCTTCCGCGGCCTTAAAATTTCCCTGATCCTTTCGCAACAAAGCCAAATTACTTAAACTGCATACATACGGCTCACTTGTTTTTCCAAATTGTTCACCCCTCAGCGCCAGTGCCCTTAGATATAGCTTCTCTGCAGTACCATAAATACCTTTAGCATGGTAGTAGATGCCTGCCGTGTTGAGTCCGCGGGTATACTCCCAATAGTCGTTCTGAGAAAAATGTTTGGTATTATTCTTATCATAAGCCTTAATGATTGGCGGCTTCATGTCTTCAATTCTCGCAGCTACCTGATCAGATAATGTAAAAACATTGACTAAAGTGAGAGGATCATCGGGTTCTTCTGCTTTTTGAAAATTCATTATTCTTAAAACGCCAATAAAGCCTTCATTATATTTTCTATACGCACTGCTTAGGTTACCATTTTCAAATTCGCGATCACCTTGATTTAGTCGTTTGCGAACCTCTTGATGAATATAGGTCCATCGTTGTTTTGGTTTGATTATCTCATAGTCCGTACTGATCGTAATCTGATTGCCAACCGCAATGGCAAATTTTAGCCCCTCGGAAAGCTTTGGATCCTCTTGAGAAAAGGCTTCTGCAATGCAAAATATCAGAATTTGAACAGCCAGAGTAATCTTAACGTAATGATTCATAGGACGCCAAACACTAATAACATTCATTCATCATTTGAATTGTTTTTTCAGGACTATTATCATCCAAATAAAGCGCTTGTTGCTTTGAATCCAGGCTTTCGAATTTCGGACAGATTGCCAAAAAGGAGTTAACCATTTTCTTATATATACCGGAATGAACAATAATCGCTTCTCCTGTATCAAGATTTAAGAACACGTATTCTTTTCTTAACTTTTTATAATCATCTGCATTAAATTCGGTCCTATCACGGCTTCCCTGTTTGGCTGCTTCCTGTTGGGCGGCACTTAAAGTAGCTGCTAATCCGGATAGGACTCCAACTTCTGCGGTAGGGTACGGGTTCCTAAAGTACCTGAAGCCCTTAGAGTCAACCAGAATTTCCACAAAAACATCTTTATAAGGTACATACGACTTAATCTCATTGCCGTTATCTATTTGTATCATTTTTAAATTACTGTTTGAAGTCAATTCAATTCGTGTTCCCGATTCATCTTCAAAAAAAGCTGATTCTGCAAACCATAATAATGGCCTTATGTTCAGCGTAATATTACCCTTGGTTTCGATGTTATCCATTGTGAAAATGGAGCCATTGGGTTGAACTATTTTAGGTTGCTCAAGTAAAAACTCCTCAAAATCTGGTTCATACGCCTCCAGGCTGTCATATGTTTCAAACTGATTGTTAATGCTATCTGCCTTTTCGTCAAAGCCCACAGCCAGCACTGCATATGGTGGTAAATTAAATTTGTAAATAAGCGTTGCCAACTCACGCTTATCATAAAGTGCTATTTCTACTCCAGCTGTCGCAAACTCTTTTCGATATCTTTTTCTTATTACACCCTGATCGTCAGTTCTAGTTCTGAAAACAGAAATATCACCTTCAACAATTTTACCTCCTACGGTTTGTACCCATCCTTTAGTCCACCTGGATCTGTCGCCTTTTTTTAGAAGGCCACTCCACACAAACTTTTCTAAAGGTGTAGATTCACGGAGCACAAATGCATCCTGTGCACAGTTGTTTTCATTTAGGAAGTTAACAAACTCTTCAATTACACGTACTGAATTATATTTTCTAACCTGCTTATACCACCTATTCATGTCCTCACAGCCGATTACCAGAGAAGAAACCATTTCATCAATATTGTCCTTATATATAAGGTATTTTTTGTTGGTACCTTTGATGGCAATGATGTACTCGTCATAGTAAACCGAACAGTTAGGGAAGCTTGACGCACTTTCATAATTTTCATACGTCTGGGCAATTTTTTGTTTTTTCTGCTCTGTGCTGATTTTATCGTCAGCCGTAATTTGTGCTGCCGTATATTGTGCTTTGGCGGCCGCTCCGACATCTTTTAAAGAGTTGGCCAGGTTTGTTGCGCTTTCATTGCAGTGTGTTGGCAATGGGTTTTTGTAAAAGCTCACAACTTTATCCGGACTATGCACTTCAACAAAGTAATTAACTTCAGGAAAAGCTCCGAGCCAAACTTTCAGCCCATCGGGATAATTGGCAGAAATACTTTTTACCTTGCTCACATGCAAAATTTCCAGGACATTGGCTTCATTGATCACCATAACCTCGTGGTAAGCTGGCGCTGCCACTTTTACTCTTTTAGTAGTTCCGTCTTCAAAAACAACTTCTCCATCCGCCATTACCTTCTCTAATTCAGCAGAGTTGAGCAATTGGATTGAACCATCGTTATATTTACGCACAACAAAATGGGTGTTACTGTTTGATAAGTTCTGAGTAAACTCCTTCACCTTACCAAAGGTTAACATACGTAGCTTGTTTTGCTCATTAAGGTAAAACAAACCACCGTGTGTTTTTAGCTCGCTGTTCCAATCAGAATATACTTTCCTGGGTTCTATCTGTGCAACCTGCCCCTTCAATACATTCCCATTGTTTAACGTTATACTACCCGGTGTCAATGCATTTTTTTCATCACTACTCCGCTTAGATGAATTCTTTATTAGTTGATCTCGAACTTCCTCCATGGTGGCGAAGCCGCTGCCGTTGGATGTGTACGAAACCTCCTGACCATCTTTTGTTGTCAAAAGTTCTGCGATCTGAATTTTTGAGCTTTGATCGAAAATGTTTACGTATTTCTTGTCCTCACTAACAAATAGAAAGCTCTCCACTTTTCTCCCTTTGTCTAGCATTACCTGGCCTTTAAACTCCCTGTCATCATCCAATACAATTGTTGCCTGGGCAGGTTCAAGAAATCCTTTTACTTTGCCGGATTCAACATTGGCAATCAGATCTTCTTTGTCCATTATGCCATGTAAGATCCGGTCATAATGATGAAGTGTACCATTGATCATTTTTTCCGCTCTTATAATATCTTCTGCAAAATATATGTGAACAACAGGCGCTGATCCATTGGTGATGTAGGCCCTGTGGTAATTAGGCAGGCTATATGCGGGTTGATTAAAGTCAAAGCAAATCATCCCATCTATTTGTTCAGCATTATTAAGAAACAACTTGCCGCTGCTGAACATCTCGCTTGCTTCTTTGGAATTACCTGAACTCGTTGTGTTATCTTCTTTAATACTTGTTCGCTTATTATTTAAATCAGAGGGACTGAACGCGAAATAGAAATAGTTGACATCCCAGGCAGAATATACTTTTCTTTTTCCATCCTTCATTAAAATAAATTTTTCAAAGAAGACGTCCTGCTCAGATTTATTAAATTTCATTTGAACCTGCATCTGTCCCTGCAGCAGGCGTCCATCGTTCATCATCAAGGAGCCATTTTTAGGTGCTGATAGCTGAACAAAATAGGTTTCACTGGGTGCAGAAGTCATGTTTCCTTCCACTCGGATTTTCTTCATCCACTCCAATGGGTTGGTATTTAAAGACTCATAGGGCGTCACATCTCTCGTTTCGGGTCTTTTCTCTTTGGTAGTGGCACTTTCAGTTGCTGCACCCGTTCCTAGCTGACCTATCGTTTCAAGGGAAAAGAAGAGTGATAGGGCAAATGACAGAGACAGGGAGATAGGTACTTTGTTTTTCATAAAACCGGGGTTAGGCTTACCTATAACAATCTAAGAATAATTAGTCATAGGACAATGCCATTACACCGGGCTGGCCTGTCCCGAGTTTTCTCGGGAGGCAGCGACACGCTGCTGGGAAGGCTTTGGTAATGGGAGCATGGTGCGCCTGCCCGTCCGCAACGAAGTGAAGGCGGGGCATGACAATCCCGATATAACATCGGAGCAAGTTGGGAATTGGTATGGTGTTTGTTATTCATTAAATTACAATTAGATTCATTACCTCAATCAGCGATTGCACGATGCATGCTTAACTATTTTGAACAAATTCAAAAAAAATAAAAACCATGGTAAAACGAATAACAAATCCAACTACTGCGCTCATGTTCGTAGTATTTTTCTGCTTCACACTTAACAATGTCATTGCTCAATTAAGAACTCCAAGTTCGGTTGGAAAATATGAAAAAGGTACCGTAACACTTGAAAATGGGGAAGAGGTTAGTGGCTATATTTTTATTGATATGATGAATCCTCAGGAATTTCAAAAGCGGGTTAACGTAATAGACGAGAAAACCTATACCGCCTATAGTGCTGGAGAAAAAGTTGATGACGTAGTATATGATGCCAGCAAAGTGCAAAGTTTTGAACTTGAAAATGGCAAGAAATACAAGCAAGCGAAATATGCCAATCTGTTTGCAAGGAAAAAGCTAGACAAGATTCCTCAAAAGATGATGCTAGAAGTTGTGACAGAAGGAAAGATTACCGTCTTTAAAAAGTATCACCACACCCAGGGTTTTGTTACTTCCCACTTACCGGACCGTACGAAAGTTAATGACGCTGATTATGTGAAATGGCAGGAAAACAATTTTGAGATTCTTTCACAGAAAGAAGGCGAGGAAGCAAAAAATATGTCCACAATCAACATAAAGTCTCTGGTAGGAGATAATAAAACCGTCTTAACCAATTATGCTAAAAACAAATATGGTTTTAGAGACCTTTTTGTGAAAGGACCAGTCTTTGAATCCAGCTTTCAAATGGATACGTTAGAGGCTTTCACCAGAATGGTAGACGATTATAATAAATAGTAACAATCGCTCCGACCGCAAAACCCTAATGAGTTATATAATGGCGAGCGTTATGTTAAGTAAGCTTAGGTCTCCGGGCTAACTGAATCTCAATAGAAAGTGTTTTAAGCGCTGGGTTTCATCCCTAAAATATAAGGGCTGGGTTTTGCGTTGCTTTAACCAGCCTTCGCTGCGCTATTTTATGTTAATCTGGCCCTTGCAGGCCCAGACCGCAAAACCCTAAAGAGTTATATAATTTATATTATGTTAAATAGGTTTTATGGCCTATGCCCTGGGGCTATTCTATCCTGGCGCAATCACTGCACGGCCCTCCCAAGGCTTACTCCCCTTACCGGGCTTTAGGAATAATTGGTAAATTAGTCACAATGATCAACCGAATCCGCCAGACTTCTGATCGATACCGCCCCATGACAAAAAAAAATCAATTGCCGGTTGTCGTATTGTGCGTCTTTGCATTGGTGCTCTGTGCCTTTGACGGACTGGCGCAAAAAAGAAAATCTAAATCCCGCAAATCCAAAACTGGTCACGAAAACCAATTGCCTGCAGCAACCCTGATCTCTTTTAAAAAGAACATGTTTATCCATTGTGGCGACTCGCTTTCCATTGACAACCATACCCTCATGATTACCAGTGTAGAAAGTGACACCACATTGTGCTATTTCGGCAATAACGAAGACGTACTCTGGCTATACCCTGCCACGCTGGTAGTCAAACTCAACCCGGCTCGCGCGATCCGGGAGATTCAAATACTGGTCAATGACAACTGCCGCCCTGGCTGCTCTACGGCAAATTTGTATAACCGCGCTGGCGAATTGATAGCCACAGCCAGCAATACCCTTTCCTATGAAGATGAACTATTGCCATTTACAGCCTGTCAGGATGCTACAAAATTGACCATTACCGGCTATGAGGGCATGTTCCACCACATCAAAATCTCGTATGCGTCCCCTTAAAAGGATCACCTGGGCACGGCCCTGGCCAACTTAATCAGCAGGTCATCCAGTCGCTCCAGGGTTGATGTGAGACCGGCTTCCATGCCCATATTGATTACCGTTTCCAAATCGGTCAATGAGTGGTAATGAATTACCGTTTCCACCAGGGTGTGGTCCTTTGCATCAGAAAAGCCCACCACCCATTTGGCCGTGGGCAGGTCGTGGTTCAAATGGCCTTCTCCGTCACTGAAAGCATCCAATGATTCGTAGCCATCTATAGGATTGATTTTCAGGTATTTGGTATAACTCCAGTACTCCTTTCCTTCGGGATCCACCATGGCATAATGCCAGTGGCCGCCTTCGCTGAAGTGCATGCTCCTGGTCCTGGTTGTAAATGGCTTTGGGGCAAACCACTGGTCCAACAGCTCACTCTTGGTATGGCAATCCCAAACCAGTTGTCTGTTGGCGGCAAATTCCCGCCTTACGGTAATGGTGTTCTTTTCCTTGTCCACCAGGAACTCGAATGGTAAGTTGTGCTTCATGGCTTATTGGTTTTAAGTGTGGTTAATAGATGGTCAAGTTGGTCATAGCGTTTCTCCCAGGTCTGCCTGAATTGAGTCAGCCACTGTTCTATTTCCTTCATTTTGTCCATTTTGAGTTGATAATGAATCTCCCTTCCCTGCTGGTTCGATTCGATGAGTTCGCATTCATGTAAAACAGACATGTGCCTCGAAATAGTGGGTCGGGCTACCTCAAAATGACTGGCGATGGCCCCTGCTGTCATCGTCTGCGCTGCCAGCAACATGAGTATGGCCCTGCGCGTGGGATCTGCAATGGCCTGAAAGGGGTCTCTTCTCAGTTTCATATATGTAGCTATTTGACTACAAATATATACGTAGCCATTTAGCTACGCAAGCAAATGAATGGAATTTATTTTCTT
Source organism: uncultured Ohtaekwangia sp. (assembly GCA_964395905.1). Classification (GTDB taxonomy): domain Bacteria; phylum Bacteroidota; class Bacteroidia; order Cytophagales; family Cyclobacteriaceae; genus ELB16-189. The sequence goes on from CAYNCP010000021.1 coordinate 38,921, forward strand.
TTTAATGGGAGTTTTGGTGCTTTCCATCATCGTTGGGCATCATCAATGTCAGGATATCCATTACCTGTTAAATTGTTGGCGTGCTTTTATTGGCATCTGACCCTAATTCGTATAGCTTTATAAAGCCTCTTCCATCCTTGTTTGTTGCATGAATGTCCCCAGATCAATTGGGCTGCAGATTTATTCCATCGCTTTCATTTTTTTTGCGATGACAGGTTGTGGTCCGGCTCCGCCATTAGATCCCGTCTGCACACAGCAACCCACCCCAGATCAAAATGCCTCCCTACTGGTGGAGGGAACTACGGATGTCTATTATTACGTGCTTGACAACAGTGGGCAACAACAGACGTATGCCAAAATGAACAGTGCGCTCACTTTGGATCCGGGCAACTACACCGTTAAGGTCAATAACACGATCCATGATGTGGTGATTAAAGCTAGTCACCAATGTCATTGCTCAACCAACTCAATTCTTGTCAAGGGTGCAACAAGTGATTATTATTACATCCTTGATTCTGCGCACGTCCAGTTGTCGTATGCTCACATGAATGAGCCCCTCTCCCTGTTTCCGGGGGCGTACTATCTCAAAGTCAATAACACGGAGCAGCCGTTTACTTTGCGTTTGGAACAGCCAACAGAAATTACTACAGGTACGGTGCTGGCACGTGGCACAACAGACACCTATTATTATGTGCTTACCACTGGTGGAGACCAGCTTCATTACAACAAGCTAGAGCAACAATCACCGCTCCTCGAGGGTGACTACATTGTAAAAATTAACAATACCCTGTTGCCAATAAAAGTTAACGCAGGAGGTACCACAACCGTCAATTCGGGCACACTCCTGGTAACGGGAATGACAGACGAGTACTATTACGTGCTTGACACTGCGGGCAATCAGTTGCACTATGCCAAACTGAACCAGCCAGCTTCGCTGTTTCCAGGTAGCTATCAGGTCAAAGTGAATAACAGCCTGTTGACCATTGTTGTTGCTGAATCAATATCGGAAGCAGCAACGGGTAGTGTGGTTGTAAATGGAAATACGGATGCATACTATTACATTGACTTGGATGGCAATCAGCTCGCCTATGCCAAACTCAATCAACCACTCGCTTTGTGGTCAGGAGATTACTCGGTTCGGTTCAGAGAAAGTCAACAGCAGGTGACCGTAAATCCTTCAAAACAATCGATTATCAAATGGTAAATCTGCTCTTACAAATACTGCTGCAGCCATTCCCTGGCCTTGCCTTCGTCAGTAAACAGCCGGGTGGGCACAGGAGGCTTGTCGATGGCCAGGAAAATATTTCCCAACGTGCGGTTGAATCCTGAACCGGTAATCAGCGCACATGCTTTTACCAGCGTGGCACCTATTGTGGCCATGTATTGACGGGCCTCCCGGGTGGTTGACTTGATGCCTCTCATATCCACCAGTAAGACGGACATCTTTCCTTTGGAGAAAAACAACCGCGCTTCCACGCAGATTTTTGCTACCTCCAGGGATAAGTGAAGATCCTTGGCGTATTCACCGCATAGAATTTCACCATCCATCCACATGGAAACGTATGGTAAGGTGAGACGATTGTCTATACCTGTTGTTGTCAGCTGATCCGCAATCATTGATGGGTTCATAATTTATTGGTGAAAGTATAAAGATTACCGGCTCTTGCCAAATATCCGGTTTGATACAACTACTCGCCTACGCCTGCATGGTGCGTGGCCATTATTGAATGTTTGACCACGTTTTCTTTCTTATCATTTTTAAGTTAATGCTTTACTTTAACAATTTGTAACCCAGGGTGATCTCCACGTATTTTTCAGCAATTCGTCCATCCGCATTATAGGCTTTCAAATAGTCCGATTCGTCCGCAGGTAAACCCCAACTGTTTTCCAATCCGGTATAGTACAAATCGGTAACCGACTTGCTCACGCGGAAGGATACCTGCACTTTTTTATACGCCATGCCCACTTCAAACTGGGTAAACAAACTTTGCTTTTTACCCAAATCTGTTACGTCACGGCTGTCTTGATATTGCTCGGTGACGGGGGGAGCCAGCAAGTCTGAACTGATGAGCACTGAGGTGTACTTTTCACGCAGGTGAGCACTCAGCAACACGTTGTTGCTCACCCCTGCTCCCACAAACAAAGTCCATTCTTCCACCAAAGGAAAGGGCTGCCAGTGTAGGCGTACCACCACAGGAATGCGCACATATTCCATTTTCCGGTCGGTGATGCTGGCGATATAAGACAATTGACCAATCGAAAAATTGTCTGAATTGATGAAGCCGTTCTTAAGGTAACTTATCCCAGTCACCAAAGTGGGGTAGACTGGCCGGTGCACGCGGGGTTTTAAACGCAGCTCTACTTCCACCCCTACAAACGCAAAGCTTCCCCCCTTCTCAAAACCGAGAAAATGATCATTCATTTTGGTACTGTTCATACCTGCATAGGGAGTAATATTCACTTGCGCATTCAGCAGGTGAATGCGGAAGCAAAGAATAACAACCAACAACAGTGTACTTCTTTTCATAACTATTTTCCAAGCATGATAAACGCGCCCCAATAAAACGGGTGAGCAAATTTCTCCCGCATCACCATTTGCGCCTCCCTGAAGGCTTTTTGATTCTGTCCGGTTTCCCAGGCATTGTACAATGCAATCATCAGTGTGGCGGTGGCAGCGTCATCTACCTTCCACAGCGACATCAACAGGTTATTGGCCCCGGCCACAATGATGGCGCGTTGCAAACCGTACACTCCTTCACCGTTGCGCACCTCTCCCAGCCCGGTTTCGCAAGCCGATAGTACCACCAGGCTGGTCTTGTCCAGGTTCAGGTTGGTGGCTTCGTAGGCGGTGAGGATGCCATCCACATTTTGCTGTGCGTCAGGGTTCTTCACGCCAGCCAGTATCAGTCCGGAGCGGATCATGGGATTGATAACACTGGCGCCATCATCAACAAAAAATCCGTGTGTGGCAATATGAAGGATGGACGGGCTATCCAACGCCTTTACATTTTCTTCCAGTGCCTCTTGCCCCTTGTAAGCAGTGACATTGATGTCGCGTGCTCTGAGCGTGCTGGCTATTTGGTCAATCTCTTCTTCTGTTCCCGGCAGGTCCATGAACTCCTGCTCTTTGAAAGTGGTCAGCTCCTCGCTCATCACATAGCGCGTGCCATAGGGTACAACAGAGGCGCTTTCAGCTACCGGATTTGAAAAATCGTAAGCGGGTCGGCCCACCAGTACAGCATCGGCATCCAACACGGCCCGTTCTTCCCTGCGAAGCAGGTCAGCGGTGTTGGTGACATAGATCAGCTCCATCTCATCCAGCAGGAATTTTTCACTGGCCGGATTTTTAAGCGTGTTCAGGTTGAGCTGATTATAAACGCCATCAGGCGAAAGGTATACCCTGCTTACTGCTGTGAGGTGCTGCTTCAACTTACGCCAATAAATGTCGTAGCTTGACAAATCCTGATCGCGTGCAAAAATGGCGTTGCGGTAGTAAGACAGGTAGCGCCCTTCCATTAGGTTTCCTTCAGTGAGCAATACATGGTCTGGCGTTTCGGAATCTGGTTTGATAATCAATGCCAGGTAATTGACGGAGTCGCTCAGGCCGCTGTTCTTGCCGTATAGCTTTCTATTGCCCGTTTGTGCCCTGTTTACCCTAATGATTTCAATGGCTGCCTCCCCTTTTTGCAAGGCACTCCTCACCTGCTTCCAATCGCGGGGGTTCTCTTTGCTAGTAAATAAATGGGATTGTCCATTGATGTCTTTTTCCAGTGCCTCCACTTCTTTCTCCAGTGAGTCAATTTTCTGAATGGCATCTTTGTCAAAATAAAAGGCCGAGAGTTGCGCTTTGGCCTGTTCCCACTGGTGCAGTTTGGCAATCAATTCCTGATCACCACCCTTTAGAATTCCGTTCTTGATCTTATTACTTTCGTTGAGCAGCAAAGCCTTGGTGTTGATGGTGTTGTTCAGCATGGCCTCGTACATGGGAGCAGCCTGATCCGCTTTCAACTGCAAGGCATAGGCATTGAACAAGTTGAAGTCGCTTTTCAGTGTATTATAAAATTGTTCTTTTTCATACTCACTCATGGCAATGAAATTCTGATTGATGTGCTGGCGGTAAGCCTCTCCCAAATCAAGGAATGCCTGGTTGGATTGCTCCACGCTCCCGGCAAACCAGTGCACCAGGGCCTGCGTTTTCAATAATTTGAACTTGATATCCGATGTCGATATACGGGCTGAATAGTATTTACTGGCGCGATCCAGGTATTCCTGCGCTTTGCTGTAGTCACCTTCAAGGAGAAAATAGCGGGCTTTCAGTTCAAAAATGCGGGCGATTTCCAATCGGCTGCCGATGCGATTACCAAACTTGGCCACACCCGATGAAGCCAGTGCCAGTTTATTGATGTACTCCCACGCCTCCAGGCTCCTTCCCTGCAGCAAACAGATTTCGGCCTGGTCGCTGAGGTATAGCCGGCTCACATTATCGTAATCATAAAAGGTGGAAGTAGCCCGGTGTAGTTTTTTTTCTGCTTCACTAAAGAGCCGGTAAGTTTCGTCAAAATTATTTTTTCTAAATGCCAGTGATCCCATCCCCACCATAGGGTGGATGCGATGAACGCTGCGCCTGGGAAATACTTCACTTCTTTTGAGTTGTGACTGTTGGAATACTTCTTCTCCTTTTTTAAGGTTACCCGTCATCAGGTAGTAGTATCCCAGTTTTTCGTAACAATCGAAGATGCTCCCTTCGAAGTACGGAAGCATGGCCTTAGCCCAATTGACATCCAGTTGAGCGACTTCGTCCACCAGCTCAGTCAGCCGCGACTCTGCGCGTAGAAAATCTCCCGTACGTATGTACAAATCTGCCTGGCGTAGGGAAATTAAAATTCGAAAGTTCCTCAGCCTCCAGTGACTGTCAGCTATTTGGGGAATGAGTGCTTCGATATCGGCAATGGCTTTTTCGGGATCCTTGATGCGGTTGATTTTTCTAATCTCACGAACCGTCTTTGCCATTTTGAATTTATGTTGAGCCCATAAATCCAAATGCAATATGCATAGCAATATGATCAGCCCGTACTTCATCGAATCCGATAGCCAAGTTTAAATCCCACAATCTGGTAATCTGAAAAACCGTTTGACAACAAATAGGTCGATTGCTGATTGTTCAGTCCCCAGTTCCCTTCCAGGTTTTTCAAGGTGGTTTGCCCTTTGGCAGGGAAGAGAAAATAGGCGCCCAACGTAAAGCGATTCAAAAGCACCAATAATTGCAACTTGGAGGCATAGTAAAAGCGATTGGAATAAGGGGTAATGTCTCCAGCAACTTCCAGGCGTCCGTTGAAGCGGGGTATGCTTTCAGTGAGGTGTGCGTTGACCATATAATAAGGTGAAACGCCAAAGTCCAGGTAGTACACGTTTCTATTGCCAATGTTCCACCTGGCCATAAGGGGTACTCCGATATAAGTAGCTTTGAATTCGCTCAATGAGCTAAACGAATCATCCGTTGTTTTGTAGCCGCTGTTAAAAAGTGAAGCACCTGTTACAAAATTAAAGGAACCCACCACTCTTTTTTCGTACTCCACATCCAGGGTTTTGTATTCAAACTTTAAGGCAAAGTCCTGTCCCAGAAAAATATTTGCGCCTGAACCAAACACGTGCGAGACGCCTCCTGAAATAAACCATTTGGACTGGCTCCAGGCAGGCTGGAACGCCAGCAGCATCCATAATAAGTACACGGTTGTCTTATTCATGTTAAAAAGCATATTGCCGGGTGATGTTTACTTCTGTTACCAGGTTACCTGATTTTTTCCAGGAGTCAATAAACAATCTTCCGTAGGTGCCGTCCTGCATTTTGATTACATAGCCATGATGCAACTTAGCTTCAGTGGCAAAAACAAAACCCGAGGCTGGCTTTGCAGTAACTGCACTTAAACAAGGTACCTCTCCTGCATCATAAATGGTGGCGATTTCATTGTTGGTAATTACTGATACCGATCTGAGTTCGGGTGGTGAAAATTCTAACCTGAACCAAACGCAATTGTTAAACTGTGCCTGATAGCATGTGTACTGTTGATCTCTTAGGGTAATGGCATCCGCACCGAGCGGATCGGCACAAGTAATGTTGATCGGATCTTCTTTGCAGGAGGCCAGCAATAACACCAACACGCACAGATATCGGAATTGGGACATCACATGACAAAGGGAAAGTCAAGGTAATGTACCTAAATTTAAGACATATAAAATTAAACGATAAACTAAAATTTATACTATCGTTGTCTGCAAACCGTGTAATGCATTCGATCAAATGGAACGTACTAAAAAAAAGAAAGGCACCCGAATGGGGTGCCTTTGATAAACCATATTGTTGTCAGGCTTACATGTTCCCCTGCATAATCACGCCACATGCAACGCGGCCACCGGCTGCTCCGGTAGGTTGTGTGGTAAAGTCATCCAGCTTTTCGTGAATGATGATGCCGCGATTGAGGATATTGGTTGCGTCTCCCCCTCCTATGGTCCAGCCGTTGATTTCCTGGCTCCAGAATACTTTACCTTCTGCGTCAGCGGTCAGGTTAATGACATCCCCGGCATGAAATTCACCTTCGCCTCGCTTGCCGTGTGCTGCTCCGGTAGGATTCCAGTGACCACCGGCAGAACTGGCATCAGCGGCACTGCAATCTCCATTTTCATGAAGGTGCAAAGCGTGCTCCCCAGGTGTTAAACCGGTAACTTCAAGTGTCATTCTCACCGTCATTTCGCCTGTTTGCGCAAAGTTGGCTGTGCCAGATACCGAGCTTCCACTGGCAGCGTTCATGGTGGCATAGGCAGTGGGTTGGTCCATTTCGGCTTGCTCCTGAACAACATTTGCTTCACTGTCCTCCTCCTTTTTGGCAGGTGAACAGGCTACCAACAGCGCCAAAAAAAAGGCAATGCTTAATCGATGTAGTTTCATAATATCATTGGTTTTATACCGGCCCAGACATAAATGAGGCCTAATGCTTTTTCAATAAGAGGCCAAATTTAGTCAAATTGAGGGGGTTAAGCAATTCAAGGTCGGATTTGCCATTTTACGACACGCAAAAAGCCGACAACCGAAGTAATGAAATGCCGCTCCGCTGCGTTTTTATTAAACTGAAGATACTTGCGCAACTGAACGTCAATGACCGAGGTAGCAGGAAGCAATTAACAAGCTAGCAATCAGTTTATTATTTAGGCTTAATTGATTAAATTGTTTGACGATCGATCCATGATTTTCAAATTATTCATACTGTTCGTTTTACTTGCTGGAGTGGCCTGCCAGTCATCCAGCCCATTCTACTGCCCTACTCCGGAGGTGGTAAAACTTAAAAAGGCCAAAGCGCACCGGCTGAAATACGCCATGGCCAAGCGCAGGGAAGCCATGGCCAATAATCATGATTATTTCCAGGAGTCAGCGTACAAGGCCAAAGAATTGAGCAAAATCGAGGAATGGGATTGTCCGAAGCCAGGCTTGAAGCACGACAAGATGGTGGCCAAAAAGGCCAAAGACCTGCAACGAAGATATGCCAGGAACTTGAAGAAAGTAGCGAAAGAATCAGAAGAACGGACGGCTTCTGTCTATCCCACCACCATAAAAGAGAATTAGTTAATCAACTCGAATGACTCGAAACATGGTTTCACTTCCATGTTTTATCCTAACGATATTATATAGTGTTGTTGGGTGTTAACACCTGACAAAAAATATAAATACGATAACTACTTCTTGAATCCAATCAATCTGAATTCAACAGACGCGGGCATCCGCTCTTTCATGTATTTCAAAGTGGGCAAGTTATCCATATTTACTACGATGTCATGTCCGTAAGCTTTGAATTCAAGGCGTTCCCGGCCCACTCCATTGCCCGTCAGGTATTGGATGATGGCCAGTGCCCGCTGTTCGGATAGTAATTGGCTTTCTTCCCGTGTCGGATGTTTCTCGGCATGTGTTGAAATCATGACGATGTAACTGGGATACTGCTTCATGTATTCTACAATATATTGCAGGAAGGGTTCCGAAGCGGGTGTGATTTTTGACTTTCCTGCCAGGAATGCAGAATCGAGCACAATGGATTGCCCGATTTGTGCCTCTTCAATAAGTTCACCCATTTCATTGATCCTTTTTTCGCTTCGCTTAAACAAATAAGTCATGTCTACCCGATAGATATCTGAATTCTCTGGCGTTAATCCACGCGAGTAATAGGCATACCTGCTTTTGGGCGTAAATGAGAAGTGGGTATCGTCATGAGCGGTGTTTACACCACTGCCTAGATTTTCCGGCTTAGACCAGTTCGTCCATGTATCGTCCAGTCTCCGCGAGACAAATATGTCGAACCCCCCATAGCCGTTATGTCCATTCGATGAAAAATAAAGCGTCTTGTTATCATAGGCTAAAAAAGGAGAGGTCTCATCACCATGAGAATTTAAAACGGGCCCCATATTGATACTTTCTTTACCGGCATATGGATTTTTGGAATTCAATTCCCGGAACGAAACGTATAAATCCAGTCCTCCTTTGGAATCCAATTTCCTTTGCGCGATAATGAGTGCCTTGCGGTCGCTGGAAAGATCAAATCCAGTTCTTGCAGCCAGGTTATAATCATTGGCAATTGAAATTTCCTGCGGATAAGACCATGTATCTCCTTCCTTGATGGATAGCGAGAGACCGGCTTTCATTTTGCCTTTTTTACTATAGACGTTTCCTAAAAGAAGCGTATCGCCTGTCCATCCTACACCCACAATAAAATTGGGGCCTTCATTGTTGAGCGGGCTCCCCATGTTTTTGGCTTCACGCCAGTTTTGGGTAGCGGCATCAAATTCACTGAACCAAATGTCTTCATCTGATACGCCTCCTTTGTTACCGGCATATCCCTGCCGGCTAAAATAGAGGCGCGTGCCATCTTTTGTAAGGGTGGCCCCAAATTCCAGGCTTTTGGTATTGACCTTTCCATCTAGCGGCTCAGCTACTACGGCCGTTTCTATGTTTTCTGCAAGGCTGATTTGATTTCCTCCCAGTGACACATCCACTTGTGCATGGGCCAATGAACCGGTTAATACTAATCCCAGCACGAGGCTAACGGGTGAAAAATTAAGATGCAAATTCATAAAGATTTTCATTTTTGTTGATTGCAAGAAATTATGTCTCATATGGCTTCTTTTGCGGATAGTGATTTAGCCTCTCTCATATTGATTATTTTGGCAATTACTTTTCCTTTGAATAATGGGATCTGGTCTTTGTGGGGAGAATAAAACATGTTCCGGTTGCCTTGATGGGTTTCCTCCCAAAACTCCTCAGGCTCAAGCATCAAACGGTCAAAATCACGGTCCACGATTTCGATGGGATCACTTGCGTTGAGTTTCCCGATGTCTTCCACAATGGTTTTGATCACGTAGTCGCAATAGACATCTTCCCCGGCACTTTGATAAAATAATCCGGTGGCGATTTGAATGAGTCGAAAGCCTGAGACATCAACCCGGCCATGAACAATGAGTTGATTTTTCATGGGACTTGAGGTATTCATCATCAGGATCATGGCGCCCTGATTTTCGCGTTTGAAGTCGTGCTGATTGATCGTGATCAGGATTTCCTTCAATTTGGCTGCCAGGCTGTTGGCCAGGACAATAAACAGGGGCTCTGAAAGACTCAACCGGGTCACTTCGTTGAGGTAAAAACACAAATACTGAAAGCACAGTTTCACTTTGAGCTCCTGCTGCTCAGCCACGAGCAAGGCCACAAAATGACTGTAATGATAAATCATATTGTAAGCGCACCTTATTTCCCGTGTTTTCAATCCATGATTGATCCCATATCGGACGAACGTATTAAATTGGGTCAATATCAGTTTCACATTTTCTTCATCCGCCATTGAAATCGCCACCTTCCCTACCCCAAGGAGTTCGCTGCCACACAATGACGCCAGGTCATAGTGGCTGTCTTTGATCAGCAGCAGGTAAGAGGATCCCAGGGCCCCCAGTACCTTATTTTCATAGAATATTTTCTTTTCTTCCAGCGCGGTGTAATCCCCTTCCAGTATCGCAAAGTGAAAGTCGTCTTTGACCACATTGCCAAGGATAAAATACTGATTAGGGAAATCAGGCTTGAGTCTGATGTATAACCGCAAGGATTCACCCATGCGATGAATAATGACGCCCTTGGGCTCCTTGAACTGGATGTATTGATGGAGGTCCTGAAGTTGGTTGATGGTTTCAATTAATGTATAATGATTTGCATTGATTTTCTTTGCTGAGGTGGTCTTGACCGCATTTCGGATGGCGGCCCTATTTTCTTTTGAGATCAGATCAATGACATTGGAATTTTTGGTAAAACTCAGGATGTAGTAGATGTAGGGAATGGCAATAATGCCGAAAAGCGGCAACAACAAATAGCTATTAACAAAAATGAGATTATTTACAAAGAGGTTCTCCCGCGACTGGGGCTGAAGTATAATGTTTTCAGCTGTGGATAAAGTAATCAGCCAGATGTACAATCGACTGCGGACATCGGAGATAAACAAATCGATAAGTTTGGGGGTGCTGGCAGCAGCGATGGAGATGACAATGATAAGTGTTCCAAAAACAAAAGCCAGTAAGGATACCCAAACTTCGGGAGCGAAATCGATCAGGGAATTAGTACCGCTGACGTTGATGCCAAAATAATCATAAAGATTTGTTGTAGGCATGTAAGCGGCCCATATTAAAAAAGACTTGATCGCCAGGGCAGTGAATAATGTCGGGCTGACATTATTGATCAACTTGTTTATTTTGTCAATCTTAGTGAGGGCCATGGCGTGCGTTCAATAATAAATTTTCATGTGATTGGCATTAGAAAAACGCTTCGATATTCAAAAAGAACAAGCCGGTCCACCCGATCATAATGTGAGACACACTAACGCCTACCAGGCTATTGTGTCGTGAATACAACCAGCCCCAAAATAGACCGGGTACAAAAACGATTATACCCAGCCAGCCGCTCATTAAATGAACGTGCGTAGCGGAAAATAATGCGTTGGAAACAATAATCGCTCGTAAAGTCACATTGCGTCCTGAAAAGAAATGCTGTAAACTTCCCTGCAGCACACCCCGCGCTACAAATTCCTGAATGGGAGAATGAAGTCCGTAAAGGAAGAAATTAATGCCAAACGCCTGACTTGACGCATTAAAGTCGATTAAGGCCAGGTGTTGGTATTTGGGTATAACTGAAATAAGTACCCACTTGATGGCAAATAATACCGCAATGATGCCCACACTCCATATCACCGATTCCTTAACTGCGGGTTTCCAGTTGCGCAAAGTAATGCCCATTACATGCACCGGAAGTTTGCTTTGCTTGATCATGAATATCAGGCCGAGGGCAAAGGCAATGATAATGAGCGCACTGATGATTGATGCTTTGTTGGCATCAAAAGACAGTTCCGATATTTTGCTGATGGTAAGGTTGTAAATGCAAAGCAGACCAATCACGTAGGAAAAAAATAAATTGGCCTTGGCATTGAGCATGGAATTTTCCAGTTCAGTCTTTAAGGCACGCACTTCATTGAACGTGGTTTTTTCAACACGTGACGATACGTATCCGGCCAGGTTTTTCATGAACTTGCCGAAAAAAAGTGGACACTCCTGTTCAATCCGATCCAGTTGTTGGGGATGCAAGACAAGGCATTCCACCTGCGAAACGCACATGATGGAAGCGGACCTGGGACGGTCATTAATCAGGCTCATTTCTCCTATCAAGTCACCTTGCCCTAATCGGGCAACGATGAATTGGTCAAGCTCACCTAAAACGCTGTTGACGGGATCAGCATTTGTCTTTTTGATCACCTCAAGACTGCCGCTGAGTACAAGAAAAACTTCGCGCGAATCTCTTTCCCCTTCTTTTATTAATAACTCCCCTGTGCGATAGGTTTTCCATTCAAAATAATTCAGGGCTATTTTTAATTCATGATCAGGAATGGTTGCGAAAAGGGAATGGTTGCGTACCGTCAACCAGGTCCCCGACTCAATACCTGTGGTTTCATCTTGTATCATCTTTTGGCCTCTCATCATCCTGCTGCCGAAATTCCTTGTTTGTCATCGCACAAAAACGGTCAAACCCACTTTAAGCTGGTGTAATTAACTGTCAATCTTCTCTTTTTTTTTTGATGCTGAATTCATGACCATCCAATGCATGCCCAGATCATTGACGGTTTTGACGAATTTCTCCACGTCTACGGGTTTAACAATGTAGGCGCTTACACCAAGCTGATAGGTTTCGATGATATCGTTGTCTTCCTTGGAAGCCGTCATGATCACTACGTGCAAATGTTTTAACTTATCATTTGTCCGGATTTCTCTCAGTACTTCGACTCCCCCCACTTTTGGCATATTCAAATCAAGCAGGATGATTTTTGGAAGTCTGTCAGGGCGGTCTTTATTATCGTGCAAGTATTGCAAAGCTTCTGCACCGTTTTCCAAATGAAGCAATGCTTCCGCGAGATTGAATTTACGCAACGCCCGGATGGCCATCGCTGCGTCTTCTTCATTGTCGTCTACGAATAAAATGTCAAACCCCTTACGCTCCATCATGCTCCTGTTTTAAATTAACCTTGTCACGACTATGATTCTTAGGTTTAAACCGGTCTGAGAGGTTTTCAAAAGCCCAATAGATACATAGTTTATTCATATCCATCCCTGTTTCATTTCAATGTGCTCCATCATTCATTTTTTCGCCTCAGATTGTGATTGAGAGGACTATTGTCCAGCACTGAAATTATTCGCGCATTCTTCTTCTGCCCGTAAGGCCCGATGCGCAGCATACCAGTCAAAATGAACCAACCTGTCCTCCGGAAACAAATTTTTCCGAGTCTGCTTAGGCGATGTTTCATACCACTCGCAATGTATAAGTGCCTGCTTCATACCGCGTTTCTTAATGACTTCAATCACCACCATGAGTTGGTAATCCCCACGTAACTGCACACTATCCCCCACCTTGAATGCAGATGATGGACCCAAAAGCCAGTTCAGTTTTTCCGTTAAAATTTTCATCGTTAACGGTATTTTTGTCTTTATTATGCTTATCGATTCAGAACTAACCAAATTTTAATTTAAACTTCACCAGTCAGCGTTTTTATACCTTATTTAAATTGCACCAGGATCAAACCGTTATGGTAAACTTTATTATGTTACAAACCTACCATACGTGGGTGGCCCGTTATGTAATAAAAATTGAATTTAGTGTGTAGTGGTTTGAACTACAGTGAATGTTTACTTCCTGGCAGTTCAGGTTATTTTTTTTATTCGCATTTCATTAAGGTATATTTGTAACTGAAATCCGATCAAAATAAAATGAAAGTGCGAAGCGATGAAAAGATGGAAGAAGTCTTTTTTTTCTAGTATCAGTCGATTCACCGGATTAGCTTAATAATATAATTATGTGGGGAAAGACATTCAAGAATGCTCTGGAAAGTCCCTCCCTTCAGAAGGACAATCAAAACGATCATGTCTCCGCTTTTTCACTGACCACCGATGGCAAGTTTAGCGGTACTACGCTCAGGCCAAAATCTTTTTTAGGCTACGACTATAGTGACCTGACAAAGTTGCGATTCATTGATTTATGCGTACCTGAAACCAGGCAATCGACCAATCAACTGCTGGTCAGGGCCATGCGGGGTGAAATTCACAGTTTTGAATGTGATATGATTCATGTGTCGGGAAGCATCCGCCATTTGGAGTTGTTGAGCGTTCCATCCGCATACGACCTGCAGGCCGCAGAAGTTCACATTTTTGCCAAAGACATTACGCAACAGGCAATAATAGGAGAACTGCATCACCCGCACCATCCGGTGGGTGAGTTATTTGCTTCAGAGAAAAACCTTGGGGAATGCCTTCGCCTGGTGCTGTATCAACTTTGCAACAAATATCCCATTATTAGCACTGGCGAAGCCTGGATTCAAAGTCATTTTAATCAGCGCGTGACATTGGCAGCAAGCTACAGCAAGTCCGGTGTTTTTTATCAGGTCGATGGAATAGATGAGTTTCGTAAGGGTGAAGGGTTGGTAGGTCAGGCATGGTCAGTGGGCACTCCCATC
>CAYNCP010000022.1:0-51935 GCA_964395905.1 uncultured Ohtaekwangia sp.
TGTAATTGGCATGGTAGGCGGGATACTTATTTACATTTTCATTTTTGTTTATGGCGCTCAAATCATGCAGGGTGTGATAGAAGAGAAGACCAGCAAAGTGGTGGAAGTGATCATCAGCTCAGTACGCCCTTTCCAACTGATGCTTGGAAAAATTGTCGGCCTGGCGTCAGTGGGTTTACTTCAGTTTCTTATCTGGATTATTTTAATCACTACCATTTCTTCATTTGTATTGGGCTATTTTGGCCTTGACATGCCCCAGCAAGAGGCGATGGATCAGGTGGCTGCTTCCAATGCCATGGAGAATAACTCTCAATTTTTAGAAACCATGCGAACGCTTAGTGAGATTCCTGTATTCTACATGGTGTCTGTATTTACATTTTATTTTCTGGGTGGTTACTTGCTCTATGGTGCTTTGTTTGCCGCTGTGGGCTCCGCTGTAGACAGTCCGGCCGAAGCACAGCAATTTATTTTTCCGATTACCATTCCAATGCTCATTTCTTATTTTGCGCTCTTCACCTTTATACTCGACAATCCACATGGCACCATCAGTATTTGGTTATCGATTATTCCATTCACATCTCCAATAGCCATGATGGGCCGGATTGGATTTGGCGTGCCTCCATTGGAATTGATTGCATCTATAGTTTGTTTAATAGGTGGTTTCATTTTCACTACCTGGGTTGCCGCCCGTATCTATCGCGTTGGTATTTTAATGCACGGCTCTAAAGTCAACTACAAAGTGCTGGCCAAGTGGTTTATGATGAGAGGATGATCACCTTGTTTGCGTGAACTCAAAGTACATAGAATAGAAGCTTTGCATTCCGCTTAACTGCATCCGGGAATTTTTATTTATCTTCAACGGATATGTCGCGCAGGAATGCTTTGCCTACCATGGAATTTTACCAGGACAACACCAGGTTGAAGTGGATAATTCTTGGCGTGTCCACCATCATCAGCATAGGTTCCATCTTTTACACCAATGTACTTGTAAAACAACTGAAGGAGCGCGAAACCCGACAGGTAAGACTGTACGCACGGGCGCTTGAATACACCTTGAATGATACGGAGACTAATATTCTGTTTATCACAGAAGAGATTATTTATAAGAACAGTAGCATACCCACCATATTGGTAAACGAAGATGGGGAATTTGTATACTCCGGAAATTTGAACATTGATCCGTCATGGTCGCCCAAAAAAAAGAATGACATGCTGGAGCGAGAATTGCAGGAAATGAAAGCAACCTATCCGCCCATCGAAATCGTATTGAAAGACCCAAGCACCGGAGAGGTATTTGGCAAACAGTATGTATATTATAAAAACTCCTTTCTCCTAACCCAGCTTATTGCCTACCCTTACATTCAACTTTCAGTGATTGCTATTTTTGGATTTATCTCCTACCTCGCCTTTAATTATTCAAAGGCGGCAGAGCAAAATCGGGTATGGGTTGGGTTGGCCAAAGAAACCGCCCACCAACTTGGCACCCCTTTGTCGTCATTGATGGCCTGGATCGAAGTGCTCCGCGATGACCCCGATATCAAAAACAAAGGGATCGTGGATGAGTTGGATAAAGACATTCATAAACTCACGATGGTTACCGAAAGGTTTTCCAGCATTGGATCATCCCCTACGTTGAAAAACGAAAACATCTATCAATTAATCACCAACGTGGTAAGCTACCTGGAACCTCGGGTTTCGTCAAAAATCAAAATTGAGTTGTATACGCTATCTGAATCCATAGAAGTGAAAGCACATGCCCCATTGCTGGAGTGGGTGGTTGAAAACCTATGCAAAAATGCAGTGGATGCCATAGGTACCTCCGGTACGATAGCCATCAAAATATTGCGAGGCAGTGATGGAAAAGTATTCATCGACATTTCGGACACTGGCAAAGGCATTCCCAAAAGCAACATCGCCAATGTCTTTAAAGCAGGATTCACGACCAAAAAAAGGGGCTGGGGTCTTGGCCTTACCCTCGCCAAGAGGATAATTGATCTTTACCACGGAGGCAGGATTTATGTGAAATCATCAGATGAAATCCATGGCACCACATTCCGGATTGAACTATTGAGTGCCTGAGCTAAAAAAAGGTGAAAAAGCCTTTAAATCAGGGCTTTTACGCTCCTTATTTTTTTGCCTTTGAAACTGAAACTGCTACTTTTGCGCCTGCCTGCCGAAAGGCGAGGGCCTGCCGGGAATAGAAGGCAGTTTCGGACCTAATTCAATAACTTATTCATACTATATCAATGGCAAATACTGGAAGAATTACTCAAGTAATCGGACCCGTGGTAGACGTAGCTTTTGACGGAGCTGACTCCAAAATCCCAGACATTCTTGATTCATTAGAAGTGACAAAAACGGACGGGACCAAGATTGTGCTTGAGGTGCAACAACACCTGGGTGAAGACAGGGTCCGTACAGTAGCCATGGACGGAACTGAGGGCCTGGTGCGCGGATCTGTGGTAACTGATACCGGATCTCCTATTCAGATGCCAATTGGTGAAGATATTAAAGGAAGGCTATTCAACGTAATTGGCGAAACCATTGACGGTATTGCACAACCTAAAGCGAACAAGTCGTTGCCTATCCACCGTTCAGCCCCTTTGTACGAGAATCTTTCTACCTCATCGGAGGTGCTTTACACTGGCATTAAAGTAATTGACCTAATTGAACCCTATGTAAAAGGAGGAAAAATTGGTCTTTTTGGTGGAGCCGGTGTAGGGAAGACGGTACTCATTCAAGAGTTGATCAACAATATTGCGAAAGCTTATTCCGGTTTATCAGTTTTTGCAGGTGTGGGGGAACGTACCCGCGAAGGAAATGATTTGCTGCGCGAAATGATTGAAGCAGGAATTATCAACTATGGCGAAGAATTTGTAAAGTCTTTGCATGCCGGTGGTTGGGACCTGTCCAAAGTGGACATGGAGAAGTTGAAAGACTCAAAGGCAACTTTCGTGTTTGGTCAAATGAATGAACCTCCCGGAGCCCGTGCCCGCGTAGCCCTTTCCGGGTTGACCGTGGCCGAATATTTCCGTGATGGTGATGGCACCGGTAAAGGAAGGGATATCCTTTTCTTTATTGACAACATTTTTCGATTCACTCAGGCAGGGTCTGAAGTATCCGCACTTTTAGGTCGCATGCCTTCTGCGGTAGGATATCAGCCTACGTTGGCCACTGAGATGGGTGCCATGCAGGAGCGTATCACTTCAACCAAGAATGGTTCTATTACTTCAGTGCAGGCCGTTTATGTACCTGCCGATGACTTGACTGACCCCGCTCCAGCTACTACATTCTCTCACCTCGATGCTACTACTGTATTGTCTCGTAAGATTGCGGAGCTTGGTATTTACCCAGCAGTAGATCCGCTGGATTCAACTTCAAGAATTTTAAGAGCAGATATCGTTGGTGAGGATCACTACAACTGCGCGACCCGCGTAAAAGAAACACTCCAGCGCTATAAAGAACTACAGGACATTATCGCCATCCTTGGAATGGATGAACTTTCAGATGAGGATAAATTAGTGGTACATCGAGCACGAAGAGTGCAGCGATTCCTGTCTCAGCCTTTCCACGTTGCCGAAGCATTTACAGGATTGAAAGGTGTGCTTGTAGACATCAAAGACACCATCAAAGGCTTCAACATGATTATGGATGGAGAACTGGATCAATATCCAGAGGCTGCGTTTAACCTTGTGGGTAGCATCGAACAGGCGATCGAGAAGGGTGAGCGTTTGATTGCCGAAGCTAAAGCGTAAAAAGATGCATTTAGAAATCCTAACACCAGAAAAAAAAGTTTTTGAAGGAGAGGTGCACATTGCCACCTTTCCAGGTGCAGACGGCTCTTTCCAGGTTCAAAATGATCACGCTCCTTTAGTTGGGCTTCTCAAAGAAGGAGAAGTCATTTACAAATCGAAAGAAACAACCAAACAGGTAAGGATCACTGGCGGTGTGGTTGAAGTGTTGAAAAACAAGGTGATTTTGTTAGCAGACGGTATTGCCGAATAAATACGCATCAAATTAAAACAAAAAGGCCCTTATGGGCCTTTTTTTATGGTGTAACAAACCAATTCTTACCTGGAAATATTTCCTTTATCACGCCACTTCGCTTTCCTGAAAAATAAACACCATCCTGAAAACTCGATGATAGTATCCAATCATCCTCTCCGTTGAGCCAGGCTTGCACACTCGCTAACGTGCCCAAAGTACCGGCAATTTGTAACTTTAGAGGTGTGCCCCCTGGCTGCACGATGTCTTCCTCAAACTCGGAGATGTTCTTGAATTTTATTTTGTTCAAATACTGTGTCACTTTAGCATCTGCGGCCACTTTATTGTCTGCATACCAGATGGTATCTCGTTTCTGCAATACGAAACTGGAGTCGGGATATATGAAGTCAATCCGGGTTACTTCCTGGTTTACCTTCAAAAATGTTTTGTCCCTCCATTGATCAAATGATCTGTTGAAATGAGACCCAATAAACCCATCCGAAGTGTAAACCTCATCTTCATTGGTGAGCCTGACAAAAGTATACATGCCCTGCAATCCATTTCCTTGTGACTGCCCTTGGGCAAACCCAAACTTTCCTACTCTGAAATCTGCTAGTTTCTTAGTGCCCTCAAAAATAGATACACGCGTGCTGTTTTCGCCCACTTCAAAATTTTCCCACTTTTCCTTTTTGCGTGACACCAGGCGCTGAACTTTCAGATGCTGAGCAACTCCCAACATGCTGTTGACCGCACCGGACTCGGTCATGGCTTCTTTAGTGCCGGATACAACTTTCCATTTTGCTCCGCTCTTCACCAGTTTCAACTCCTCTCCTTCTGTTGCTGTAGACTTGATCCTGACCTCCGTTACTTTGGCCGTATCCAGCGTGACCAATTCCTTCCTGATGTTGCTTTCAAGCTTATCCGATCTGAATACCCTTGATAACACAAAGATGCTCAGCAAGACGACAAATGCGATTAATAGTAACTTGTTACTAAACTTCTTCATAGTTTTCACTCATTCTTTGAAATCGTTTTATCCTATTTCTCTGCATACGTATGAGTCCATAAGCCATTACCAGGATGATAGGCATAATGAAGTTGGAGTACTTTAACAAAGTCTTCGTAGTGTCTTCCAACTCATCAATAGGTCGGGAGGTGACTCCCTTTGTTCTTAGAGCAATCAATCCCGTATCATCGCTTAACCAATCAATGCTGTTGGACAGCAGACTTACATTATCAGCCTGCAAATTGCGGGGCCGCTGCGGTGAACCCGATACCACAAAATCTCCATCAGAGATTACAACCATTTTCGAATCTGTATTGCCTGCCAGTCTGCCTTCAATGGCTGCGCCTACCACCAGGTTGCGAAGCGGGAAGTCTGCATCCACCCATTGCTTCTGTACATTAAAATACTGCGGGGCCGGCAATGCATTTGACTTGTCAGAAGTTTGAACAATCGGAACAAAGCGTTTGGTAGAATCTCCACTATATCGAATCGAACTGGCAAACTCAAGTAAAACATTTTCCAGACCTTTACTGATGGGGTGATCTGCAAATATGGATATCCGTGGTAAATAGGGGAAAGGGATTTGCTGCTGAAGCATTCCAAACCCGGTCTGTTGCTGCATAGTGACCGCACCGCAACTGGCGTCTATGACAAAGTTACTTTCTACCACAATTCCTTTTTGTTGCAACCAATTTTCTAAACCAGTATCCACAGCTGAACCAAAGGCATTTTGCAAATCACCGTTAACCCTATTCATTGCAATAGCAATCCTTCCGCCACGGGAAAGAAAATTATCAAGTCTGTTTAGCGTGCTTGGCGGAATAGAATCGGTAGGCCTTAAAATAACCAGCGTGCTCATTTGTGCGGGCACTTCCATTGAGTCCAAGTTCACCTCCCTGGTCTGGTATAAAACATTGAGTTGGTTTTGGAGCTGCATGAGCTCCGTTCCAGGTGGCTCACCATGGCCTTGAAGAAATCCGATAGTGGGCTTATCTGTAATGGATATTTTCTTTATAGCCGTTGAAAGTGCGTACTCCATGGCAGTTCCAGGTTGAATAAATGGGATTACATCAGACCTGTCGTCTAAGGCAACCGTGGCGCCTAAAAAAGCTTTCTGTTGCTTCACCTGATCCTTCTCTCTCACATTTATCAGTACCGGCTGAATGCCATGACTCACCGCATCCTGTTCGTTGGCCTCATTTTCATTGGGATCAATAAACTCGTACAAGAGCATGCCATCTGCAAGGCTGGCGTACTCAACGAGCATCTCCTGAAAGTCCTGTCGGGCTTTTGAAATGTTTGGAGGTAAATTTTCCGAAAAGTAGGCCTTGATGGTCACTGGCTCCTCCAAATCATTCAAAATGTCCCTGGTTGCCTGGCTTAGCGTATACTGCTTCTCATCCGTGAAGTCCAAACGCAGGTGAAATTCATTGGACAATAAATTGATGACGAGCAGAATGGCAACAATTAATGCAGTAGTTGTATATAACTTTTGCTTCATAGCACTAATCGGTATTTCGTTTGGTTAATGAAAGTTCTGAGAGAAACAGTCCAAGAAAAATCAGGGAAAGGAAATAAATCAGATCCCTGGAATCGACCACGCCTCTCGAAATGCCATCAAAGTGATTGGATAAACTCAGCGTATGGAAAAGCTTTCCTGCAAAACCAGAGAAATTGTTTGCGAGTACATCAAAAATAATATGAAAAAACAGCCCTATCAGTAATGCCGATAAAAAGGCGACAATCTGATTGCTCGTAATACTGCTGGCGTACAATCCAATGCTGATGTAGGAGGCACTCATCAACAGCAATCCAAGATAGCCGCAGAGCACCTGTCCCAAATCCATATTTCCGATGTTATAAATGGTGACCACATACGGAAGGGTAAAAGCCAGTGCGATGGCCACCAATAGCAAGGTGGAGAGAAATTTGCCCAGTACCACTTCTCTGTCGGTTACCGCCTTGGTCAACAACAGCTCAATTGTCCCTGATTTCTTTTCCTCAGCCAGCAGCCTCATGGTGAGTGCAGGAATAAAAAAGAATAGCGTCCAGTAAGAAATACTAAAAAATGATTGAAGGCTGGCCTGTCCTACCAGGAAGATATCAGAGCCAAATAGCCATGTAAAAAATCCACTGAAGCCCAGGAACAAAATCAGGATGATGTAAGCAATCAAAGAATCAAAGAATGATTGCAGTTCACGTTTCGTTATTACCCAAATCGCATGCATCTCAATTCATGGTTAAGTTTCTGAAAATATCCTCCAGGCGGGTCTCTACCGGAATCAATTCACTCAACACCCACCCTTTGTCCACACACATTTGAAATATCTCTCGTTTACATGAAGCGCCTGTTTTGCTTTGCACCTCAAATCGGTTGAGGCTTTTGTCTACCACCTCTACCCGGTCTGTATTTGGCATTTTTCGCAGTTCATTGAGAATGGATTCTGCACTTCCATCTTCAATTCTTACTTTGATCAGTTCCTGACCGGTAGCCTGCTTGCGCAGCGTGTCTGCTGTTCCGTCTGCCACTATTTTTCCTTTATTGATAATGAGTATTCGATCGCAGGTGGCCTCCACCTCAGGCAAAATATGCGTACTCAATATCACCGTTTTCTCCTTCCCCAGCTCCCGTATCAATTTTCTGATTTCCACAATCTGATTGGGATCGAGGCCCGTGGTGGGCTCATCCAAAATCAGAATTTCCGGATCATGAATCATCGCCTGTGCCAGACCCACCCTTTGCCTGTATCCTTTTGAAAGCTCACCTATCTTTTTGTGTTTTTCATTGTTCAGGCCACATACCTTAATCATTTTCCTGGTGCGCTCATCAATTTTGTCTTTGGCAACTCCCTGCAGTGCTGCACAAAATTCGAGGTAGTCAATCACCGGCATATCCATATACAATGGATTGTTTTCCGGCAGGTAGCCGATATGCCGTTTTATCAAATCTCCATTTTCAGAAAGGGACTTATCGCCAAACGTGACCTGCCCTGCGCCAATACCCAGATAACCAGTAATCATTTTCATGGTGGTGGATTTACCAGCGCCATTCGGGCCAAGAAATCCCAGTATCTCTCCGGTCTTCACCTCGAATGACAAATTGTCCACCGCTTTTTGCGGACCGTACTGCTTGGTTAAATTTTGTATGGTAATGTTCATGTTTAGCTACTTTAAATCTGCACTAAACTCCGTTGACCGACCAGTCAACACTTTAACGGATGCAAAAATATATTTTTCTGCAAAAAAGTAAAGGCCTCCTTAAAAAAAGAGGCCTTCATCAAAGATTACTATGAATGGTCTACTGCCTTACCAGCCATTTCACAAAGAACACCACACCAATGATCATGGCTATTCCGCCAATAATATAAAACACATCACCACTGATTATTAAGGCCACCAAACCTACTGCCCCAAAAATGGCCGCCAACTTCAAGTCGCTGTCCATGGCATTTGTGCTTTTTGCCGCCTTTACTGTTTCCTTCTTATGCTTTAAGTATTTTTTCAGTTCGCCCCTGAATTCCTTGCGCTCTGAGTTTGTCATTTGCAAGTACGTCTTTCTCACCGAGGCTACAGGCGCTGCTACTTCCTCATTTGCGTTGTTATTAAATTCAGTGATCAATATTGTGTTTTCCTTACTTGCCAATAAGGTTTCAGGGTTGATAACAATACTTTCATCTGATGCTGATACTTTGTTTGCCCCCTTCTTACCCGCTTTATAATCGTGATGGTCAAAATGATAAGCGTATTTTGGGGCAGAGCAAGAGGAAATCATAACTAAAGCCAGGAGGAAATAAAACGTTGATTTCATAGTCATGGTTAGGTTTTTGTTTTTTTTTTAAAGATAGACAATAGTCTTTTAAAGAACCGCTTCTCAAAAGTCCAAAAAAATCGAAGCTGACCAAAAACTAAGCCATAGAAAAGAAGTAACAAATTGTAAACAGGCAAAATTAAAACCCAATAGGAAATAGAAGCCCAAAGTGGCATCTCCCCTCCTTCAAACAGATAATGAAGCGTTGGTTCCTTAACGTACCAAACGGTGGTGCCCGTGCAGGCAAATACAACTAGAATTACAATTACCTGAAATCCAGATTTCACCTGCCATCTTGATTTGAGCTTATCAATCCAACTCACTGATTTCTAATTTTAAAAACCCGTGAAGATATGGAAAGACGGGTTAGAATAATAACCACAGCGGGAGTCAGACTAACCAAACAAACTCCATACACCGCTATCGGGAGGGACAACCTTGACAGCAATCGGACTTTTAGTGACAGGATGGGTAAATTCAAGCTCAAAAGCATGCAGGCAAATACCACCGTCATCATTGGCCGTCCGATATCCATATTTAAGATCACCCACAATAGGGCAACCCACACTGGCCAACTGCACCCTGATCTGATGAGGTCGGCCGGTAATTGGATTTACCTCGAGCAAATAGTAAGGCCCCTGTTGGCCTTTGATGGCGTACGTCAGTTCTGATCGCTTCCCCTGGGCATTTTCCTTGGAGAAAGCAGTGGTTTTGTTTTTTGCTTCGTCCTTTACCAACCAATGTACCAGTGTATCCTTTTTGGCAGGCGGTCTGTTTTCGACCACTGCCCAATACGTTTTCTTTGTTTTCTTATCTCGAAATAGTGTGTTCATACGAGCGAGCGCTTTTGAGGTCCTGGCAAACACCACCACCCCGCTTACGGGCCTATCCAATCGGTGTACAACACCCAAAAATACAGCTCCTGGCTTTTCGTACTTATCTTTGATATAGCGCTTAGCCACTTCTACCAGTGGTTCATCCCCGGTGGCATCTCCCTGCACCAGTGCACCCACAGGCTTGTTAACTACCAGAAGGTGATTGTCTTCGAAAAGTATATCGATATTATTTTGGGAAACCATTAAATCCAGTCCCTTACTTAGGATGCCACGTTTTCATTCTCCTTGAATTCGGAAGTAAAATGAAAATCAATATCCGGAAAATTATCCTGCACCATTTGCAGCCACGCCTTTGATTCGGCCATAAAGACCAACTTATCGTCTTTGTCTCTGGCGATGTGCCTTTGTTTCGACTCTATAAATTCTTCCAGTTTTTTAGGATCACGACTGCTGATCCAACAAGCCTTATAAATATTTTGTGAAGCAAACGCTACGGTAGCGTTGTATTCATTCTTCAACCTGAACTGGATCACCTCAAACTGAAGCGCCCCCACGGTACCTACTACTTTTCTGTTGCCCAGTTGATAGTGAAACAATTGTGCTACACCCTCCTCCATCAGTTGAAGTAAGCCTTTCTCCAACTGCTTGGTCTTCATGGCGTCTTTATTGATCACTTCTTTGAATATTTCGGGGGAGAAGCTGGGGATTCCCGTATACATGGCTTTTTCTCCCTCCGTTAGCGTGTCGCCAATCTTCAGGTTACCGGTATCATACAATCCTACGATATCACCAGGCCATGCTTCTTCTACTGTTTCCCTGTCCTGAGCCATAAAAGCGGTGGCATTAGAGAAGCGAATACTTTTGTCTTGCCTCACGTGAAGGTAATTGGTGCCGCGTTCAAACTTACCCGAGCATACCCGCAAGAATGCAATCCTATTGCGGTGCTTGGGATCCATATTGGCATGAATCTTAAAAATGAATCCGGTGAATTTTTTTTCCTCCGGACTAATTTCCCTAATGGTTGTTTCCCTGGGGACAGGTGCCGGAGCGATTTTGATGAATGTGTCCAACAACTCCTTTACACCAAAATTATTTACAGCGCTTCCAAAAAATACAGGAGCCACTTTTGCGGATAAATAATCTGCCACCTCGAAATCAGGGTAAACGCCTTCAATAAGTTCAACATCAGCCCGGAGTTGCGCAGCATTATTCTCACCTACCAGCTCATCGATTGCCGGATCATTGATGTCGGCAATCTCAATGGCCTCCTCCACTTTGGTTTTACTGGGTGTGAATAGCTTCAGACTTTTTTCATACAAAGAATAAACGCCTTTGAAAGATTTGCCCATGCTTATCGGCCAACTGAGGGGCCGTACTTTGATGTTGAGCTTCTCTTCAATCTCATCCAACAAATCAAATGGATCCTGACCTTCACGGTCGAGTTTATTAATAAAGCAAATGACAGGCGTGTTGCGCATTCGACACACCTCCATCAATTTCTCGGTCTGCATCTCCACACCCTTTACGCAGTCGATTACCATGATTACACTGTCCACAGCGGTAAGTGTTCGATAGGTGTCTTCCGCAAAGTCCTGGTGGCCGGGTGTATCCAATAAATTGATTTTGATGTCTTTGTAATTGAATCCCATCACTGACGTAGCAACGGATATGCCCCTTTGCTTCTCTATCTCCATCCAGTCGCTGCGGGCATGATCTTTGATTTTACTGGACTTTACCGCACCGGCTTTCTGAATGGCCCCTCCAAACAGAAGCAATTTCTCTGTGAGCGTAGTTTTTCCTGCATCCGGGTGACTGATGATGCCGAAGGTCCTGCGTTTTGCTATTTCTTGTTCTAATTTCATCATTGAGGCCGCAAAGGTAGCAAACTTATCAATCCGGTTAATTTGAAAATGAGCGCAAAAAATAACCCCCAGGGTAGTCCCTGGGGGTTATTTCAAACGAAATGTAAATGTGAATTAGTTCGGCTGTCTAATTCCAGTGCCGTAATGGATATCGTTGATGTAAGACACACCAGGCTTTGTTTCAATCGAAGATCCTTTGGTGGACGAGAAGTTCTCTCCAGCACCACTAGGTGTATTTCCAACTACGTAGCCAGAACCACCGCTAACAATGGTTACGCCAGTAACAGCTCCTCCTGCAACAGTTGCGGTTGCGGAAGCCCCACCGCCAATGGCCGCTGAAAAGGAAACTACTGGAGCACCTGTATAGAATTGTCCACCGTTAACAACGGTAACTGAAGAAACTACTCCGCCTGAAACTGTAGCAAATGCCTGAGCACCCGTAGGATTTCTCACGATTATTGACGTAGAGGCAGGAGTATATCCATTTCCTCCACTGGTTATATTAATGCCCACCAATTTACCGTCTGCCAGCACAGCTGTTCCTGTCGCGCCAAATCCATCACCCACAATTTCAATAATTGGAGGAGCTACATAACCAGATCCCTGGGCCGTAATGTTGGCTGATACAACGGGTCCTCCAGACAAAAGTGCCTGTAAAGTCGCACCACTACCTGCATTTAATGTAACAGTTGGCGCTGCCGTGTATCCTGACCCTGGGTTTGTAATCAAAATAGAAATTACAGTACGGGTTGAAGCATCAATAACCGCTGTACCTGTGGCCCGAACGCCATTTGACCTTTCCGGCAGACTGAAAGTCACCGCTGGTGCATAAGTGTAATTTGAACCTGGCACGATAATATTAACCGCCCCAACTGATTGTCCGGAATAAATACCGTTACCTGTTGCCGTAACGCCTCCTGCAGGTGCCGCACTAAATGCCACCGTAGGGTTAGCCGTGTATCCGGAACCAGGAGCAGTAATCGTAACGGATGTCACACGTCCTGCTGCATCAATATTAGCCGTTCCTGTGGCTGTTGTTCCCGTTCCACCTGGAGCCGAGAAGGTAACGGTAGGGGCTGCCACGTATCCCGATCCAGTATTGGTCAATGAAACCCCTGTAACTGTTCCATCTATAAGCAACACGGAAGAGGCGGCTGCACCTGCGCCTGAAATTAATACTGCAGACGGAGCAGATGTGTATCCTGTTCCAGGGCTTGTCAATGTAACACCGGTAACCACACCATTCGTAACGGTAGCAGTTGCTGTTGCACCAGTTCCTCCACCTCCAGTGATATCAACCAAAGGTGTTCCGGAATATCCCGAGCCTCCTACTGTAACATTGATGCGATCCAATGTTTCTGGCAAGGCAATTACTTCAGTTGCCAGACCTCCAGAACCGCCATTGAAACTTACAGAAATACTTCCGGCAGCTGGGATTATTGAAGGTGAATAGCCTGAGCCTAAGAAGATATTGCGGTAAGTAGAAGTTGTGTTGAATGGTGCAACTTCAAATAATGTTTGATCCGCAGCCACATCAGAGTAAGTCAATGACAGCGGCAGTCCGTCAATGGCTGCTGGAACAGTGATGGTGTAGTTTCCTCCAGTTACAGTTCCCACCGTTCCGGTTCCGTATGAAGCTTGCATGATTTCACCCACGTATAAAATTTCGCAACCGCAAGGTGTATCGTATACATTATCTAATTGTGAAGTCAGGTACCGATCGGAGAAATCCGAATTTAAGGCGTCAATTGACGCAAGAACGGCAGTGCCATTAGCTGCGAGTTCCCGTGTAGTGTTGGTGAGGTCAGTTTGTATGGTGGCCCGTCCTGAGATGATCGAAGTATTCGCTCCGGTGGTCTCAAAAATAGGGATCAGGTTCCCAACAAAACTGATGCTGCTGTTCTGTGTTGAATCTTTAACATTAACGGCAGCGATATAGCTAACGGGTGTAAAATTGGCCGCTTGTATGGTTACGTTGGCTGCACTCCTGAAGAAACCATTGAATACAACCACACCTGATGCATCGGTAGTATCCGTTTCCGTTTTACCATATTGGCTGATGGTTACAGCCGCTCCAGCCACAGCATTCTTCGTTCCATTGGTTCTGCCCGGATCTCCCCCCTTGTAAATGGTAGAAATCGAACCATTAACTACAGTGATTGCGTAGTTCACTACTCCTGCTGAATTGATTCTTGCCAAGGAATCGCTAATGCGAATTGAGTCCTGCAAATAGGCGAGGCGGTCATTTCTTAGTTCATCCAGAGTTGGATCATCATCTTTACAAGACCAGACGGCAGCAGAGAATATGGCTACCATGGCCAGGAACAAAAAGGTTTTGGTGAAGTTAGTTTTCATAAGACTTGGTTATTAATTAATTCAAAGGTGAAACATGGTAACTGCGACATTGAAACTCAACGTTGAAAGGTAAAGCTTATCACCCCATTCATCTGCTGTATTCACGAGGTTAAATGCGTCTTGCGTACCCGCTTTGTTGGCACGGCTTAAGTTATACTGATATCTAAATTCCAATGAAACCGGATAAGAAAACACTTTAATGTCTCCGCCAATACCAGCAACAATTCCGTATTGGTGCCTGTTGAATAAGTCAGTAACGTCTGTGTGACCGTTATATACAGCTGTATTATAGCCCGCCACTTTAGCAACGTTTGTATAGTTCTCTCGCGCATAAAGCAGGGTGCTGTAAAAACCCCCCAGCCAAAGTTTTGGCTTTACGTCATCCTCACTTAATGCCGGGAGTTGGAATTCGGCCAAAACGGGCACTTGTAAGGTGTGAAACTTAACTTTGGCGTCATTGCGCTTGATATCCGGAACATTGATCTCGTAATCGTTCAGGTTAGCCCCTTGCTGCAGATAAAGCAATTCCGCACGCAAGGACATAAAATCAAAAAAAGGATACTTGGCAAAACCGCCCATATTGAATCCAGGGACCACATCATACTTGTTGTTGCCCCTCAATGAGTTAAAATTATATCCTGCCTTGGGCCCAACTGCTATTTGCGCAACAGCTTGCTGAACCGATAGGGCAAAAAGAATTATGAAGATCAATTCCCGCGATTTCATCTGTTTATGATTTTTTTTCAATGGTCACATGGAATCGCGCACCTATAAATTATTCCCATGTGTGTCGTTCGCGTCATGCTCGATTTCATATGTTGTTTAGCGCATGTGAGAATTCAAAATTAGGAAAAGGAAAACAAGTTGCTACGGAAATCCCCATTTTTTAATATTTCTTTCCAAGATCAGTCGAATATTTGTGAAATTCCTAATTTGCACGTGCAAAAGCTAAACATCAGATAAATTAGATTGATTTTTAGCATAATCTGATTAATAATCGCAAATTTTGTCTTGCTGTCATTGAGTCAGTGTTTAAACTTCTTTGTGCAAAGGATTCAAAATCAAAACAATCATGAAAAAATTATCAGTTTTCGTAGCATTTATAGCCCTGGTTGTCTCAGCAAAGGCCCAGCAACAGCAAGGAGACTTAGCTATTCAGTTTTCCGGAAACTATTTCTCGCAGAAAGTAACTTTTGCTGATTTCGAGGTCAAATCGTTCGGGGGTAACATTTACGTAAAACTTGGGAAATACTTTACCCAAAATCTAGAGTTAGGTGTGAAACCCAACGTGGGCTTCTTCCCTGAGTCAGAATCGGAAGTAGTAGATGGAGAACCTGTAATCAAGCAAAAACTTAAAGCCAATTTTGGATTTGGCATTTATGGTACCTATTCTTTCCTTACTGCAGATGCCAAAATGATGCCCTATGGCGGAGCAGAAATCAGTTATGTGCCCTCCGGAGATGAGTCAACCATCAATCTTGGCCCCTATGCAGGAGTAAAATATTTTTTATCAGAAAAAATAAATGTTGACGCCAACTTGAGCTACTTGTTGGGGTTGGCAAGCACCTATGGCCAATCAGACAATGCAAAAATTGGCGGTTTGCTTAATTTCAACTTAGGTATTGGCGTGATTCTTGGTAAGATCAACTAGTAGCACTGGGTACATGCCCATAAGCAGTGATGAAGAGATACTATTTAATCGTGCTGGCTTTATGGATTGTGGGAACCTCCATTGCACAGGATAATTACCTCGTCCCGTTCCGTAAAGTTAATACAGGCCAAAAATCAATTCAGTCCATTTCATTTTCGGCAGATGGAAAGTGGTTTGCTGCTGCTGATCAAAAAGGATTGATCACCATCAGCTCGGTAAACGACAATGAGACACTCACCACTATCGCAGCTTCCTCTGAAATTTTAATCCATGACTTCATCGATCAGGACAAATTATTTGTTGTACTCGAATCCAGTGGCAAGTACACAGTGCTAAACATTTCTACCAAAGAAAGTAAAGTAACCGGGTATGATAAAGGACTGAAGGTAGCTGCCATGGATCCCAATCAGGACTACCTTACTTTCCTGAACAAATCGGATGTCATCGAAATTATCGATTTGAAAGCAGGCATGACCCATGGTAGAATTCAGGGACTGACTGGCTTGAATAACATCATGCACCTGGGCTTCGACCGCTTTGGTCAGCAGTTTGCTGCCATCAACAATGTGGGTGACGCCATTACCTGGAATCTGTTGAACCAGCAACTACTTCGTCAGCTCAAATTACAAAGCGGTGAGTATTCAGGTTCGAGATCGGTAGTCCATGCGGCCTCCACCAATTCAAGTGGAGACTTGTTCATGATTGGCCTGCAAGAGGTATTTATTCCAAAGGGGGGAATGCAAGGGCGCAATCAGCCCGAAAGAAGAAACATGATCATCGCCTATGATTGGGTGTCAGGTCAGGAAGTAAAAAGAGTACCGCTCAGGTTCAGGCCAGATGGCTTGGCCATGGGCCCGGGGCCTATGCATGTAGCCTACTTTTCAGCAGATAGCCGAACCATTAATTTATTGAATCTGGATAAAGCAGATGTAAGCAGCAGTGTGGCAGTGGATGAAAGACCTTCCAGTATTGCATTATCGGATGATCAGGAAGTATTGGCGGTCGGAACCGTGGATGGCAACGTCTACTTGTATGAAGTGGTTCGCAACAACCCGTCTGAAGTAAAAATCACTCAACCTGCCCTGAATAGAAACATCGGAGATCAGGTAGTCAATGACACCCGGTTAAAAATTGAAGGAGAAATAGATGGCACCGACCGAATTGCAAAGGTCTTTGTCAATGGCAGTCCTGCACAATATGACATGAGCCGGAGTTTTAGTGCTAACGTTGATTTGGTCAAAGGCAAGAATCGGATTAGTGTGGCCATTCAAAACACACAAGGGGTCATTACTGAAAAAGATTTTTATGTTACCTGCGAGCCGACTGATAAAAAACCAATTGCTCAACCTGTAGCTAATGGCAAGCGCATGGCCCTGGTCATCGGAAATGCCAGCTACGCAAGCGCTGCAAAACTTAATAACACCATCAATGACGCCAACAGCATGGAGAAAGTGCTTAAAGACCTGGGATTTGAGGTCATTAAAATACTCGATGGGACCTACGAGCAAATGAAAAATTCCATTTATACTTTTGGCGATCAAATTCATGACGTAGATGTTTCCCTTTTCTACTATGCGGGACACGGATTGGAAGTGGATGGCACCAATTACCTCGTACCCATAGATGCCAATATTTCTTCAGCAGTGGATGTAAAGATCAAGACCATACCGATGACGGGTGTATTAAGGACCATGGAGCTAACCAACGATGAAGGATTAAACATGATTATATTGGACGCTTGCAGAAACAATCCATTTCCAACAGGAAGGAGAAGCGGTGGCTCCGGCCTGGCCCGGGTACAAGCCCCCAGCGGAACCTTGATTGCCTATGCTACCGACCCGGGTTCTGTGGCATCAGACGGAGATACCGATAATGGACTCTATACTGGTGAATTGGTCAAACAACTGAGGTTATCGCAAAGAATTGAAGACATTTTTATGAATACGCGAAATGCAGTTGAGCAGAAATCTGATGGCGCTCAACGGCCGTGGGAAGAAGCCCGTCTCAAAGGAGTATTCTACCTTAAATAACAAGTAAAAGAAGTCAAAAAGATCCAAATCCAGGTCTTGGGGCCCATTCCGTCTGCCAATGTGTCACCTTTGCGCTTAAATACCCCCTTGGCACAACCATTGATCAATGAATTCTGCTTAGCAACTAGAATTTAATAAACTGATCATATCATGGGAAAAATTATAGGAATTGACCTGGGAACCACCAACTCATGCGTTGCCGTAATGGAGGGCAACGAGCCGGTTGTAATCGCCAACAGCGAAGGTCGCAGAACTACGCCATCGATCGTTGGATTTTTGGACAACGGCAAAGGTGAACGCAAGGTTGGTGACCCTGCCAAAAGACAAGCCATTACTAATCCGGCCAATACGGTAACTTCCATCAAACGCTTCATGGGCAAAAAATTCGATGAGGTTTCTGGTGAGAAGAAGATGGTATCTTATACCGTTGAAAAAGGTAACAACGAAACCATTCGCGTAAGGATTGGTGATAGATTGTACACACCACAGGAGATATCGGCTATGATTCTTCAGAAAATGAAGAGCACTGCCGAAGACTACCTCGGAACCACCGTCAATGAGGCGGTAATTACCGTACCTGCCTACTTCAACGATGCGGAACGTCAGGCTACCAAAGAAGCTGGTCAGATTGCCGGCCTGGATGTAAAGCGAATCATCAACGAGCCTACCGCTGCTGCACTGGCATACGGTATGGACAAGAAAAACAAAGATATGAAGATTGCAGTGTACGACCTGGGTGGTGGTACGTTCGACATCTCCATACTTGAATTGGGTGACGGTGTATTTGAAGTGAAATCCACCAATGGGGATGTGCACCTGGGTGGTGACGACTTCGACCAGAAGATCATCAATTGGCTTGCCGATGAATTCAAAAATGACGAAAACATTGACCTGCGCAAAGATCCAATGGCACTTCAGCGCCTGAAGGAGGCTGCGGAGAAAGCCAAAATTGAATTGTCCAGCTCACAGGAAAGTGAAATCAATTTGCCCTATGTCACTTCTGTAGATGGCGTTCCCAAGCACCTGGTAAAGAAATTGACCCGCTCCAAGTTTGAGCAGTTGGTAGATGACCTTGTGCGCAGAACACTTGACCCTTGCAAAAAAGCAATGTCTGATGCCAACATGAGTACATCAGATATCGATGAAGTGATTCTGGTGGGTGGATCTACACGCATCCCGCGCATACAGGAAGAAGTGGAGAAGTTCTTCGGTAAGAAGCCTTCTAAAGGTGTAAATCCGGATGAGGTGGTTGCCATTGGTGCTGCTATTCAAGGTGGTGTGCTCACTGGCGAGGTAAAAGATGTGCTGTTGCTGGATGTAACCCCGCTTTCATTGGGTATTGAAACCATGGGTGGCGTGATGACCAAATTGATTGAATCAAACACAACCATTCCATCTAAAAAGTCGGAGGTATTTTCCACTGCATCGGATAATCAACCCTCTGTTGAAATCCACGTGCTGCAAGGCGAGCGACCTCTGGCCAAAGACAACCGTACGATTGGAAGATTCCACCTGGATGGAATTCCACCAGCACCACGCGGCATGCCACAGATTGAAGTTACATTTGACATTGATGCCAATGGTATTCTTCACGTGTCGGCCAAAGACAAGGGCACCGGTAAAGAGCAGAAAATCAGAATTGAATCTTCTTCCGGATTGACTGAAGAGGAAATCAAGAAAATGAAAGAGGAAGCACAGGCAAATGCCGAAACTGACAAAGCAGAAAAGGAGCGCATTGAGAAAATTAATCAAGCTGACTCATTGATCTTCCAAACCGAGAAGCAATTGAAGGAGTTCGGGGAAAAACTTTCTGACGGTAATAAGACCGCCATTAATGGAGCACTTGAGAAATTGAAAGAAGCGCACAAGGCACAGGATATAGCTGCCATTGATAGTGCCATGGCTGCCCTCAACACGGCCTGGCAAGCCGCCTCACAAGAGATGTATGCGGCTGGTAATGCCGGAGGAGCCCAACCAGGCGCTGACGGAGGAGCCAAAGGACCCGATGCCGGGGCCAATGGTTCGGCAGAAAACGTATCGGATGTAGAGTATGAAGAGGTAGACGATAAGGACAAAAAGTAAGGTGAAAAAAGGACCTCTAAATGGATACAAAACCCCCGAAATCCGGGGGTTTTGTCGTTTTAAAGTTTATTCATGCCGCCTGGCGATAACAACCAGATAATCAGGTTACCTGAAACTGGTTACGATTATAGATATGAAATGAAAAAGCTCAAGCATTCGCGTTTTTGGTTCGTTGTTTTACTGGCGTCCTTCATCCTTTCCTGTGGTGAGGAAGGGG
This sequence comes from uncultured Ohtaekwangia sp., assembly GCA_964395905.1. Taxonomy (GTDB): domain Bacteria; phylum Bacteroidota; class Bacteroidia; order Cytophagales; family Cyclobacteriaceae; genus ELB16-189. The sequence goes on from CAYNCP010000022.1 coordinate 19,832, forward strand.
GCTTAAAAGGCACGCTGAAAATTGCCATTACGGATGCTCCAATTGACGCTGACAATGTGAAGGCGGTTAATATTGTCATTTCTAATGTCGAGGGATTACAAAATGGAAAATGGAAACCGTTCCGCTATTTTGAGCAACCCACTGGTGTCAACCTATTGGCCTATACAGGAGGCAAATCTGTCCTGTTGATTGATCAATATACCAACCCGGGTCAATTTTCATCATTGCGGTTCAGCTTGAATATCGCACATCGCAATAGCAGCTTGATCGTGAATCCACAATCCAATGTTGTGTTCAAAAATGGCACCTCTTCACCGTTGTATATGCCCGAGGGGGCAGCCGCAGAGATTCTTATTGAAAAGAATGTAGACGTAATTTCAAGAGGCCTAACGGATATTACCATAGATGTGGACCTGAGAAAATCAATTCAAATAAATGGCCAGGGAGAATACGAGATTAAACCTGCTGTACGCCTGATAGAGACAGCCAAATCAGGACACATCAAAGCAACAATAGTCAAAAGCTCCATGAAAGATGGGGTGGTAGCATATGTCTATAAGCGAAATACATTCCATTCAAATGAACTTGTTGATGTTTCCACTGGCGTCCCTTTATATAATGCCATTACCTCTACGGCATTGAAATCAACAGCGATCGGATTCGGCTTCCTTGAGTCAGGATCTTATGATCTGATATTTGTGAAGCACAACCCCAACGGAAATGTTGCCGAGATGATCGGAAGATTAAACGACATCAAGGTTGAGGCGAACAGTGAAATCAATATTGAGATCAATCTTGATCAGTTGGGGTCTTCTTAGCATATAGATCTTAGCCCCGGATAATACTATTTCGCATTGCATTATTAACTTTGGCCCCTGCCTGCTTTAGGCGAGCGCTGCAGGTCTAAACTTAAGTGCCATAATAGAATGCTAGTTGTCAAATTTGGAGGTACATCGGTTGGTACTCCTGAAAGTATGCAAAAGGTCGCCAATCTGGTAGTGGATATACCAGGGAGGAAGATTGTGGTATTGTCAGCTTTGTCAGGCACCACCAATACACTAACTGAAATATCGGGCGATCTGCAACATAACGACAGTGCCGGAGCTGAAAAAAAAATTTCAGCGCTGGAAACCCACTACCGGGAGTTTTCCCAAAAACTGTTTAAGACAGTTAGCTATCAAACGCTGGGTGATGAAATCATCAGCAGGCACTTCAGCTTGATCCGCTTATTAGCCGCTGGAAAATTTAATGAACGCAGCAAGCGCGAACTGCTGGCACAGGGAGAGCTGCTCTCCACGGAATTTTTTCATGCTCATCTCACCGAACGGGAGGTCAAGTCCAGAATGCTCCCAGCGTTGCACTTCATGACCATCGACCAGGATCATGAGCCTGAATTAGAAAAGATCAGTGAGCGATTGATACCCTTAACACAATCCCTTGAAAAGTATGAGATCATCATCACGCAAGGATATATATGCCGCAATCACAAGAATGAAATTGATAACCTCAAACGAGGAGGCAGCGATTATACCGCTTCATTGATTGGTGCTGCCCTGAAGGTTGAAGAAATTCAAATCTGGACCGACATTGATGGCATGCACAACAACGACCCGCGGGTGGTGAAAAATACATTTCCGATAGCAGCTCTCACCTTTGATGAAGCCTCTGAGCTGGCTTATTTTGGAGCCAAAATTTTACATCCTTCTACCATTGTTCCGGCCCAGAAATACAATGTGCCCGTACGATTAAAAAACACGATGGATGAACAGGCTCCGGGAACCATCATTGGCACAGACAATAGCGAAGAAGGGATAGTGAAAGCGATTGCCGCCAAGGATGGCATCACGGCCATCAAAATAAAATCTTCAAGAATGCTGTTGGCGTATGGTTTTCTGAGGCGCGTCTTTGAGGTCTTTGAAAAAAACCAAACTTCCATTGACATGATCTCAACTTCTGAGGTAGCCGTTTCTGTTACCATTGATGATAACCGGGCAATTGCTGAAATATGTGAAGAGCTCAAGCAATTTGGTACCATCGAAGTGGATGAGAATCAGACCATCATATGTATCGTTGGCAATAAACTGGCCAACAAAGAGGACGTACTTAAATTGATCTTTAATTCAATGGACGCGATCCCTATCAGGATGGTTTCTTTTGGCGGAAGTCGAAATAATATTTCGTTGCTCGTTGATACTTCATTCAAGGAAAAAGCACTCAACAGTTTAAACGAAGGCTTGTTTTGACATTTTTAAGGATATCCTCAGCTTTACACCAGCACAAAGTCGCGTATTAAAATAAAAGCCATACCTCCGGCAACAAACCCTAAAAGCGCCAGAATACCTATTTTTTTGAGGTACCAAAAAAAGTTTATTTTTTCCATACCCATGGCTACTACACCAGCCGCAGATCCAATGATCAGAATGCTGCCACCCGTACCGGCAGAGTAGGCAATGAAATGCCACAGCGGACTATCTAATGGTTCTGAAAACATACCAATACTGGCAGCCACTAAAGGAACATTGTCTATCACTGCAGAGCCCAATCCCAAAAATCCAACTACAATATCCCTGTTGGGCACAGCGCTATCGAGATCATTGGCAAAATTGAATAGCATGCCGAGGGATTCAAGCGCTGCCACCGCCATTAGAATTCCCAAGAAAAACAAGATACTGGGCATTTCAACTCTTCCAAGCGATTTGTGTACCGGACTGTGATGCGCTGCAGCTTCACTGGCATCGTGCTCCTCGCCAACGCTGCTCAAATCAAACAGCCTGTTGCTGTAAATTTCAGCCATGGTGGCAACCACAGCCAAAGAAAGCATCATCCCAATGTAAGGCGGAAGATGGGTGACTGTTTTAAAAATGGGCACAAACACTATCATACCCAGTCCAAGATAAAGCATCCTTGCTCCGAATTTGGAAGCAGGTTCTTCCTCTTTCAAATCCAGGTCAATTTCACCTGAGAATACTTTATATCTTGAAGCAATCAAAACCGGAACAACCATACATAGCACAGATGGAATAAAGGTGTGCACAATTAGTTGCATGGTAGTAACCTTATTGGCAATCCACAACATAGTGGTGGTCACGTCACCAATCGGTGACCATGCACCACCGGCATTGGCCGCAATAATGATGAGACCTGCGAACCACAGTCGTGTATTTTTATCGTTGATCACCTTTTGTAAAATGGTAATCAGTACAATGGTGGCAGTGAGGTTGTCAATTATTGCGGATAGTATGAATCCCAGAATACTAAAAATCCAGAGCAGGCTCACCTTGCTTTTGGTACGAATGAATCCCTTGATGGTGGCAAACCCGTCAAAATAATCGATGATCTCAACGATGGTCATGGCCCCTATCAAGAAGACGAGAATTTCTGCCGTCTTTCCTAAATGGTGCAGCAAAATCTCCTCCAGATGTGTCAATTCCAGTTGCTTTAATTCCGAATTGACATTAAAAACTTCCAAGTGACCCAATGAAATAATGGCCCACAGAAGCGCCATCATGCCCAGTGCCGGAATCAGTTTGTCAATCTTAAGGGTGTGTTCCAATGTGATGGCCAGATAGCCGCCAATAAAAAGGATCACAATGATGATTTGGATATCCATAAAAATAATGACCTGGTTGATTCTTTTACTAGTTAACTAATTTGTCTGTCTTAAGCTACCCTAAAAGTACATTGGCATACATTTTTAGATCAACTTTCAATATTTTTTTTCAATCGGTAGCCACAGGCCAAGGACGACAAACAAAAAATGTTTTTGGTTATCTTAAAATCAATTAACTATATACTTACATTCGACCAAATTCCGGCATATGGAAATCATTGTCATCCTCATCTTTGTAATCGGGTATATTGCAATTGCCCTAGAGCACCCCATTAAAATTAATAAGACGGCCTCTGCACTGCTCACCGGGGTTATCTGTTGGACGTTGTACGCTGTCTCACAACCAGATGAGATTCATCATATTGGCGAACAGCTGGCTGAGCATTTAAGCGAAATCTCCGCCATCCTGTTTTTCCTTATGGGCGCCATGACCATTGTTGAATTGGTAGACGCTTTCCAGGGATTTCGTGTGGTCACTGATCGGATTAAAACCAAGAACCCTAAGAAATTACTTTGGGTAGTTTGTGGCGTTACCTTTTTCCTGTCTGCCATCCTGGACAATCTTACCACTTCTATTGTGATGGTGTCGCTCGTTAGAAAACTCGTTCCCAACAAGCAAATGAGATTGTTTTTTGCCGGAATGATCGTAGTGGCAGCCAATGCCGGAGGAGCCTGGTCACCCATTGGAGATGTAACTACAACCATGCTATGGATCGGTGGACGCATCACTGCAGGTAACATCGTTGCAACCCTGCTGATTCCCAGTATCATTTGCATGATTATCCCGCTGCTCTATCTACAGTTTACCCTCAAGGGAGAAATTGGAGAAAGCAAGGCCAGTCATCAAGCGCCAGGTAATCCAACGCACGGCCATCATGGTTCTGGCGAACCCATACGCGGATCCAGGACAATGCTCTTAGTGGGTGTAGGCGGATTAATTTCTGTCCCCATTTTCAAAACAGTTACCCATCTGCCACCCTATTTAGGCATGTTACTGGCGCTGGGTGTGCTTTGGGTAGTTTCTGAGCTGATCAATCCTGATATGGATGAAGCGGATAAGCGCACTTATACGGCAGCAGGCGCATTGACCAGAATTGACTTTCCGAGTGTATTGTTCTTTCTGGGCATTCTGTTGGCTGTTAGTTCGCTGCAGTCGATGGGGACCCTGACCAATTTTGCAGCTTATCTGGAAAGTTCTATTGGGGATAACCGGATTATCATTACGTTAATAGGCATACTCTCGAGTATTGTGGACAATGTTCCCCTGGTGGCGGCAAGCATGGGTATGTACAGCCTGGAAATGTATCCGATTGACAATATGATTTGGGAGTACCTTGCCTATTGTGCAGGAACGGGGGGGAGTGTCCTGATTATTGGATCAGCTGCCGGAGTGGCAGTGATGGGCATGGAAAAAATTGATTTCATATGGTACCTTAAAAAAATATCTGTTTTGGCCTTGCTCGGATATTTTGCAGGGGCTGCAGCCTATCTGGTGTTATATCCTTATTTCGCAGTGCATCATTAATTACCTGGATAGGGTAATTCTTATCCATTGCCAATCAAGAAAATCGTGTAGACCAGGTACCCTGTTAGCAGAATAAAGGCTTCCAGCCGATCGAGCTTTCGCTGGCTTAGGGTAAACATAAATATCATGAGTGCGATAGTAGCCGCCAACATAACGCCAACATCGAAATTCAGCGTCAAGTTATAGGGAATCGGATTAATAACTCCTGTTGTTCCCAGAATAAACAATAAATTAAAAATATTCGATCCCACAACGTTGCCAATGGCGATATCGGCATTTTTGCGATAAGCCGCTACCGCTGACGTGGCCAATTCAGGAAGGGAAGTACCTGCGGCCAAAATGGTTAAGCCAATCAATCGCTCACTAAGACCAAACTCATGGGCAATCGTGATGGCACTATCCACAACCAGCTTTCCCCCTCCCACCAGCATGAGCAATCCCCCCGAAACCAATCCCGCAGAAATCCATGAGCTATATAATTTTATTTTAACGTCCTCTGGTTGCTCCGAAGTTCTGGACATACTGCGGTACACATAAAACAGGAACAGAATAAACAGGAAGAGCAAAAGGAGGCTGTCGTACCTGGAAAGTATGGGGACTTGAGATTCGTTGAAATAATGATCATTGACGAGGGCCAGCATGACCACACCAGCCAAAAGTGAAATAGGCACTTCATTCTTAATGGTTTTTTTCTGAACAACCAGTGGATAAATCATACCTGAAACACCCAGAATGAGAAGCAAATTGAAAATGTTGCTCCCTATAATGTTTCCGAAAGCAGCATCACTTTTTCCATTGATAGCTGAGATCACACTCACAATGAGTTCAGGCATTGACGTGCCAAGGGCAACCACCGTTAATCCGATAGCCAGGTTTGATATTTCAAATTTCTTAGCAATGGAAGAGGCACCACTGACCAGAAAATCAGCTCCTTTGATCAGTATTACAAACCCTGCCAACAGAAGTCCGATTTGTAAAATCATAAAGAAATAATCAAAGTGAATCTAAATTGATAATGATGACTCAAAATCTCAGCCCAATGGAAACGGGCTAAGGACCAACAACCCCAAGATCAAATATAATGAGAAAGAGATGACGCTAAAGGTTCTTCGAATATTTTTTATACCAATTGTCTTAAGGCAATTTCAAAAGATGATTGCGCAATCCCGGTTAGTTTTCGGTTCGACTCATAGGTTTTCACTAGCGCTTGTTTGATCGTTTCAGATATGTCATTGAAGATAGCCTCATCTTCCATGCTTACTTCGGCTTCCATAAAATAGGCGAAAACCCGGGCCATGCCGCAGTTGGCAATAAAGTCGGGAAGCACCGAAAATTTCTCATCCGCATACAATCCTGTGGGCCCAAAAAATATTTCAGGATCAGCAAACGGGACATTGGCACCACAAGAAAAGACTTCCAATTTTGAAGATATCATTCTGTCTACCTGTACCCTGGTCACCAATCTGGAAGCTGCTGCCGGAATAAATACCTCAAATTCCAGGTCCCATATTTTTTGGTTTGCGATGTCGAAAGGAAGTAAGTCAGGTGATATTAATTTATTGCCGTTGCGATTTATTACCAACTGCTTTATTTCTTCGAATGAAAAACCTGCCTGGTTGATCAAGCCCCCTTCCCGGGTAATGATGCCGACCACCTTCAGGCCCATTTGTGCCAGATAAAACCCAGCCGCAGCGCCTACATTTCCCCACCCTTGCAGTACCACTCTTTTGCCAGAAGCATTGTTGTGCCAGATTTCATAGTAGTGCTTTACTGCTTGCGCCACCCCATATCCAGTGCACATATCTGCGATGGTATACTTCTTTGCAAGTGACGGGGTAAATCTTTCATCCTCTATTATTTTCACAACACCTTGCCTTAGCTGTCCTATCCGGTTTACTTTTTGCGGTTCTGTTGGTTTATAGTGACCTGTAAAAACTCCCTCCTGCGGGTGCCAGATTCCCACATCTTCTGTGATGGGTATGACTTCATGAATTTCATCCACATTCAAATCTCCACCCGTGCCGTAATAATACTTTAATAATGGCATCACTGCACTGTACCACCGGTGCAACACTTCGGCCTTACGTGGATCATTAGGATCAAAATTAATTCCGGATTTAGCCCCTCCGATTGGCGGGCCTGATACCGTGAACTTTACTTCCATGGTCTTGGCAAGCGACTCTACTTCTCGCTTATCCAATCCGATTCGCATTCTTGTTCCGCCTCCTGCGGCACCCCCTCTCAGTGAGTTGATGACCACCCAACCCTCAGCTTCTGTTTCGGTATCCTTCCATTCAAAAACTATTTCAGGCCTTTTATTCTCAAATTTTTGCAGTAAGTCTTTCATACCATTTGGCTTGCAGCGATGTCAAATGTAATTGTTATTCCCTTATGAAAATTAAAATCCAATCATTGAGCCGGCACTGGAGTCAGAAGCACTGCCTGTCACATTCTTCAACACATTGATTTGATTATTTACACGGAGCACTCCGAGAAATCCAAATACTATCGCCTCCTTGTAGTTCACTGTCTTCTTATCCGGAACCTCTATGGTTGCTTTTGGCCCGACTTTTTCCTTTAGCAATTGAACTAAAAACTTATTCAGAGCCCCTCCACCTGTTGCCAGCACTTTTAGTTTCTTTTTTGCAGTTGGAAAAGCCTGACTGACTTCTTCAACAATCGATTCGCAAAACGTTCGCATCCGGTTTTGCAGCGAAATACTGTCATCATCAAGCATGGGCTTAATCAATTTTTCAAAATTTTCCCTGCCCAGTGAAGGTCGTGAAGACTTCCATTTGTTATATACCTTACTCAATTCACGAAGCAGCTTATCGTCAACTGTTCCAAGAGCAGCCATGTTTCCATTCTTGTCAAATTTCAATTGCATCTTCATCGCCAGATAATTCAGCCCCATATTGACAAAGCAAATGTCAAATGCCCTTCTCTTCTTTTTTTCAAGCATTGAAAGATTGGCAATCCCACCCAGATTCAGGCAAACGTCAAAATCAGAAAACAAATAATGATCTCCAATGGGAACCAGAGGTGCCCCCTGCCCTCCTTTAAGCACGTCCAGTGTCCTGAAATCATTTACCACTGGTAGTCGTGAGGCTGCATAAATGGCCACTCCATTGCCAATCTGAAGGGTAAACTTTTTCTCCGGCTGATGAAAAACGGTATGTCCATGAGAAGCAATAAAGTCGACCTTCTTGATTTTATGCTTTCGAATGAATTGCCTGCAGCGCATGCCGATATGTGTTCCAAATTCATTATCCAACTTTTGTAATTCTATGCCTGGCAGCAGATGGGCATTAGACAATCTCCAGCTCCAAATGGTATTGTATTTAGTCGTTTCACCATTTATTATTCGATATTTCCAATTACCCTTCTTTTGTAGAAACTCGCAGCATGCGATGTCAAGCCCATCTAATGAAGTGCCTGACATTACGCCAATAACCCTGAACTTAGTTTTTCGCTTCATCGATCACTTGACAATGTTACCGTATGGTGTTTCATTGTGATTGGATGTACGCATGGTTTCAAACCCATTTCATACTTTTGTTTTGACTTTTCAAAGCTAAAGTAATATTTGTAAAAATATCATTTATGAATCTGGCGGTTGACCATGGGAATACTCGAATTAAAGTCGGGGTGTTTGAGCAAAGTGCGCTGCAAGAGCACCTTACTTTTGATGATGTTTCTGGTTTTGAAAAGTGGGTTAAACACAAAGAATTTGAAAATCTCATCATCAGTTCTGTTTCAAAGTCGCCAGACTTGTTGCTTGGTTTAGTAAATGCACCCGAAAAAAAAATACAACTGAAACCGTCTCTACCGCTTCCTGTTCAAATTCAATATGGCTCACCACATACACTCGGTGTCGACCGTATTGCTGCCGCTTGCGGGGCATTAGAAATTGCGCCCGCACGCAACAGTCTTGTTATAGATATGGGCACTTGCATTAATTATGAATTCATTTCAGCTGACTCTGTTTACTTTGGGGGTGCTATTTCACCTGGCGTAAAAATGCGTTTCCAGGCGATGCACACTTTTACGGCCAGACTACCGTTGATAAATGCAAAAGAGAATGTAGATCTTATTGGGAGTACAACCGAGGAGTGCATGCAGAGCGGAGTAGTCAATGGCGTGCTGGCAGAAATGCATGGAATGATTAGCAACTACCAGTTAAAATACCCCAATCTGGCGGTGATTTTGTGTGGTGGCGATGCTCCGCTGTTTGAAAACAAATTGAAACAACCCATATTTGTAGCCCCAAATCTCGTCTTGAAAGGATTAAACAGGATTCTGCTGCACAATGTCAACTTATAAGCTTTTTTTTAGCCTTTTGCTACTTATTGTCATTTCGTTCGAATCAGTAGGTCAGGCTGCAAAAACTCCTTTTTCATCATTCGGACTTGGAGAGACATTTGGCAACGGCCTTACACAAAATCAAGGGATGGGGGGTCTTGGCACCAGCTATCCGGAATACTGGCATCTGAATAATGTAAACCCTGCCTTGCTCGTATACAACACCATTACCGTATTTGAAGCAGGTTTTATCGGAGAGCAAAAGACTATAAAAGGTGATAGCACTTCCGAAAAATCAGGAAATGGCAATTTGAATTACCTTGCTATGGCCTTTCCTATCAAGCGCGGCAAGTGGGGAACCGGATTTGGACTGATGCCTTACACGACTGTCAACTACAGACTCAACTATATTGGGCCAATTGAAAACAGCTCGCAAACAGTAGATGTAATAGAAAGAGGTAGCGGTGGAATCACACAGCTTTATTGGTCGAACGGAATCCGACTCCATCCAAATATTTCGGTAGGCCTTAAATCGACTTATTATTTTGGAGCGATAGTTAATGAATACGCTACCGCATTGAGTGAATCGTCACAGTTCATTGTTTACTCAAACAATATATACGACAGGCAATCGTACTCCGGCTTCGGATTTTCATCGGGTATTTCTTACCATATCGATTCGCTATTCGGAAAAAAGAATTATCAGTTTAATATTGGTCTTGTTTATGATTTTCAAACTGATGTAAGGGGGAAATTTTTCGAGCGCTTCGAAAGGAGGAGCGCTGGGGGGATTTTAGATTCAGTGACATTAATTAACAATGTTCCCTTTCAATCTACTTTTCCCCAGACCTGGGCAGGAGGAGTATCTTTTGGCAAAGGATTGGACTGGATGATTGGTGCAGATTTTACGTATATTGATTATTCTAAGTATACGGATTACTACGGATCTGCGAGTGGAGCAAATAAAGGCTGGCAGTTTACCCTGGGTGGCAAAATCATTCCTGATGCCGGTTCTGTCAGCAATTACCTCAAAAGGGTAACTTACCGAACAGGTGTAAGCTTTAGTGAAGCTCCATTTTTGATTAATGGCAGTGCTTTGAGAGATTTTGGCATTAATTTTGGGTTATCTCTACCTGTAAGCCGAATCTCCAGCCTGGATATGGCAATTAAAGTGGGCAAGCGGGGGGATTTGCAGACTAACACTATTGAAGAAAATTACTTTAAGTTATATTTTGGCGTTACTTTCAACGACCAGTGGTTTATTAAAAGAAGATTCGACTAGAAATGAAAAAAATGAAAACAATAGTAACTGGGGCTTTGATGCTTATCGCTTTGGCGTCAAGTTTTATTGCAAAAGCTCAATGTCGCGAATTCAAATGGCCTGAAGATAAGGACAGGGCGGAGGAAAAAGTGGCACTGTATGGCGATGCCATGAAGCAAGGATCCTATAGAGCTGCTGTGTCCCCCTTCCTATGGATGCTAAAAAACGCTCCTGACTGGCACGTAAAACTTTACATTGATGGTGCAGAGATCTATGATAACCTGGCCGAAAAAGAAACCGATCCGGGAAAAAAGCAGCAACTGGTTGACTCCATGCTGATGATGTATGACATGCGGGTGAAAAATTGCGGGGACGAGGTGAACGTATTGAACAGAAAAGCATTCTATGCATATAAATACAACGTAACCAATAAAGACAAGTCCGTTGAATTGCTTGCTTTATTTGATCGCGTTGCTGATATAAGTGGCGAAAAGATGTCGGATGGCAACCTGGTTGCCTACATGACTACTGTGCAAGCCAATTTCGTTTTGCAAAAGAATCTGAGTGATGAACAAATATTGGAGCGGTATGACAAAATCATTGCAATAGCGAATGAGAAAATAAAGAAAGCTGAAGCTGCCGGAAAAACGAAAGATGCAGCCAAGCTCAAAGAATACGTGAGCGTGATTGATGATTTGTTGATCGGCATGGTGAAGGTGGATTGTGATTTTGTTAAGAATAACCTCGAACCAAAATTCAAGAAGACCCCCAATGATGTGGCTTTAGCTAAAAAGATTTTTGGATTCATGCTTCAGGGCAAGTGTACTGATGATCCGCTTTGGCTGCAAGCAGGCGAAGTAATTCACAAAGAAGAGAAAGACTTTGGTTTGGCCAAAAATCTTGCATTGAAATACCTGAGTAATGAAAATTATGACAAGGCGGAAGGACTACTCAAGGAAGCCCTTTCATTGGCTACAAATGCCAATGATAAAGCCGACATGTACTTGTATCTTGGAAATTTGCTGGCTAAACAGAATAACAAAAACGCTGCAAGGGATTATTACCGCCAGGCAACTGAGGCTGGCAACAAAGAAGGATTTGAGAAGATTGGGGACTTGTACTACGGAAGTTTTAGTGACTGCAAGAAGAATGTGAACATGGCAGAAGACAGGCTGGTTTACATTGCCGCGTACAACATGTATGCCAGGGCAGGAGCAAGTCAGAAAATGGCTCAGGCAAAATCTCAGTTCCCATCCAAAGAAGAAATATTTCTTTTCAACTGGAAAGTGGGTGACACCTTACGCGTGAGTTGCTGGATTGGTGAAACAGTAAGCATTGACACCAGGGACTAATCTCAAATGGATCATAACTTCAAAAAGGCTGGCATTGAGCCAGCCTTTTGTTTTTATACGATGAATACAAAAATGGCCAACCTGCTTGCAAGTAAATTGATTCTTGGCTGCGTGTTGATTGCCCTGTCATGCAATACTTCCGAAACTGCCCAGCCTATTGAATACAAGGGGCCACTGAAAGAAGCTGAGAATGTAGAAATGTTCTACGCTGAGTTAGACATTGTAAAAACCAAAATGATTGCCAGCAAAGTGTTTGAATATGAAAATGGCGATCGTGAGTTTCCTGAGGGCATTTACCTGGAATTCTTTGATGCTGCCGGAAAAATTACCTCCACCCTGCGCGCCAATAGTGCATACTACTTCAAGGAAGAGAATAAGTGGCGGGGGCAGGGGAAAGTTGAAATCATAAATATTGAAAAAAGGGAACAGTTGAATACCGAGGAACTTTTCTGGAAACAGGACACCAAAAGGATATTCACAGATAAGTTTGTAACGATAAAGCTTCAAAATGAAGTGATCTACGGCACGGGGCTGGAGGCTGCCCAAGACCTGTCTGACTACACCATCAAAAATCCTGAAGGTGAGTTTGAAGTGGTTCAATAACGCAGACAACCTTTCAAATACATATCTTTGTATTCCATGAAATTAGTTGACGTGTTGTTGCTTTCCCTTTCGGTTGTATTTATTGTAATCGGAGCTTACGAGGTGATGACGGTTGGATTGGGCAATGCGTATTGGTCTATTATGCTTTCATTGGTTCTCTTTTTTGCATATAAACTAAGAAAACGATCATCCTAGATGGATACCCAGTTTTTAACGCCCGTCCTGATATCTCTCATATTTTCCTTTTTCTTCTCGGGAATTGAAATCGCATTTTTGTCAGCGAATAAATTACAGATTGAATTGCAGGGTAAGCAAGGTGTGCTATGGGGTAGGATTATGTCGCAATTCATTAAAAAACCTTCATGGTTTATAGGCACAACCCTCATTGGCAACACACTGGCGCTGGTGCTCTTTGGAATTCTGATCACCCAAATGATCGAACCTTTTCTCACCGCGTCCTTGCCGGATGCATTCAATGACGAGGTTTACGTATTGGTTATACAGACTATCATCTCCACACTGATCATTCTGTTTACGGCCGAGTTTCTGCCAAAAAGTTTGTTCCTTATTAATCCTAATTTGATGCTGGCCGCGCTGGCTGTGCCTTTTCGAATCATTTTTTACATTCTTTCACCAATCACGTTTACCATTGTCTACTTGTCAAAGCTGGTGATTATACATGTATTAAGGCTTGAGTATTCAGAAGAAAAACCTGCCTTTGGGTTAACCGACATGAATCATTACCTCAAGCATATGCAAATGGTGAAGCATGAAAATGTGGAGATTGAATTGGATAAGAAGATTTTTCACAATGCACTTGAATTCAAGACCGTTAAAGTGCGAGAATGTATGATTCCTCGTACAGAAATAGTGGCAATTGGGTCTGACGATGGATTGGAAAAACTGAGGGAAGCATTTATTGAAAGTGGCCATTCTAAAATTGTAATTTATCGGGAAACAATTGACGACATCATCGGTTATTGCCATTCTTCAGCACTATTCACAAAACCAAAATCGATTGATGATATCTTAACCCCTATCATTACAGTTCCTGAAGCCATGATGGTAAATGAATTGATGATTCAATTCATCAAGGAACGAAAAAGTCTGGCAGCTGTGGTGGATGAATTTGGTGGCACATCAGGGATTGTAAGTATGGAGGATATCATCGAAGAAATCTTTGGAGAAATTGAAGACGAGCACGATGAAGATGATTTAGTAGAACAAAAAATTGATGAGTATACCTACATGCTCAGTGCAAGGCACGAAGTAGACTACCTCAACGATCAATACGAATTGAATCTGCCGGAAGGCGAATATGAGACTCTGGGGGGAATGATCCTCTCTTTCACGGAAGATTTCCCGGAAGAGGGCGCTGCCGTTTCCATTCCACCCTTTACATTCATCATTCAATCAACGGAGGACAACCGGATTGATATTGTCAAACTGCTGGTCGAAAAGCCTGAAAATGCTGGCAAAAGTCAGCCTTAATCACATTGGTCAATCACATCCTAATCGCCTGATAATCAGTAAAATTAATTACTGAATAATGGACAGTGCCCTTTGCTGAATTGATATTAGCCCTTAAATTTGCGGCTCTTAAAAAATTGAAATACTACCAAACTCTAATTGAATACCCCGTATGGCGCTGATCGGTACTTTGAGGAATAAGATGACCAAAGTGGTTGTTGGATTTGTGGCAATAGCAATCGCTGCATTTGTACTGAATGACCTATTTGGCAGTGGGCCCACGTCAGTGTTTTCCGGCAGCCAGAATGTGATAGGTGAAATTGATGGAAAGTCAATATCATACGAAGAATTTCAGGCCGCGGTTCAGGATAGGGAAAACAACTACATCCTTAACTTCAATAGACAACCCGGAGAAAGGGAGCGTCCTACTTTGCGACAACAGGCCTGGGACCTCCTCATTGCGCAATATGCTATCACGCCTCAATACGAAAAGGTGGGAGTAAAAGTAACAAGCGATGAGGAATGGGATATCATCCAGGGCAAAAACGTGGATGAAAACATTAAAATGTCATTTACCGATTCTTCAGGAAACTTCAATCGCGCATCACTTATTTCCTATTTGCAATCTTTAGATGCCCAACCAGTCAATTCAGAGCCAAGAATCAGGTGGAATAATTTTAGGTCCAGCATTGTTCCAGGCCGGGCACGAATCAAATTTGAAAATCTGCTGATTAAAACCAATTACATTACTGAAGCTGAATCAGAGAGAGAATATCATCTTCAAAATGATGTGGTTGAAACCAGGTATCTGTATGTGCCATTTTACCTGATGAGTGATACCCTGGTTGCAGCCACGGATGCTGATCTAAAATCCTACTACAATAAACATAAGGAAAAATACAAAGCAGAAGCTGCTCGCAGCCTCCAGTATGTTACATTTCCTTTAACTCCATCATCAACCGATTCATTGGAAATATTCGAAGAGCTCCAAAAAATCGCAAACGACTTCAAATCCACCGTTGAAGACTCTGTATTTGCCGCCATTAATTCCGATAATGCAAATTCATTCTCAAAATATACACCTAACGAACTGCCTGCTTATCTATCCAATCAAATTGGAACCATGGTTGTGGGTGATGTAGTGGGTCCGGCATTGGATGGAAACCGTTACAAGGTAGCGAAGCTCGTAGGCATTGATAGGGACACAGTCTACAATGCAAGAGCCAGTCATATATTGGTTCGTTGGGACGATACTACAGATGCAAGTAAACGCAAGGCACGAGAAAAGGCCCAGGGCATATTGAATGACATTAAAGCTGGAGCAAGTTTCGCGGCAAAAGCTGCGGAATTCGGTTCTGATGGAACCTCAAAAAAAGGTGGAGACCTGGGGTACTTTACTTCCGGACAAATGGTTAAGCCATTTGAAGATGCTGTCTTTGGCGCCAGGAAAACCGGCTTACTCAACACCCTTGTTGAAACTGATTTTGGCTACCACATCATTGAAGTCACCAGCCTGCGCGATAATACCTCCTATACAATTGCCACTATTGAGCGTGACATTACCCCCAGTGATGAGACACAAAATGAAGCGTATAGAAGGGCAGACCTTTTTGCCAGCAGCGTTTCAAGTCAAGTTGAGTTTGCTGCTAAAGCAAAAGAGGACAATCTCACCATTTATGATGCGGAAGACGTGGGTACCAATGACAGCAGGGTAAGTACCCTTAATGATGCCCGCCAGGTGGTGCTTTGGCTTTTCCGTGATGCGAGCATTGGCAAAGTCTCCGATGTATTTGACGTCCAGTCATCTTATGTCGTAGCCGTTATGACAGGAGAAACAGAGGAAGGCATTCGTCCTTTTGAGGAGGTGAAAGAAGAAATCACTCCCCTTGTTAAAAATCAATTAAAGGGAAAGAAGATTATAGACAAACTCAAAGTGTTAACCGGCACATTGGATGAAATTGCCGCTGCATACGGGTCAGAGGCTTCGGTCAACTCATCAAGCGACTTAAAACTCAATTCAAACTCACTTCCAGGTGTAGGGATTGATCCCATCGCTGTAGGAAAGGCCTTTGCGTTG
This sequence comes from uncultured Ohtaekwangia sp., assembly GCA_964395905.1. GTDB lineage: Bacteria > Bacteroidota > Bacteroidia > Cytophagales > Cyclobacteriaceae > ELB16-189. The sequence continues at coordinate 36,032 of CAYNCP010000022.1, forward strand.
GGAGACGGCAAGCGCTCCGAGCCATTCATAGGAGAAAACGGAGTGCTCATTATTGAAAACGGTAATAAGACCGTTGCTCCGGAAATTGGTGATTATTCCATTTTTAAGAACCAAAAGCTTCAAGCGATGAATAATCAATCAGGGTTGAACATTGCTGAAGCCTTGAAGAAAGGTGCTAATATTGAAGACAACAGATATCTTTTTTACTAACGATTAACAAATTGAAAAAGACTCTGTGCTTAATAGCCAGGGTCTTTTTTATTGCTATAATGGACGAGAATTGGCTCAATTCTTTTAAAGAAAAATTGGATGGCCACTATGCCTGGCCCTCTCTTTACACTTTCAAATTTATCGTGCCCAAAGGAAAGGAAGATCAGGTGCGTGAACTGTTTCCCATGCATACGCCAAGTGAAAGGAGCTCTAAGAATGGAAATTACACCAGCTTCACCATTCAAATGATGATGCCTTCAACGGAAGCAGTATTGGGAATTTACCAGTCAGCTTCCTCAATTGAAGGTATTATCGCTTTATAAGCAATTCTTATTTTCTCATTTAATGGTAACTTTAGGTGACACCAAATGAGTTATCATATGTGGGCAGAAGAAAAAAATAAATTAAAACGAACTTTTCAGTTCAAGGACTTTGTCAGTGCGTTTTCATTTATGACCCGAGTGGCCATAGTTGCTGAAAAAATGAACCACCATCCCAACTGGTCAAATGTTTACAACAAGGTAACCATTGAATTGTCTACGCATGACGCAGGCAATATTGTTACTGATAAAGATCGTAAATTGGCAGAGGCCATAGACGCCTTAATGAATTGAGCGCAGCGAAGACTTCACTTTACCTGGTGCCAACTCCCATTGGAAACATGGGAGACATCACCTTTAGGGCACTGGACATACTTAAACAGGTAGACACGATACTGGCGGAAGATACCCGAAAGTCCGGTATTTTGCTCAAACATTATGACATCAAAAAATCGCTGACGAGTTTTCACATTTTTAACGAACACAAAAAACTTTCCGGATTACTGGAAAGGATGAAATCAGGTGAAACCATGGCATTAATCAGCGATGCGGGAACCCCTGGCATCTCCGACCCCGGATTTCTTTTGGTAAGGGCTTGCCTTGAGGAACAAATTAAGTTAGAATGTTTGCCCGGCTCCACTGCATTTTTACCAGCCCTCATCAAATCTGGGTTTCCAACTGACCGGTTTATCTTCGAGGGATTTCTTCCTCATAAAAAAGGAAAACAAACGATGTTAAAAAACCTGGCGGAAGAAGAGCGCACGATCATTCTTTATGAATCACCACATCGGCTCGAGAAAACCTTGAATCAAATGCTGGAATTTTTTGGTAAGGATCGCAGCATTTCAGTTTCAAGGGAACTCACCAAAATTCACGAAGAGACCGTAACCGCTCCGCTTCATGAAGTGATTCGCCATTTTGAAGGTGGAAAAGTAAGAGGTGAAATCGTGATTGTAATCGATGGCAAAAAAGAATAGAATTCCAACGTTGGCACTTTTTGCCGGTGGCACCCTTCTGTTTAGCCTGGCTTGGCTCATGCCGTCCTTTCCATTGCTTGTGTTTATTGGGCTCGCACCATTTATTGCCATATCCGTCAATTACAGGAAAGAGAAGTCAATATGGACCTCCCTGGACCTTATCCTTTTGGGCCTCACCATAGCTTTCTTTTCGGCTACTATGTTCAACATCTCTCAACTGGCATACGTGGCAGGTCAGGCCATCCTTTTCACCCTGACATTCCTTGGCTATAATCTGGTACGTAAGAGCTTAGGACCCGGGGTGAGTATAGCCACCATTGCGTTATTCTGGCTCTCCATTGAGTATTTATTACTTAAATGGAACCCCTCATCTTCCATTTTCCTTGGTGATGCACTGCAATTAAAAGGAGAGTGGGTGAGATGGAACAGCAAAACGGGTTACCTGGGGGCCTCACTATGGATACTTATTACCAACATTCTTGTTTTCCAGGCAGTGCTGACAGAAAACAAGACTAGCTGGATTCTCGTGTTTTTGTTTGTGCTTTCCGTGGCCCTTCCGATGATTTATTCTTACTCGCTTGAATCGCATGCGATCACCAAAGAACAGATGGTGCAGGTATACCAGAATGGTGACAACAATCTAAGTGAATCCTACAACAGTACAGGTGAATTAATTCCGAGAACTTCAGCCTGGATTTCAGTGTTAATCTTATTGTTTACCATAGTTAAAAGAAAAACCAGGTGATTGATTTAGAACAACTAGAAAAGGATGTCATAGAGCTAAGTACGGAAGTAGCCTGGTTCATTAATAAGGAGGTTTCCAATTTTGACAAGTCAAGGATAGAACATAAAAATACGCCTAACAATTTGGTGTCCTACGTGGATAAGGAGTCAGAAAAACAAATTGTGAAAGCGCTCAAAAAGATTTTGCCGGGCTCCGGATTTCTCGCGGAAGAGGGTACGTCATCGGAAGGTTCTAATGACTATAGGTGGATCATAGATCCGTTGGATGGCACCACTAATTTTACCCATGGTTTGCCACCCTATGCCATCAGCATCGGACTGGCAAGACAGGACAAAATCGTGTTGGGGGTAGTTTATGAGGTGACTAAGTCGGAATGTTTCCATGCTATTGAAAATGGAGATGCTCATTGCAACGGGGATAAGATTCATGTGGCAGGCACCACCTCTTTGAACGAAAGTTTGCTGGCTACCGGATTTCCATACTATCATTTTGATAAGCGAGAAGAATATCTTTCCATAATCAAAACGTATCTCGAATTGACACATGGTGTAAGGCGAATGGGAAGTGCTGCAACTGATTTGGCTTATGTGGCTTGCGGCCGAATGGACGGCTTTTTCGAGTACAACCTAAACCCATGGGATGTGGCTGCAGGCAGTCTGATTGTGCAGAGAGCGGGGGGAATTGTAACTGATTTTAGGGGAAATGATAAATTTCTATACGGTGGTGAAATATGCGCTGCCGGAGCCATTCATGGCGAAATGGTCGAAATTATCAAAAGACACTGGGGATATTGAGATGCTTAGAAAGCCCCTCCTTGATTCAATTTATTTTTAATAATGATTACATTTGTATTGTGATTCAAGCCATTATCATAGGGCTTTTAGTATTGATAGCAACAGCTTACTTGACGCGGCTGGTCTATCGGTCTTTTACATCATCCAGTTGCACAACCGGATGCGGCAAATGCAATGCTGCTGATATTGATGCGATGGTAGCAGCTTTCGAAAAAAAGAAGGCACAGGGCTAAGCCCATACCTTCGTTCCTTCTGTACAATTTTTACAAATCTCAATTTCACTGCGCGATTTAAGCAGTGACTTCCTGAATGAATGATATTTGTCGTCATTCCATATTTCGGTGAATGATTTTTTTGTTACATCACCCAACACAAAATAGGCATCTTTATCAAAGCAGCAAGGTACTACCTTGCCATCCCAGGTAATGACACAGCTGTGCCACATTTTCCAGCAGTGATCCAACAGTTTATTCTTAATTTCGAAAATACCCTCCCCGTTTTTTTTGTATCGGGCATACTTTCCATTTGCGGGAATTAAATCAGAACCGTTTTTATAATCATAAATCTGAGCCGTTTTCAAAGCTACCTCATCTACACCCAACTCACCAGCCAATTGATAAACCCGATCGATCTGAGACTCGTTAGGTCTAACCACTAAAAACTGAAAGATCACATGGGGTGTCTTAGACTTTAATTCTTTTTTCCACTTGATCACATTTTGTGTTCCTTCAATAACTTTTGACAATTTCCCTCCTACCCGATAAGCCTCGTAAGTTTCCTGATCCACTCCATCAATTGATATGATTAATCGATCGAGACCAGATTCCACAGTCTTCCTTGCCGCCTGGTCATTGAGGTAATGTGCATTGGTGGAAGTGGCTGTATATATTTTTCGGGATGCCGCATACCGCACCATGTCCAGAAGCTGTGGATGTAAATAAGGTTCACCCTGAAAGTAAAAAATGAGATAAGAAAGTGTGGGCGACAATTCATCAATAACCCTTTCAAACAATTCCTGCTTCAACATTCCCGTAGGTCTGCTGAACGATCGCAGTCCGCTAGGGCATTCAGGACATCTCAAATTACAGGAGGTGGTAGGCTCAATGGAAATACTAATTGGCATTCCAGCCAATGAAGAGTCTCCGGTCATTCTCGAATAGAAATAACTGGAAACCACCTTGCCCGTATTCCATATTCTGGGAATGGTCAGTTTGGATGCAAAGTTGAGGCCGTCTCTAATATTTCTGTTCATCGTTATTCAAAATTACCTTTTACGTAGTGATTGTTTTATCTTTCGCGCTAATATTTAGTTGCCATGAGATATTTTTTGATCCTCTGCTTAGTTACTTTTTCTGTCAGTGTATCAGGATATCCCACTCAGCTTTCAGAAAATGCTTCCATATCTGTCATCACGTGTGCCCCATTTCAAGGTGAGTTATATGCCGCATTTGGTCACAGTGCCATCCGGGTTTATGATTCGGCCAACCATATTGACTATGCCTACAATTATGGCGTATTTGATTTTAATCAACCCAATTTTTACCTCAATTTTACCAGGGGTCATTTGCTTTATAAGCTGGCGGTCCAATCCTATCCGCATTTCAGGTACAATTATTTGTATTTTAACCGATGGGTACACGAGCAGGTAATTGATCTGGATCAAAGTCAGAAACAAAAAATATTTGATTATTTACAATGGAACGCGCTCCCCGAAAATCAAAATTATCTCTACGATTATTTTTATAACAATTGCGCCACCAAGATAAGGGATGTATTTGTTGAAGCGTTGGGTGACAAGCTCGTGTTTGATGGTTCTTTTATCACTACCGATTATACCATTCGCGAGCTTACTGACTTGTATCTGAAACAGCAGCCATGGGGGGATTTAGGAATTGACATTTGCCTTGGCTTGCCAATGGACAAGAAGGCTACACCTTATGAATACATGTTTCTTCCCGGCTATGTTGAGTCATCATTTAATCACGCCAGCTTGTTAACAATCAATGGGGCTATTCCTCTGGTAAAGGAGACTATTATTGCCGACCCTGATGACAATGCCCTCTCAATAAGCGGGCCTCCACACCCATGGATTGTTTTTGGAAGCATTTTATTCGGGGTAATGCTTATCTCAATTTGGGATGTACGCAAAAACAAAATCTCCAAATGGCTGGACGTAATTCTCCTTTCGCTTACCGGCCTTATAGGACTACTATTATTTGTTTTGTGGATGGCAACAGATCACAAAGCAGCGGCCAACAACTTTAATTTGCTCTGGGCATTGCCCACTAATTTATTTGCGCTCTATTTGATTGTGAGCAAATCAAAAAAAATTTCAAAAAGATATTTTGGAGCAGCAGCCATCCTCACCATATTGTTATTAATTACATGGCCCATTCTTCCTCAACAATTGAATGTATTTCTGTATCCACTTGTGGTTGCCCTGGGTGCAAGGTATGCCATCAATTACAAACTGGGTTGATCGGTTTACATGTGAATGGGCCTGTTAGCTGTTGCTGACAAGCAGGCTTCCTTCACAGCCTCCATATATGTAGGGTGTGCGTGCGACATCCTCGACACATCCTCCGCAGATGCGCGGAATTCCATGGCGGTAACACCGGCTGCGATCATATCTGCTGCTCGGGCTCCAATGATATGTACACCCAGAATCTCATCGGTTTGTTTATCCGCCAAAATTTTGACGAGACCATCCACGTCCATGCTTGCCCTTGCGCGTCCTAGTGCTTTGTAAGGAAACGAGCCGGTTTTATAAGCCCGGCCATTTTCCTTTAATTGTTCTTCCGTGTAGCCTACGCTGGCTACCTCAGGCCAGGTGTACACAACTCCCGGTATGAGCAAATAATTGATATGTGGTTTTTGGCCTGCCATTTGTTCTGCCACCATTACGCCTTCTTCCTCTGCTTTGTGCGCAAGCATGGCCCCGCGCACAACATCTCCAATGGCGTATATACCGTCCACTTTGGTTTTCAAATGATCATCCACCGGGATCCTCCCCTTATCCAATTCAATTCCAACTTTATCCAAGCCAAGTCCATCGGTATAGGGTCTTCTGCCTATGCTCACCAAACAGAAGTCACCCTTCAGTTCAATTGCCTTGCCTGATTTATCCTCTGCTTTCAGAATCACTTCCTTTCCTTTGTTCTCAATGGATGTGACCTTATGACCGAGATAAAAATCCATTCCCAATTTCTTGGTTACTTTCAAAAGCTCCTTACCCATGGTTCCGTCCATAGTAGGAATCAGACTATCCAAAAACTCCACCACCGTCACTTTTGATCCAATGCGTGCATAGACCGAACCCAGCTCCATTCCAATCACACCTCCGCCAACAACGATTAAGTGTTTGGGCACCTCCTGTAATTCAAGGGCTTCCGTGCTCGAGATGATTCGCTTTTTGTCAAAGTCAGCGAATGGAAGGGGGGTGGGCTTAGACCCCGTGGCGATGATCACTTTCTCTGTAGTAATGGTTGATTCCTTACCATCCTTTGCTGTTACTTTTATTGTATTCTTATCCACAAATGAACCAACGCCAGTATGCACTTCAATTTTATTTTTCTTCATCAGGTAAGCAATGCCTTCCACATTTTGCTTCACCACATCTCCTTTTCGCTTGATCATTTGCCTGATGTTCACCTTGGGTGCGGGGATGTCTATACCATGCTCTTTAAAATGTTCTCTGGCATTCAGGAAATGCTCTGATGAATCAAGCAATGCCTTGGATGGAATACAACCCACATTGAGGCATGTTCCGCCCAAAGTATCATATTTCTCAACAATGGCAGTTTTAAAACCCAACTGGGCACATCTTATTGCCGCTACATACCCACCGGGGCCTGATCCTATTACTGTTACATTATACTGCATGGTATTCCTTATTCTTAATTAATGCTTTTAAAACTATACCCCCAAAATCAGTCGACCCGGATCCTCGAGTAATTCTTTCACTTTCACCAGGAAACTCACAGATTCCTTGCCGTCCACTATTCTGTGATCATATGAAAGGGCCAGGTACATGATTGGCCTGATGACAACCGCACCATCTATCGCTACCGGACGCTGCACGATGTTGTGCATTCCCAAAATAGCGGATTGTGGTGGATTTAAAATTGGCGTAGAAAGCATCGAACCAAACACGCCTCCGTTGGTTATCGAGAACGTACCTCCAGTCATTTCCTCGATGGATAGCTTACCATCACGGCCACGAGTGGCCAATCTCACCACTTCCTTTTCAATTTCAGCCATGCTCATCGACTCGGCACTTCGAATGACCGGCACTACCAAACCGCGCGGTGTGGAAACAGCAATAGAAATGTCGCAGTAGTTGTGATAAACAGCTTCGTTGCCATCAATGTATGCATTCACGGCTGGGAATTCCTGAAGCGCCACGCAAACTGCTTTGGTGAAGAAGCTCATGAATCCCAGGCCAACTCCATATTTCTCTTTGAATTTTTCCTTGTATTTGGAACGCAGGTCCATCACCGGTTTCATATCCACTTCGTTGAAGGTGGTAAGCATGGCCGTTTCATTCTTCACAGCTACCAATCGCTTGGCGATGGTTCTCCGCATGGAAGACATTTTCTCCCTGCTTTCTTCACGCGTACCACTTGGTACTGGTGCAGCACCCGATGTGGCTTCACCGGCTTTAGTTGCTGATGCTTGTGCACCCATTGCATCCTGCTTGGTAATTCTGCCTCCCACACCTGAACCGGAAACCTGATCAGGCGAAATTCCCTTTTCGGACAATATTTTAGCAGCAGCCGGAGAAGGATGTCCTGATGCATAAGATTGATCACCACCTGAAGCAGGCGGTGCTGACGTTGTCTCCGCTGGTTTGGATGCGGGTGCCGGAGAACCCGCTGCCACTTCAATTTTGCAAATCAACCCACCTATGGGCAATGTCGTGCCCTCTTTCGCCACGATTTTAAGAATGCCCTGTGCTTCAGCAGGAAGCTCAAAAGTGGCCTTGTCCGATTCCACCTCTGCTATTACTTCGTCAAGCGCTACAAAATCTCCTTCCTTTTTGAGCCAGGTAGAGATGGTTACTTCCGTAATAGATTCTCCAACAGCAGGCACCTTCATTTCCTTGATCTCTCCAGTAGGTTTAGGTCCAGAAGACGTGGATGATTTAGCTTCTGCCTTCGGTGTCTCTTTTGGAGCTTCTGCTTTGGAAGACCCTTTCGAGGAGGGATCAATCTCACAAATTACCTCACCGATGGGAACGGTATCTCCCTCCTGCTTTACAATTTTTAAGGTACCTGCCTTGGGGGCTGGTAACTCAAAGGTGGCTTTATCCGACTCCAATTCTGCAATTACCTCGTCCATTTCCACATGATCACCATCTTTCTTCAGCCAGGTAGCAATTGTAACTTCTGTAATGGATTCCCCTACTGTGGGGACTTTAACTTTTTCTGACATGGTATATTTTTTTAGGCTTTAATTTCAAGGGCCAGCTGGAGAATTTTTTCCTGTTCCACCTTATGCGTCTTGGCATAACCGGTTGCTGGTGAGGCACTGGCCTTTCGAGAGACGATTTCAAATTTATGTTCCGGCATCATACGTTGGATGAAACTCAGGTAACCCATGTTTGAAGGTTCTTCCTGAACCCACGCCAAGGTGGCTCCCTTGTATTTTTTAAGAATGGCATTCACCTGTTTTTCAGGGAATGGATACAATTGCTCTATTCTCACGATGGCAACTTCCTTCACTTTTGATTTTTGACGCGCCTCAGACAAGTCGAAATAAATTTTTCCACAACATAGGATTAATTTCTTAGCGGCCTTTGGTGGAGTAGGATCGTCAATGACTTCAACGAATCCCCCTTTGGTGAATTCACTCATTGGTGATGATACCCCCGGATGACGGAGCAATGATTTGGGAGAAAAGATGATACATGGCTTGCGGAATTCCCAGGTTATTTGTCGTCTGAGTATGTGAAAAATATTGGCCGAGGTGGTGGGATTTGCCACTATCATGTTGTACTCAGCAGCAAGTTGCAAAAACCGCTCTGGCTTGGCACTGGAGTGCTCCGGACCTTGCCCTTCATACCCGTGGGGGAGCAACATTACCAATCCATTCATACGCTGCCATTTGGACTCTGCGCTGGCAATGAACTGATCAATCATTACCTGAGCACCGTTTACAAAGTCTCCAAACTGTGCTTCCCACAGCACCAAGGCATTGGGCGATGCCATGGCATAACCGTATTCAAATCCAAGAACTCCAAATTCAGATAGCAACGAGTTGAATATCTGGAATTTGCGCTGGTCTTTATCAATGTTGTCCAGGTTGCAATAATTCTCATTGGCATTAACATCCATCACATAGGCATGGCGATGTGAGAATGTACCTCGCTTCACATCCTGGCCTGACATTCGTACGAACTTTTTTTCGAGAAGAATGGAACCATAGGCGAGAAGTTCAGCATCTGCCCATCCCAATTCCTTCGTTTCAAAAAAAGCTGCTTTACGCTCTTTGATTAATTTTTCAATTTGTTTGATGGGCTTGAATCCTTCCGGTAAGGTAGTCAGTGCCTTGCCTACCTTATCTATTACGGATTGTTTAATTGCCGTTGCCGGAGAAGAGTCAAAATCTGCGGGCTCTGATTTCCGAAGTTTGTGCCACTCCTCCTCAATTTTTTGCACCTTGTAAGGCAGCTTCTTTTGCTTTACTTCATTCAACCTGTCTTGCAGCTGATCTCTGAAATTCTTTTCCATTTCACTGGCCAGCTCTGCATCCACATCTCCGCGTTCAATCAATGATTTGGAGTAAATTTCACGTGGGTTAGGGTGTTTGGCAATGATATTATACAGTTTCGGTTGTGTAAACTTTGGCTCATCACTTTCATTGTGCCCATGCCTGCGATAGCACACCATATCAATAAAAATATCCTTGCCGAACTTTTGTCGGTATTCCACAGCCAGTTTGCAGCAGAAGGTCACCGCTTCGGCATCGTCTCCATTTACATGCAGCACGGGCGCATCCACAATTTTTGCTAAGTCCGTGCAATAAATAGAAGTACGTGCATCATCATAGTCAGTGGTAAATCCAACTTGATTGTTGATTACGAAATGCACCGTTCCTCCCGTGTTGTAACCCGGAAGACCAGACATTTGAACGATTTCATACAAAATTCCCTGACCTGCAATGGCTGAGTCTCCATGGATAAGGATGGCCATTGCCTTTTTTAGATCTCCGGCATACTCATCATCAATTTGGCCTCTTGTATAACCAAGCACCAACGGATCCACTGCCTCCAGGTGCGAAGGATTTGGTGTGAGCTTAACGTAAATTTTATTTTTTGATGGTGTGTCAATTTGACCAGCATATCCCTGGTGGTATTTTACATCCCCATCACCCATGGTTCCATCCGTACCTGCATTGCCCTCAAACTCATTGAAAATTTGTGCATAAGTCTTTCCCAGAATATTGGATAACACATTAAGCCTACCTCGATGCGCCATCCCTATGGCAACTTCTTGTACGCCAAGTTCCGCAGCTTTATTGATGATTGTTTGTAGAGCCGGGATTGTATTCTCTCCCCCTTCCAGTGAAAATCTTTTTTGCCCCAGAAATTTAGTATGCAGGAAATTCTCAAACACTACCGCCTCATTCAATTTTGAGAGGATGTTTCTTTTCTCCTCAATGTCCGGATTGTAGGTGTAGTATGCAGTTTCACACTTGGCCACAAACCAGTCAAATATTTCCTGATTTCGGATATAACTATACTCAAATCCTATCGGGCCCAAATACACCCGTTCCAGCTTCTCAATTATTTTCTTGAGAGTGGTTCTGCCCAGACCAATTTCCACACCCACGTCAAATTCCGCGTCCATATCCGCATCAGTGAGCCCATAATATTTATGATCCAATGGCACCTTATGATCCCTTCTCTGTCGCACAGGATTGGTATTCGATTTTAAATGCGCCCTGGAGCGGTACATATGAATCAGGGTCCTGACCTGCGTCTCTTTGATGGTGACCGCATCGGTACCTGTCTCCGAAGAACCATTGTCTCCGTATCGTTGTAACGAAAAGTCGTAGCCTTCGAAAAATTTCTGCCACGAAACATCAACCGATCCTGGATCTTTTTTATAGGTTTGATAAAGCTGATCAAGATATCCAACATCCGCATTGGAGATATAGGAGTATTTATCCATAGTTTTTTGTGGTGTGCTAACAAATGTAAATAACCACAACATTTATTAAAAACTGAATAACCGCTTTAACAAATATACGTTTAAATCTACTGTTGTTTTAGAATTGACAACATGGATTGCCAAACCAAAAAAATCAGCTACATTTGCAGTCCTAAAAAATTGGACGAGATCCAGACTTAAAAACAAGCAAAATGGCTGTAAAAATCAGATTGGCCCGCAGAGGTCGCAAAAAACTGGCGATGTACGATGTAGTCGTAGCCGATGCCAGGGCACCACGTGATGGTCGCTTTATTGAAAAAATCGGAACTTATAATCCCCTTACCAATCCTGCCAGCATTGACCTTAGGGACGACAGGGCATTCCACTGGTTGATGAATGGCGCTCAGCCTTCTGATACCGTTAAGGCAATGCTGTCCTACCGGGGGATCATGCTGAAGAAGCACCTCCAGATTGGAGTGGTGAAGGGAGCTCTTACCCAAGAGCAAGCGGATGCCAAGTTGGCCGACTGGATGAAGGCAAAAGAAGCCAAGATCCAAGGCAAACGCGATTCACTGGCCAAATCCAAGCAGGATGATGCTAAGGCAAGAAAAGAAGCAGAGGCAAAGGTGAGAGAAGCTCGTGCTGAAAAGATTCGTAAGAAAAGCGAAGTGAAGCCTCAGGAAGAGGCAGCGACTGAAGAAGCAAAGGTTGAAGAAGCGCCAACCGAACCAACTGCTGAAACGGCTGAGAGCGCACCAAAAGCGGATACCCAGGCGCCTGAAGCTGAAGATCCTAAATCATAAGTAAATAGCGCCATGGATATTGACTCATGCTACCAGGTTGGGTACGTGATCAAAAAACATGGACTGAAAGGTGATGTGAAGATCGGTTTATCCTCACCGCTCCCCAATAAACTGGAATCAATCTTTGTTGAAATGGACAACCGATTGGTTCCATTTTTTATTGAGCACATTTCAATACTTCATGACCAGGCCATCGTTAAGTTTGAGGACATTGACAGCCTGGATAAAGCTGATCGATTGACCCAAAGCAGGGTGTTCCTGCCCCTGTCAATGAAGCGTGGGCCCTGGCTGGAAGGACCTAATCCAGCTGATTTGATAGGTTTTTCGGTTATTTCTGATAAGAGAATTTTGGGTGTCATCACTGATATTAATCCTCACACTTTAAACCCACTGCTGGTTGTAAAGGGTGAAGATTCGGAGTTGCTCATTCCCATTAATGACTACTTCATCAGGGCTGTGGATGCCAATTCAAAGAAAGTAACCGTTGAGCTTCCAGATGGTTTTACCGAAATCTGATGCGTTCGAATGATTAACTTGTCATATGCATATTGACATCATTACCTGCTTGCCCCGGCTATTGGAAGGTCCTTTTTCTGATTCGATTTTAAAAAGAGCGCAGGACAAAAAATTGGTGAGCCTCCAGGTGCACGATTTACGAGACTATTCAACCCATAAACACAAAGCGGTAGATGATTATTCCTTTGGAGGTGGAGCCGGGATGGTGATGATGATAGAGCCCATTGATCGCTGCATCTCAGCACTGCAATCGAATCGACAATATGATGAAGTGATCTACATGAGTCCTGACGGGGAACTGTTGACACAGTCGTTGGCAAACAAGCTAAGTCTTATTAACAATGTGATCATACTGTGTGGTCATTACAAAGGGGTAGACGAACGTGTGCGGGAGCACCTCATCACACGTGAAATCAGCATTGGGGATTACGTTTTGTCTGGAGGCGAACTGGCAGCAGCGGTGCTCTCAGATAGTATCATAAGGCTTATACCGGGCGTTCTCTCTGATGAGAGTTCTGCAATGACTGATTCATTTCAGGACGGCTTGGTAGCCCCACCTGTATATACCAGGCCATCTAAATACAAAGATTGGGAGGTGCCTGAAATCCTGTTATCTGGCCATGAAGCCAACATCGAAAAGTGGCGTCATGAAATGGCGGTTAAAAGGACCAGGAACAAGCGACCAGGTCTCTTCAAGGCTGAATAAGCCTAAATAAAAATCCCTGATCTGCCAATCGTTATTACACCCAAAATCCTATATTTGCAGTCCATTTTAAAAACCATCGTGTTATGGCTGATTTAATGAAAATTGTAGAGCAGGAACTGGCTTCAAAAAGGGCCGGAATCGTTGATTTCAGGGCTGGGGATACCATTAATGTCCATGTAAAAATTAAGGAGGGGGCCAAGGAGCGAATTCAGCAATTTCAGGGAGTTGTACTCTACCGAAGAGGAAAAAATACCAATGGTGAGTCATTTTCTGTGCGCAAAATATCCAATGGCGTAGGAGTGGAACGCGTATTTCCGTTGTTGAGCCCGAGCATCGAAAAGATTGAATTGGTGAAAGCCGGCAAAGTGCGCAGAGCCAAACTTTACTACATGAAAGGCCGCCAGGGAAAGTCAGCAAGGATCAGAGAGAAATTATCTGGAAATCAGGCAGAAGAATCGAATTAACCGATATTGAACCCGTCCCACAAAGACGGGTTCAGTGTTTTAATACCGGGCAAGTCAATTGGAGTACTAGCGGCTTGGCCTTATATTTGAACCCCTAAATACGACTAAATCATGCCAAAAACGAGTATTTCCAAGATACTGGGTAAAGAAGCCAAGTTTCTCCTTGACCATAAAAGCAAGACCATTCCACAAGATAAGATAAGCCTCCCGGGGCCTGATTTTGTAGATAGGGTCTTCATGCAATCCAACAGAAGTCCTCAGGTATTGAGAAGCTTAGGAACGCTGTTTGATCACGGTAGACTTGGTGGTACGGGCTACCTCTCCATTTTACCCATTGATCAGGGCATAGAGCACAGTGCAGGTGCTTCTTTTGGAAAAAATCCTATCTACTTTGATCCGGAAAACATTGTGAAGTTGGCCATCGAAGGGGAATGCAATGCAGTCGCTACCACCTATGGCAACCTCGCCATGATGTCACGAAAGTACGCGCACAAAATTCCTTTCATTGTGAAAATCAATCACAATGAAATACTTACCTATCCCAATAAATATGATCAGATCATGTTTGGGTCTGTGGAAGAAGCCTGGAACCTTGGCGCTGTGGCCGTTGGCGCTACCATTTACTTTGGTTCAGACAATTCCACCCGTCAAATTCAGGAAGTGGCTGCTGCATTCGAACGTGCACACGAACTGGGCATGGCAACTATTCTATGGTGTTACCTAAGAAACAATGCCTTTAAAAAGGACGGAAAAGATTACCACGTAGCCGCAGATCTTACCGGACAGGCTAATCACCTTGGTGTAACGATTCAAGCAGACATTATCAAGCAAAAATTGCCTGAGAACAATGGCGGTTATAAAGCTCTGAACACGGGAGGTTCAAGCTATGGCAAATTGGATGAGCGGATGTACTCGCAACTTAGCTCTGACCATCCCATTGATTTGTGCAGATACCAGGTAGCCAACTGCTACATGGGTCGTGCCGGTCTCATCAACTCCGGTGGAGAGTCCAAAGGGGCAAGCGACCTTGCTGATGCAGTAAAGACAGCCGTCATTAACAAGCGTGCTGGCGGGATGGGGTTAATTTCTGGCCGCAAAGCATTCCAAAGACCAATGAAAGATGGCATTGGTATTCTAAATGCCATTCAGGACGTATACCTGGATAAGGGAATTACCATTGCTTAGTTAAGTAATGGGATCCAATTTCATCTAAAGAAATAGCTATGTCTTGGTTTAAACGCACCGATAAGGGAATTTTAACACCGACTGAAGCCAAAAGAGAAGTTCCTGACGGGCTTTGGTTCAAATCTCCGGAGGGCAAAATCGTCCACACCCGAGAGCTTAAAAACAATGCTTATGTTGTGCCTGAAGAGGACTATCATGTAAGGATTGGTTCTAAAGAATATTTCGAAATTCTGTTTGATGGCAACAAGTTTACCGAGCTTGATCCTGAGATGGAGTCAGCGGATCCATTGAACTTTGTGGATTCTAAACCTTATCCCAAACGCATCAAAGAATCTCAAGCTAAGGTTAATTTGAAAGATGCAGTTCGCAGCGCGTATGGCAAAATGGATGGAATTGACATTGTGATTGCCGCCATGGATTTTAGTTTTATTGGTGGCTCCATGGGTTCAGTTGTAGGCGAAAAAATATCAAGGGCAATTGATCATTGCCTGAAACACAACATGCCTTTCCTGATGATATCCCGTTCTGGTGGAGCCAGAATGATGGAAGCTGGGCTTTCACTGATGCAAATGGCAAAGACATCAGCCAAGCTGGCGCTGTTGGATGAGGCCAGAATACCCTATATCTCATTATTGACCGATCCCACTACGGGTGGTGTTACTGCATCGTTTGCCATGCTTGGAGACTTTAACATTGCCGAGCCCAATTCCCTTATTGGATTTGCCGGACCACGTGTGATTCGTGAAACGATTGGCAAAGATCTTCCAAAGGGATTTCAAAGTGCGGAATTCGTGCTTGAGCATGGCTTCCTTGACTTCATCATTGACAGGAGAAATCTGAAGAGCAGATTGGCAGTTTTGCTAAGGATGCTGCAGTAGGGCTTCAGTTCAATTAACATAGGAGTACAATTATAGATATGGCAGCAGCGAACTTCTGGTGTTGAGCATAGTGCATTATTCATTTTTTCATAGGCAATAAAAAAGGCCATCACAAGTGATGGCCTTTTTCAAGTTGAGTAACTCAATCTACTC
>CAYNCP010000023.1:0-51874 GCA_964395905.1 uncultured Ohtaekwangia sp.
AAAAGTATTATAATTATTACTTCAGTAGTTAAGTATAACATTACAAGTCTAAAGGAATCTTTGCGAGAAATCTTTAACTGCAAAGCCGCGAAGGCGCTACGATTTTTTACGTCTCAGCGACTCATCGTTCTTTGTGAAGCTCTGTGCCTTCTCAGTGCCCTCTGTGGTTAATTGAATTTTAACCACAAAGATCACAGAGAAACTCGCCAATTAAATATTAGGAACGCATGACCACCGGCAAGCGCCTATGGAATCGCTTCGTATTTCTTCTTAAACGTGAGCTTAAAGTAAATCAGAATGAGCGCCACCACAGCAATGAACCCATTGGCCAAAATCACGGGCCAAAGATTCAGCGATATACCATATATAAGCCATACAATGGTAGAAGTAAAGACGATGATCATCATGGCGAAGCTGAGGTCGGCTACGCTTTTTGAAATCCAGGATTTATAAACCTGAGGCACAAAGGTCAAGCTGCTCAGTAATGCGCCTGTGTGTCCTGCAATTTGAATCCAATCAATTTTATCCATAACTGTAATTATCTGCGATTTAGGGAATTCATTGACAGAGCTCTATTTCAATCTCGTCTCCACCTTAGCCTCTCCCTCCAAAGTTCTGTGCACAGGGCACTTGTTGGCGATTTCCAATAACCGTTGGCGTTGCGACTCGTCCAACTTACTGTCTATTTCTATTATTCGTTCGAAGTGGTCAATTTTACTTGTAGGCTTTTCACAATCTGAACAATCGTCACTGTGCTTCTTATTATGATTGAGATGTACTTTAATTTCATCGATCTCCCAACCTTTCCTATCCGCGTACATGCGCATGGTCATGGCAGTGCAGGCACCCAATGCCGCGGTGAGCAACTGATAGGGCGAAGGACCTAAATCCTCACCCCCAACATCTGCAGGTTCATCCGCCAATAAGGAATGCCTGCCAGTTTGAATTTGTGTAAGGAACTTATTGGTTTTGTCCTTTATGCTCACCACCGTTTGGGCATCGGTAAGCAACTGGTCTGCTTCTTTAATGTGCAGGTAGCGCTCTGCCCAGGAGGCGATCATTTTACCAACATATTGAGAATCCCGTTTTTCCGTCATCAGGTGATCGGCCCCGTCCAGAGAAATAAAACTTTTGGGATGATGTGCCGCAGCGTATATGGCAGCAGCATTTTCAATGCCTACGGTCGAATCCTGTGGTGAATGCAGAATCAACAATGATTTGCGCATGGTTTTCAGTATCGAAGGAAGGGTATGTTTCTTCAAGTCATCAACGAATTGTTTTTTTATAGTGAAATTTCTGCCACCAATATTTACTTCCGCTATACCATTTTTTTCTATGGCTTCCACATTGGATTGAATGAGGTGCTGAACATGCTCCGGGTTGGAAGGTGCCCCCACGGTGGCCACTGCTTTTACACTTTCTATTTTGTCTGCAGCAAATAAGACGGCTGCTCCTCCCAATGAATGCCCAATGAGTAAGCTAGGGGCCATGAACTCCTGCGTTAGAAAATCAGCGGCTGCAACAATGTCATCCACATTGGATGAAAAGTTGGTATCGGCAAAATCACCTTGACTTTCACCCAACCCGGTAAAGTCAAAACTCAACACACCGAAGCCAGCCTCAGTCATGTTATTCACGATATTTCGAATTGCGTTTAGATTTTTGTTGCAGGTAAAGCAATGCGCGAAAACTGCAAAGTTATGCGGATGCCCGTTTGCAGGCATCTCAAGCTTTGCCGATAACTCCTGACCTTCCTTATTCTTGAATTTTGCTTTAATTCGTTTCATGATTTATCTTCTTCTACAACTATACTTTCCGCTTCTTTCATTCCCACCCATTGATGTATTGCATATTGCGCCCGAATAGGCAAACCATTGGAAGGCGCATTTGTGTCCGCCCTCGAAATAAGTGATGCCTTTACATTATCGGATAGTTGCAATTCAACAATTCGTTTCACTTCTTCTCTTAATTTTTGGTTGAGCACCGGAAATCCAACCTCAATTCTCCGATTAAGGTTCCGGTTCATCCAATCTGCTGATGATAAAAATATGCGCTCATCACCATTGTTGTGGAACCAATAAACCCGTGCATGCTCCAAATACATATCAACCAAACGCATAGCAGAGATATTTTCGCTTACTCCCTGCAGTTCGGGAATCAAAGAACATCCCGCCCTGACAATTAACCTCACCCTGACACCAGCCCCAGAAGCTTCATACAACTTTTCAATCATCTCTTGTTCATCGAGTCCGTTGATTTTAATAGTGATGGCTCCTGATTTTCCATCTTTGGCGAGCACAATTTCATTATCGATGTAATCGAGTAACTTTTGCTTCATTTTAAACCCAGCTACCAGCAGTTGCTTGAAGTCGATAGATTTAGAGCGGGTCTTAAAAAAAGTAAAAAGCGATTCCAGTTCCTTGGTGATTTCTTTGTGGGTAGTGAATAAACCATGATCTGCATAAACAGCAGCTGTCTTCTCATTAAAATTGCCTGTAGCCAGATAAGCGTATCTTCTTTTCTTACCGTCCAAATCTTTTTTGATAACAAGCGCGACCTTGGCATGTACTTTCAATCCCGGGATGCTGTAGATGATTGCAATGCCGGCCTTTTCCATTTCCCTGGCCCACTGCATGTTATTCAATTCATCATATCGTGCCTTCACCTCTACAAAAACGGTCACCTTCTTGCCGTTTTGCGCAGCGCTAATCAATGCCTGAGCTATATGAGACTTCTTTGAAATGCGGTAAAGTGTCACCATGATTTCCTTAACAGTCGGGTCAACTGAAGCTTCATTAAAAAAACGAAGCACATAATCATACCGATGATAAGGGTAGTGCAACATGAAATCTTCGGACTCCATCGCACCCAGGACTGAATGCGAAGCTTCTAACTGCCGATGTTCGAGCGGAGGCAGATATTGACCGGACAAATGCCTGGATAATAAATCTACCAGCTGAAAATAATCACTCAGGTTGTGATATCTACCCCCTTTGAAAAGTTCAACATCATCTATTCCGCATGTTTTCTGTAATTGCGCAATCATGGATGTGGGCATGTTGGCGTCATACAAAAAGCGAACCGGATCGCCATCGATGCGCTTGTCTATCATTTCCTTAATCTTATTGACCAGGTTGCCCGAAAACTCATCTTCTATCTCATAGTCTTCATCCCTGTTCAATTTGATACTGTATGCACCTCCTATTATTTCGTAATCAGAAAATATATCGGTTAGGTTTATCCGGATGATGTCATCCAGGGTGATGTAATAATTTACACCATCAATGGATGATAATGCGCTGAATCTAGGCAATTGAGCAGTCGGTATATTTACAAATCCCAGTACAGACTGATCAGATCCTTTCCTGGCCAATGCTGTCACCAGATAGATGGCTCCATTTTTGAGTGACATCTTCTTATTCAATCCGATATTCAAGAATCCCTGAACGTGAACACGAAAAAAATTTCTAATCTCATACAAATGCGCTTCCCTCACTTGATCGGATTGATATAAATGGATCCTTTGATCTTCCAGCATCGGCAAAATCTCCTCACGCCACACCTTTCCAAACCGCTCCTGTTGGTCAGCAACCTTTGAATAAATAAGGCCTAATATTTCCTGTGGCTTGTACCCCAGCCACTTGGATGCCTTGCTTTTTTTCAGGTACCTCAGTTTGGAAAGCGCAGCCACTTTTACCCTAAAGAATTCATCCAGATTCGATGAAAAAATGGCAAGAAACTTAATTCTATCTAGCAAGGGCACTTCGGGATCACTCGCCTCTGCAAGCACACGCTCGTTAAATTCGCACCAGTTTATGTCCCTGTGTATGTAGTGTTCATCCTTCATCGCTCCGTTTCTTATTGTATAAGTTGGTCAATTACATTTTATGGTTGCCAGGGCACAGATAGGCAAGATCAAATTTAAACTGGATTAGGGTACTATCCCATCATCGAGGCAATCTTGAGTGAAAGCAGATTCTTCTTAGCCTGAAAAGCTCTAAAATGCGATATTCTGTTAAATTTGATGAAAATTAGGTTTATGGCGGCTTTAAACAGGAAAATAATTGGCGTTCTATTCTTAGCGACATGCGTTCAAGTGGCATATGGGCAAACCGATTCTGTTGCACTTTCTGAAGAATATTATTCATTAGGCATGGAAGTGTTTGACTATGAGCACCGCGCTCAGGCAAAGGACTTGTTTGTGCTGGCTACTTCCATGAATCCCAAAAGCGCCAAGGCGCAATTTATGGCTGGTCAATCCATTATGCTCACTGTAAATAAGGAGTTATCTCTGCCTTATTTTCGCAAAGCTTATGAACTGGATCCCACTGTAGATGAAAGAATTCTTTACTTTTTAGGACAAGCCTACCACCACAATTATAAATTTGACAGCGCCATTCTTTTCTACGACAGGTATAACAGAATACTTGCCCGCTCATTGCAGCTTGAAAAATCAAACAAAATCAATGAGGTAAACCGAAAAATATTTGAATGCCGCAATGCCGTCATTTACAAAGAACATCCGGTAGATGTTACAATCACTCATTTGAGTGACAACATCAATTCCGAGTTTCCAGACTACGCACCTACCCTCAATGCAGACGAAACACTCATGGTGTTTACCTCCCGTAGACCTGAGCAAAACTCCAACGCAAGCGTGGCGGCCGATTTGGTTTATTACGAAGATATTTATTATTCCGAATTTAAAGATGGAGCGTGGAGCGCAGCAAAGAACATGCGCGGACCGCTTAATACCAACTATCACAATTCTAGTGTAGCCATTTCTCCGGACGGCAATGAAATGATTCTCTACCATGATAACAATGGAGGGGATTTACTCATATCTTCCAAGAAAAGTGACAACACCTGGACTACGCCAAGACCGATGGACGGTATAAATAGCGAGTACCTGGAAAACTCTGCATCCTTAACCTCAGATAATAATACGATCTACTTTACCAGCACCCGCCCAGGAGGGTATGGTGGAACGGATATTTATACAGCTGAACTAGTGAAAGGAAGATGGACCAACATTAACAACCTGGGCCCTCAGATCAACACGGAAATGGATGAAGATGGTGTATTCATTTCTGCCAATGGAGAGCATCTTTATTTTAGTTCAAACGGGCATGCCGGCATGGGCGACATGGATCTGTACCGCACCAAACGTGACTCGGTGAATGGCGCCTGGAGAGAGCCAGTCAATCTGGGTTATCCTATCAACTCACCGGAAAATGATATTTATTTTGTACTAAACAAAGATGAATCCACTGCCTACATCTCCTCTGTGCGACAAGAGAATATCGGAGAACAGGATATTTATAAGGTGGATATGAAAAACTGGAGAGCACCTGACATAAAAAGACTCGACTATGCAGACCTATTTGCAGAAAGTGCCAGCATTGAGAAAGCAATCTTAGAACAGACGCTAGCTGCCAAACCAGTTGCCACGGAAACCATCAAACCGGCAAACACTGGAGAAGCAACCATTTCAATAACTGTTTATGATGCCCTCACCAATGACAAACTAAATGCCCAGGTCTTCCTTAGAGGAAGCGATGGTTCCACCCATGAGATGTCCAATCCCGAAAGAGGTGTCTATACCGCCAAACTAAAGCCAGAAAGCTCAGGGGCTACCATCTACAAACTGGAAATCAATAGCATTGGATACACTGCGCAGGTGGCAACTATTTATCTTGGCGGCATAACTGATTCAAACGTAGATTTTAATGACAATATCAGGCTGCAAAAATTGGCAGTAAATGTGCCTACGCTCATCGATATTTATTTTGGTCATGATAGTGATGAACCGCTGTCATTCACCGGCATCCAGGATTTTATAAATATGATGAACCAGTCTCCCAGTATGATGGTAGAAATTGGCGGGCACACCGATTCACTTGGGCCGGAGGAATACAATCAGATGCTAAGTCAACGCAGGGCCAATGCCGTAAAAAAATACCTTGAAAGATTAGGTGTGGATGGAAAACGAATCAATGCAGTGGGTTATGGAGAATCGCGCCCGGTTGCGCCTAACGATTCACAAGAAGGAAGAAGATTAAACCGTAGGACGGAGTTTACCATTTTGAAGCAGTAAGCTAACTCAACGGTTTGCAATGCCTTCCTTAAAATCCATTATCGAACAAAGGGATACCAGGGCTGGTAGATTATTCGATATCATTATCCAATTCTTAATTGTTCTCTCGCTTGTTTCATTTTCCATTGAAACGCTGCCCGATCTTTCGCCAATGGCCGTTTCAATACTTCAAGGCATTGAAGTATTGTCAGTTGCAATTTTTACGATCGAGTACCTGACCAGAATTTTTGTCGCTGATCAGAAACTAAAATTCATCTTCAGCTTTTATGGGCTGGTTGACCTCTTTGCCATTCTGCCCTTTTACCTGACATCCGGAATTGATCTGCGGACCTTAAGGGCTTTCAGATTCTTGAGATTATTCCGCGCATTAAAACTGGTGAGGTATAGTTCCGCAATCATTCGGGTCAAAAACGCATTTATCATTGCACGGGAGGAGTTTGTTTTATTTATAGCCGTGTCTGCATTGCTGCTTTATCTCTCAGCCGTGGGTATTTACTACTTCGAAAATGAGGCACAACCTGAAGTTTTCACCTCCATATTTTCGAGCCTCTGGTGGGCCGTCTCTACATTAACCACAGTAGGTTATGGGGATATCTATCCCATCACTGCAGGAGGCAGAATATTTACATTTTTTATCCTCATCATCGGACTCGGACTGGTATCGGTTCCTGCCGGGCTCATTTCCTCTGCATTAACTAAAGCCAGGGAAATGGAAAATACCAATCCACCCCAGTCAGCAAAAAATTAAGGCTTCCTGCACGCGATCAGCCAATCCCATGGATACGGATCTTTCATCCACCTGGGTGGCTCGCTGAATTCTGTTTTCCAATCGTATTCAAGTCGCTCTATGGTAGTTACCTCCAACTTGGCTTCACGGATAATTACCTGAAGTTCAGGGTGGGTATAGTGTTTCGTGGGTCGTCCGTCAATTTCTACTATGCCCTGAAGTATATCCCGCACATCTTTTCTGTAATAATTAAATTCTGATTGGGGGATATCACCGGGTTTCCTGCCTTCTTTGCGGTACCAGTCCATCATGCGCCAGGCATAGAAAATGGTCGATTCCAAAGAAGGCACGATAAAGAGCGCATGACCACCTTTTTTCAAAGCTTTGGATACATTACTCAGAATGGCATAATTCTTTTCAATCTCCGCGAAGATGGCCACGTTGCTGCACAGCACAAACTCAACTGGCTTTATCTTAAGGTTGGACTCGGTGCAATCCATCCTTTCGAACTCAATATTGTCAAAGGGTTTTTCTTTGGCGATATCAATACAATTTTGAGAAATATCTACCGCCAATACCTTTTTGAAATTGGGTGACAGGTAATGAAATCCATTGCCAATGCCACATCCAAAGTCTAAGGCTGTATGTTTCGTGTTGGCATACTTCTTAAAGTAGGACGCCAATTTTTTTTCTTTGTCCGACTCAAATGCATTCAGTACTTCATCTTCGTACCTATCAGCAATTTTATCCCAATGTTTTTCTTCCTGCATAATTAATTGTTTGGCCCATCGCAATATGTCCCGCCTTTACAATGTGTAGGCGTATAAACCTCTGCACGAAGAAGCCACCGGCTATTTAGTTTGTGCCATTTGGCATAGTATGTACCGCCAATCTCAATCTTGCCATCACCTTCACTCCAGCTTCCCTCCCAATGCCCGCTTTCAGATGCCACACCCCAGGCGTCAAATATTTTTATTTCCTCTGGCGTTCGCACATACACGACATCAGGTCTGTCTTTAAAATGGTTTGTAAATGATTCAATATTTTCCTGTTTGCCCACTATGCTTACATCAGTGGAGGTGAGCAATAAAATATTTTCCATCCATGAATCACCTATATGTAAGGTGTCGTGATTGGCAATGGCTTGATTAATCAATTCTCTTTTTTCCCTTATGGCCAGCTCATCATCGCTCATTTCAACCACAGTCTCCTTGTCGCTGCATGAGAGGAAAAAAATACAAAAGATGATCAGTCCAATACTTTTCATTAATTACTTCTTCATGAATTGCCTTTTGAAATAATCAGCGGTAGCATTTCCCACTTTCAGGGCATTAGACCATTTCATCCAGTGGTGTGTATCGTCTACTATCATCAGGGTTTCCATAGGTACACCTTTTGCATTCAATCGCTGCACCAGGTCAGTACTTTGTGAAAAAGGAACGTTGCGGTCGTCATCGGCATGGATAATCAACACCGGGGAAGTCCATGTGTCTACCGAAGATACCGGTGAAGATTGCCATGCTATTTTAAGTGCTTCTTCTGCATCAGGTGCTCTTTCGTACCCATCGGGCATGATGATATTGCGCGTACGATTTACAGTGCGGTCGTGCACACCATGTATGTCGACACCTGCAGCAAACAATTTTGAATCCCTTCCCAATGCCATTGCCGTTAAATAACCACCATATGATCCACCATAAATTCCAATCTTAGTTGCATCCACATTGGTTTGTTTGGCTAGCCATTCACCAGCGGCTTTGATATCTATGTATTCCGATGCACCAGCCGATCCAGATTTCTCAGCCTGGTGAAATTCATAGCCATAGCCAATGCCCAAACGGTAATTCACAGTGATCACTATGAATCCAAGATTGGCCAGGTACTGATTTATCGCATATGAGTTTGAATAATAATCTGAATAGTGCCAGCCCAGCAACATCTGACGTGGCGGACCACCATGCACATAAATTAGCGCTGGCTTTTTAGCAGGACCACCAACCGGTTCGAAAATCTGACCATGAATCGTTAATCCGTCTGGCGAAGGGAAAGTAATTTGTTTTGGAACAATCAATTTGTTTGGAAATTGTCCCGGGATATTCTTTTGCGCAATGAGTGTGGGTGTGCCCTTTGAAAATCTTGTATAAGCAGGAAGTGGCGGACGCTGAGGCGTTGCACTTATGTACACTATATTGGATCCGTCACCAGTGACTTGTGGTGCCCATTCAAGTCCATCGCCAGGGGTAATTACCTCCATGCTGGATTTATCGATTGGCACTCTTATAATATGCCTTCGATCAATATCCAATTTGTCAGGTCCGGTATTGGCACTGGCCAACAACCATTTGCCATCTCCGCTCATGCTGATGTACTCACACATGAAATTTCCTTTCGTAAGCTGCAATGCTTCCCCACCACTTGAGGGGATTGAATACAAATGCGGCCATCCATCCTGATAAGATAAAAACGCAATTCTATTTTGCGCACCCCAATGCAGGTTGGTGCCTCCATGTGTTGTAGGTCGCGAGCCTTCCAATGTCCTGGGTGCTTCCCAAATCTGTTTGGCTGCTTCGGTATTTACATCCGCCACCATAATGGCCCATGGTCTGTGCTGGCGTGGAAGCAGCGCCTGCGGTGATCCACCTCGACCGGGTTCACGAACAAAGGCAATTTTTGTTCCATCCGGTGACCAGCGCGGAGAGCTGTCTCTGGAATAGGATGGCGCAATCCAACTGAGTGAATTATTCGCAAAAGAATAAACACCAATCAACTCGTGATCACTACGATCAACTACATAAGCAAGTTTGCTTCCGTCAGATGACCAATTCAATGAACCAACAGTTCCCCGGGTGGTAAAAAGATTTGTCGATGGTTTGGATCCATCAACTGGAGCCGTCCACACTTGTCCTTTGTGAACATATGCCACCAAATCGGATTGTGGAGATATGACCGGTGCATCGCCTTCACCAAAAGATTTGGCCTCACCGCCATCAAATGGAATCGTCCATACGCTTACTTTAAATGGGAAAGGATCAAATGATGGATTAACCGGCTCCAGGTCACCCCAATTCGATCCATGATCTCCACCGCGTACATACACTACCCATTTTCCATCTGGTGAAATAGACACACCAGTTAATTCCTGACCATCATCTTTTTCGTAAGCGGTAAGCTTACGCGCGGCAAATACAGGGCCATCTGCTACGTAGATATTGCGTTTACCCTGTTCATCAAAAGCCCACGCGATTTTATTTCCCTGGCTTGAAACGGTGAGCTCCGTAGGAAAAGGATAACTTTTAATATCAGCCAATGAAAACTGTTGGGCATTAACATACTTTATTGGCAAAACCAAAATACCCGATAGGATAAGGAGAACGGTGTATATTCTTTTCATAGGTGTAATTTGAATTGACCTAAGTTAAACAAGTGCGCACAAATACCAACTGAAATAAGTGCATACGGTATAATTTGATAGATAAGACTATCCTTTTATCCCTCTTAATTGTCTTATATAGTTTGTACCTTGCATGCCAAATTAACATACCCACGTAAGCATTATGAGAAGGAATATATTTATTGGAGTTGCAGCAGTGATTATCATTTTTGTTGGATGGTCGATTTACGGACTATTCTTTGCTACCCCCGCCAGTCCACCGGATTCTGCATCAGGAAGTTTCGGAGATCTTACCATGAGCGTCAACTACAGCAGACCCTACAAAAAGGGCAGGCTCATTTTTGGAGAGGAAAGTGCAGGTGCCTTGCAACCTTATGGACAATACTGGAGAATGGGTGCCAACGCAGCTACAGAAATTACTTTTAACAAGGATGTGAACTTTGCCGGTGAGCCGGTGGCTGCCGGAACCTACAGGATGTATGCTGTTCCTGGTCCTACTACCTGGGAGGTATCATTGAATAGTGAAGTGGGCGTGTTCTTTGGGGCCGCGGAGCCTGACTACAGTTTGGATGTTGTAAAAGTACAGGTACCTGCACAAAATGATCAGCCTGAATTGGAACAATTTACCATCAGCTTTGCTTCCGACTCAACTGGCGTCAAAATGAACCTGGCCTGGGACAAGACTTTGGTGGCTGTTCCCATTACGCCTCAATAAAAGCATCGTGCTTACTTTCTTTAAAAAGAAGTGGTGGATTGCATTTCCACTGCTTCTTATTTTTTTGGGTCTCACCTATTGGTTGATCGGTCGGATTCAATATCGCCTCAACGTCATGGATGTAGAGGAATATTCGCCCGTTTCCACGTTGGTTGTTCCTGAGCACAAAGTAACACGTGCCAAATTTCCGTTTATTGATGTGCACAATCATCAGTTTACCATGCCCATCCAAAACCTGGATAAGCTGGTAGCGGATATGGATGATCTGAACATGAAGGTGATGGTAAATCTGAGTGGATTCAGGGGAAAATATCTGGAATGGTCACTTGACAATGTCAACGAGAAATACAGCAACCGATTTGTTGTGTTTTTAAATATCAATTTTGAAGAACTCGATGATGTGGGTTGGCCGGATAATACTTTAAAAATGATGGATAAGGCTTTTCAGCTGGGTGTTAAAGGCCTGAAAGTATATAAGAATCTGGGATTAACCGAAAGGGACAATGGAGGCAACAGAATTCATGTAGATGATCCAAGATTGGATCCCATCTGGGCTAAATGTGGCGAACTGGGAATTCCAGTATTGATACATACAGGCGAGCCTAATGCCTTTTGGAGCCCAAAAGATAAATACAATGAGCGATGGCTTGAACTTAAACAGTATCCCAGCAGGTATAAGGATCCGGCAAAGCATCCATCCTTTGAAGAGGTGATGAATGAACAGCACAATGTGTTCCGAAAACATCCCGGCACTAATTTTATTAATGCACACCTGGGCTGGTATGGGAATGACCTTGAGCGTTTGGGCAAACTTTTAGATGAGCTTCCGAATATGTATACAGAAATCGGAGCCGTGATTGCGGAATTGGGAAGACAGCCCCGGACGGCCAGTGCCTGGTTAATCAAATACCAGGACAGGGTATTGATGGGAAAAGATGTATACAATAAAGCAGAGTACTACACTTACTTTCGAGTATTAGAAACCGATGATGAGTATTTTGATTACTACCGAAAAAGACACGCCCATTGGAAGATGTACGGGCTCAACTTACCCGATTCAGTCTTGAAGAAAATTTATTATAAGAATGCAATGAATGTGATTCCTGGAATTGATAAATCTTTGTTCAACGATTAATCACTTAGCGACTCTGCGACTCTGCGGTAAATATTTCGTTGCATTCTTTTTGCCGCAAAGTCGCAGAGCCGCAAAGACAAATTATTTTAATAACCTTAACTAAAACTAAGCATAATGGCTACCAGAATTACAGTAAACAGCAATGGCTCCCTAAAAATTGATGGAGAGTTTGAAATCGTTGATCAGCAAGGAAATAATTATGGCCTTCAGGGCAGAACCATCGTTTCTCTATGCCGTTGCGGTAGATCCAGTAACAAACCCTTCTGCGATGGCTCTCATAAAGGGCACTTCGACCACGAATCCAAAGCATTTGAATTGCCTCCAAAGAAAGTTTAACTTTGTGCATTATGGCCAAGGAAAGTAGTCCTAAAATCAAGGAACTACCTGTAAAGGTAAAGCCCAGCATTGATACTGAGATATTGGCTTCCATTCAACCCACTGCGTTGGAAGAAGGATGCATGTACGTCCATTGCCGGTGCGGCAGTCATGGAGAAGATATGTTAGTACGCATATGGAAAACAACTTTCCTGATGGATCATCACAGCAGCGCCAAAGCACAGCTGATGCATGCAGAGAATATAACCATTGCCCCGCAGTGGATGGCCCTACCCAAGGGAACCAACCATAATTTCCTGTTGGTGTTCCCATCGCTGCCTAAGTCTTGTAAGCAGTTTGATCTGATCGAAAAAATTCCGCAGCCTGGTGGATTTGAAATCAGAAACATTAACCGCAATGAGTCTGATATTTATCACATCAATATTTTCTAAAAAAATACCCGGTCTAGATACTGACCGGGTAATAAAACCAATAGGTTTTTAAAATCCTCATTTCAATTTTATCAAACACTAAAATCTCAAGAGGCAGAATCTACTTCTCAGTGATTAACACCTCGGTTAATTAGTGTAGTTAATTCTGATAAAATTTTCTTGGGACTAGACATGGTACCTCCTTTCTTTAAGTGAAACATATGCAAGTTGTCATGATTCAGTTACAGTTAGAATGTTAAACAAAATGCCGACAGCGACAGCCATCAAGGCGAATAACGGAAATTAAGACCAAATAATCTCACGGAAAGGAATAAATTTTATACGAGTTGGAGTGACCTCAGTACATTGTCGGCTTGCAGCATGTGTCGTTGATTGTGATAGATGACCACACGCAGTGTATCACCCAGCTTGAGTTTAATCCATTTACTAATACTGATGGATGTTTTCACTTTGCCCAGATCAACCAGACTGGCCAAATCCAGCAAGCGAAGCAACTCCATCTGCTGACTTTTGAATTTGTCAAGCACCACTGCATTGAGGGGTTTGTGAATTGGGTTCATGGACTTGAAAGTTTTCATTTTGTTCAACTTTCCATTCTCACCTGGTAGCATACTTAAGGCAAAGTAATTACCTAACCAGCCGCTTCTAAAAGTTTCATTATCAGAAGGTTGGGCAGTCTTTATTCGATTTTCAATTTCGGGTATGTAAAAATCTCCGTAAAGATTCAAGTGGGCCAGGCACTCAAGGATTGACCAACTTTGGGGTGCATTTCGGTGATTAAGCGCTGCTAAGGACAATGCTGAAAGTTCCGTTAACTCCTCGATCATCTGTTTCGTTCTGTGTTTTAGGTCTTCAATAAGTTCTTTTCGTTGCATGGCTTTTATTTTCAAAATTGGCAATAGACTTCGTCAATTTCATTGACTGAAATCAAGATTTTTTCAGTCTGCTCAATGTTTCAGGGGTCATTCTTAAATAGGAAGCAATGTACTTGGCGGGTATCTCCTGAAACAATCTTGGACTTCGTTTGAGCACTCTATGGTAACGGACTTCCGGTGAGTTAGTTAGCAGATCGTCCTCCCGCTCCATTTGTTGAAGCACAAACTGCTTGAGTATGACCAGGTACAATGAAGTGTGCTCTGAGGATGATTGAATTAGTTTATTGAATGACTCAACTTGAATGGGTTTCAGCCTGCATTTCTTGATGGCTTGTAAATTGAAGATGGTTGGTTTACCAGATAAGAAGGAATCCAATGCGGTGATAATAGAACCCCGATAGCCAAACCTGATTACCTGCTCTTCCCCATCATTAACAGAAAACACTCTGAGTGTTCCCTCCTCAATAAAATAAAGCCGCCTCTCGATTTCCCCAGCCCTTACTAAATATTCATTCCGTTTTAGGGATAAGTCCGGAGACCAGAGATTGGCCTCGCTTATTATATTGCGCAGTTCCTGGATGACATCCACCATTAAAAAAACGCTTTGATACTGAGTTAAATTTCAACAATTTATCCTTTTACTAATTATCGTCCTACTTCTCATGGTCACCAATACAGTTGCAATATTTTTTGTGCTGGCTTTTGCTGTAATTGTTGCCTTATGGCTTGAAAGGCGATTTACGATCTTTAAAAAACTGGGTGCAGGAGCCATTTCAATACTCATTGGTATTGCGCTGTCAAATTCCGGATTTCTGCCTGGTGATGCTGTTGCGTACGATTTTCTGATGTCGCAGGGAGTAAGCGCTTCCATAGTGCTGATTTTATTAAGTGTTGACATTCGGTCAATCCGGGAAGCGGGTCCCACCATGCTTAAAGCTTTCTTAATAGGTGCAGTCGGGTCGGCCCTTGGCGCCATGACCATGAGTTGGCTGCTTGCAGACTCCATTGGTGATGAAGCCTATAAACTGGCCGGACAGTTTACAGGGACCTATGTTGGGGGTGGAATGAATTTCGCGGCATTGGGAAGGGCCTTTGACACCAGTACCCATTTATTTTCAGCAGCCATTGCCGCGGATGTTATCATCACAGCCATATGGTTGGTTGTTTGTCTTGCCGCTCCTCTTTTGCTGAACAGATCAAAAGAACCCAACTCCTCAGCAGTGGTGAAACCCGATAGCAGTAAACCGTATACACTGGAACAATCTTTATATCGAAGTGACGGCTCCGTAAAAATAGATCAGGTAGCTGTATTAATTACGATCGTATTTGGCGTTATCTGGCTATCGGAGCTTCTGGGACGTACGCTTCCGTTAATTCCAGAAATCTTGTGGCTTACGACATTTGTCTTACTGACTGCGCAGATACCTTACGTGAAGAATATTTCAGGCGGTGCTATGCTGGGCAATTATTTGCTGTTGCTCTTCCTGGCGTGTAATGGTGCCAAATCGGTGGTGGCCAATATTGTGGCTATCGGACCGGCCGTGTTCTACTTTGCCCTGGGCACCATTATCCTTCACGGGATTTTCATATTTGGCGTGGGGTGGCTTCTTAAGATCGATGGCGGTACGTTGGCCGTTGCATCCCAGGCTAATGTAGGCGGTTCTTCCAGTGCATTGGCACTGGCTAGTGCCAGAGGGTATACCGATCGGATTCTTCCGGGCATTGCCGTAGGGCTATTGGGGTACGCCATAGGAAACTACCTTGGGTTGTTGGTAGGTAATTTGATGCAAATGATTTTGAACTAACTTTTTAGATTTATTCATAAACTCTCACATAATCCACTTCCATTCTCGCATGCGTTAAGGAGGGTTCGATAGGCCCTCCAAGCCCCCCTCCCATAGCAATATTCATGATTACATAGAAAGGATGTTGAAATGGCCAGGTCGCCTCATTCACAACTTCAGGTTGATAGGTATAAAATATTTGGTCATCAACAAAAAATTCAATTCTATCCTTCAACCAGTTGGCGCCATACACATGAAACGCAGCATCGAAAGCTTCAACCCGGGTCTCCCCTTTGTTAACAGTGTCTCCAAAACTGCTTTGTGAATGCAAAGCACTTTGAACCACACCAGGATTGCGGCCCACATGTTCCATCACATCAATTTCTCCACAAGCTGGCCATCCTTTAGTATCCACCTTTTCACCCAACATCCACAATGCCGGCCAGGTGCCTACTCCTGTTGGCAGCTTGGCACGGAATTCAATCCGGCCATAAGCAAAATTCATTTTATCATGCGTAGTTAAGCGGGCCGATGTCCACACTGAATCTTTTTTTATCGCTTCGATAATCAGCTTGCCATTTTCGATTCTCACGTTGGCTATATCTTTGGTATAGACCTGCACTTCATTGTTTCCCCATCCACAAAGATTAGGGCAACCATCACCCAACTGATAATTCCAGAAAGTACTGTCGGGCTGTCCAGTATTTTCAAATTCGTCAGACCAAATGAGTTTCCTGGAGTTCGATGTGCAGCCAATAAGAAAACAAAGCAGAATTACTATTATTAAGTACCGCATACTAAATCGAGTTACAAAGAATTTTACTTGCTCAACATCCAGCCAGCGGCAGCAGATGCCAGGTCGGGTATTATATTTTGTTTTGAAACTTTAAAAGAATGATCTGCACCTTCGAATTGCTGAATGGTTGAAGTCTTGAGTCCTTTTACTACTTTCTTGATCAAAGTAATGTCAGCGAGTTTATCTTTGGTGCCCTGTAAAAACAGCATCGGAACTTCCACTTCTTTGAGATGTGCGGCCCTTTCAATTCCGGGGTTGCCTATGGCATGCAATGGAAAGCCAAAGAAAATAATGCCTGTTAAAAAGTCGGGGCACTCTTTCGCCACCCGTTGGGAGGTCATCCTCCCGCCAAAAGATTTTCCTCCGGCAAACAAGGTAAGCTTAGGATACAATTCGTAAGCCCTTTCCAAAACCATAGCTACGGTTTTTTCAGCAACGGCAGGAGGATCGGGTCTCCTACTTCCCTTTTCCATATAAGGAAAATTATAACGCAAAGTAGCAATTCCATGGCCTGCCAGCGCTTCCGCCACCTGCTCCATGAAAGCATGCGTCATGCCTGCACCAGCACCATGTGCCAATACAAGAAGGGCTTTCGCCTTATCAGGCACCAATGCCAAGGCTGAAACATCACCTGTACGTTCAGAAATTGGGATGGTTATTGGTCTAATTGTCTGGGACATGATGTAATTTATTTGATTTGAAATTAATTGAAAATACCGGAACGAAATAGTCGAAGAGTATGTCTCAAGACCAGGAATTAATCTATATTCATTTTCTAATCTCAACTGATCATGCGTAATCAAAACAATCGGGTAGCCATTCTGGGCAGCCTTCGAATCCCATTCGTCAAGTCCTTCCAACAGTATAAGCGTACCAGCAATCAGGAAATGCTCACCGCAACCCTACAGGGAATGGTAGAAAAATACGACCTGGCTGGAAAATTATTGGGAGATGTGTCCTTTGGAGCTGTTATGCAAAGCTCCATTGAATGGAATTTTTCCAGAGAAGTTGTGTTGGGAACAGCACTACATCCTAATACGCCTGCCTTTAATGTGCAGCGTGCCTGTGGTACCAGCTTGGAAACCATTAACCTGATTGCGTTAAAGATTGCGGCTGGTCAAATTGATTCAGGTATTGGAGGTGGCAGCGACACGAATAGTGATCTGCCTGTGATGGTGCAACGAAAACTCTCGTGGAAACTTATCGACTTCAACAGCGCCAAAAGCTTCGGACAGAAACTGGGAAGATTTTTAAAAATAAACTTAGGTGATCTGAAGCCAGCTTACCCAGCCGTGGTAGAACCGCGTACGGGCATGTCGATGGGGCAACACACAGAGAAAATGGTAAAGGAATGGAAGATCACACGAGAAGCACAGGATGAATTGTCTTTGATCAGTCATCAAAATGCATCAAAAGCATATCAGGAAGGATTTTACAACGACCTGCTTGTTCCTTACAAAGGAGCGACCAGGGACACCATTGTAAGGGATGATACGGATATGGAAAAGCTTGCCAAACTAAAGCCTGTGTTTGATCGATCCGCAGCCGGAACGTTGACTGCAGGCAACAGCACATTGCTTACTGACGGTGCGGGCATGGTTTTTCTGGGTACGGAAAAATACGCGAAAGATAATAACCATGAGGTGTTGGCCTATTTTTCAGATTGCGAAGCAGCCGCTATTGATTTTGTTCATGGTGCGGGTTTGCTTATGGCTCCTACCCTGGCTGTTGCCAGGTTATTGAAGCGAAACAAATTAACGCTTCAGGATTTTGACTTCTACGAAATTCATGAAGCCTTTGCCGGACAAGTGCTTTGCACGCTCAAAGCCTGGGAAAGCGAGGACTATTGCAGGAGAGAGTTAGGATTAGATAGGGCACTCGGTTCTATCAACAGATCCAAAATGAATGTGAAAGGGGGAAGTGTGGCCCTAGGTCATCCTTTCGGAGCTACGGGAGCCCGTGTGGTTGGCACCATGGCCAAACTATTACACGAAAAGAGATCTGGAAGAGGTTTAATTTCTGTTTGCACTGCAGGCGGAATGGGTGTGGCTGCCATTATTGAGAAATAGATTGCAATCAACTTACTTATGTTATTACTCACTGCGAAGTATTGTTGAAGGATTGACTCGAGCTACTTTCAGTGTCTGTGAACTTATGGCAATTAAGGCAATACTCAACACAATGAACGCTCCCGAAAACAAATCAACAAAACCGAGCGGGGCACGATAAGCGATGCGCGCAAAAATCATTTGGTCGAATAAAAGGTAAACTGCGGGAATCGCTATCAGGGAGGAGATTGCCAATAACAGAATAAATCCCTTACTCATCAGCATAATTAAATTCCCTTCCGAGGCGCCAAATACCTTACGCACGCTTATTTCTCTTATTCGTGTCTCTGTGGTGAATACTACCATTCCAAGTAACCCCATTGAAGCGATTGAAATAGAAAGGAATGCAAGGAATCCGATGATCTTAATCATTCCTGTCATTTCCTCATAGGCTCTCTTAATTTTTTCATCGTAGAAAGTTGCCTTTAGCGGATGAATAGGATCTACCATTTTCCATGCATCTTCTATTTTACTCATCAGGCTAATTACATCCGTTGATTGCACTTTCAAATTGAGTACACTTCCCCAATGAGTTGGCGGCTTATCAAAATACCTGAATGCAAAATTACTTATCGGGTTATTCAATGTATTATGATGAAAATCTTGCATCACGCCAATAACAGTAGCCTTCTTGCCATTCATAAATACTTCTTTTCCAACTGCATCATATGGATTCTTGAGATTCATCCACTGAAGTAGCTGTTGATTAATAATAATACCGGCATCATTTGGGTCGTCTGAACTTTTTGCTTCGAAATTTTTTCCTGCCAACAACTTAATATCATGCAAGGCGATATAATTTTCATCTACATAATTGTAGTAAAAATTGGTTGAGTCCTGTGGGTCATCTGCTCTAAAATAACCTGACCAGGATATTCCAACAGCTGTCACATATAGTGATTTGGAGATACCTTTCACTTCCGGAAGTTCTGCCAACTCCCTAGCTACCAGTTCCGGCTTATTTCCCTGCATATCAACGTTAAGAATGTTGTCAGTTGTTAAGCCAAGATCAAATGTAATTGCATATTGATATTGACGATAGCCAATGCTAACGGCTACAATAAACCCAATAGACAAAGTATACTGAAATACAATAAGCAACTTTCGGAAGTTGATGTGTTTAAATAGCTGGATTGATGAAAGGTTTTTAAGGACTTTTATGGTATTGATTTTAGAAAAGAAAAGTGCCGGAAAGAATCCAGCCAATATTCCCACTCCAATAGCCATAACTACAAAAAGTAAATAGATAATCGGTGCAGGCCGGAGGGTCACCATTTCTTGTATACTATTATCCAGGGAAACAAATGCAGGCCTGATCAAAAGGAAAATAAAAAAAGACAGCAACAAAGAAAGTAATGAAATGATGATCGCCTCAATAACGAACTGACTAAAAACCTGACCCTTCGTAGCACCAACTACTTTTCTAATTCCTACTTCCCGCGCCCTGCGAAGCGCCCGGGCAATCGATAAATTGGTGTAATTAAAACAAGCTGAAATAATAACAATCAAAGCCAAGCCCGCCAGGATGTATATCATTGACTTCTGAATATTGGGACCAATATTATTGGATAAATCTGAACTGATTACCACTTCACTCAGTGGCTGCGGATAGATGTTGATGGTTTCGTTTTCCAGCGTCTTGTTCTGCTCCTCACTTATTTGTGCAAAGCTCTGAGAAATGGCTTGAAGGTTGTAGTTCTCCGGCAATAGCATGTAAACATAGTTTTGCCACATGTTATCCCACTCCATCCAATCTTTATCTTGGGCAGTCTGTTTCTTACTATCAATGGTGATGAAAGAGCCCAGCATATCGAACCGGATGTGGGAATTTAAGGGAGGATCTTTGATCACTGCGGTAATGGTATAGTTTGCCGTATCAACCAAAACCTGTTTGCCTACTACATCTTCCCTGCCGTAAAGTTTTTTAGCTGAACTTGAAGTAAGTACCACAGATTTCAATTCACGCAGTGCTGTTTCGGGATTTCCACTCAGCAGTTCAAAAGAAAATATATTTAAGAATTCATCGGATGCCCAAAAGCCTTCTAGAGGTATTGTTTTGTCATCTACGTGTAGGTCTGCATTAAAATTACTGCGTAAAATGGCTACTTTCTCTATTCCCGAAACGGATTCACTTATTTTTTTGCCAGCCAAAACTGAGGTAGAAGCATATTCGTTAATACCCTCATTGGATATAGATTCATACGTATTTTTTACTCGATATATTCTATCATAGTTATGATGGAATTTATCAAAAGATTTGAGTTCAACGACAAATGCAATCAGGACTAGTCCTACTGACATACTGATGGCTAATCCTATAATATTGATGGATGAGAATAATTTATTTCGCAAAATGCTGCGGCCTGAAGCTTTAAAATAGCTGCCTAACATAATCCATTGAATTAAAATATTGACAAAACGTGGCTTACGAATAATGTAAAGTCTTAAAAACTTGATTACATCAATGATGTAAATGACCCTGGCTCTTGTTACCCCCTTCTCCTTTATATTCCGATAAAAAAATTCATTCAAATCACCTTGTAAATCTTCGAGCAATTCTGGCTTGCAATAACAGACCAGGAATTTTGTTGCCCATTTGGGTGGCTGAATGTTTGGAGTGGTCATTAAATGTTTTTAAATCTCAGCTCTGGTATAAGACTCCATAATTGATCACGAACTTCTTTGGCTTTCACCACTGCCACTTTTCCCGCGTTGGTAACGGAATAATATCTTTTACGCTTTCCTCCTCTCATGCTTGTAGCCTCCCCGAGTTTACTCTTAACTAATCCCTTTTCCTCAAGTCTATTCAAAACTGAATGAACAACACCCAATTTTACTTTGCGGCCTGTATGTTTTTCCAACTCATCACAAACTGACACGCTATATGCTTCACTCACCAATGTCGCAATGGTGAGCAGAACGAGTTCCTCAAATTCACCCAGGTTAGTTCCCTTCATAATTTTTATTAATTACGTAAATGTATGTAAAATAGTTTTACATAGTCAGATTCCAGTATCAGTAAAATGACACTATCCCACCATGATGTGATAAATTGAATTAATTAACTTATTAAAAGACAGGCGCTTAAGGCATAATTTACGCGATCAACAATTTCTCACAAATGCTTGTACCAAACATTCATGCTCTCAATATCCTCTCCTATGTAGGTATTGTTGACCAGCGTACCAGCAAATTCGTAATCTTGCCTGGCAAAGGTTGCGTTCATACCGATGGAAGTTGAACGGGCAATGGTAAATAGGGTTTTAAAATCCTGATCTGCCATCTCGCGTTCCATCTCTTTGAGTAAAAAATAGGACAAGTTTTTACCGCGATGAGTGGGCAAGGTGGCAAAGTCTGTCATCTCAGCATTTTTGTTCTCCACATCTTTTTCGGCTGAAGAAGCTGCTACGAGCTTGTCATGCACAAAGGCACCGAAATAGTCAATATTCTTGTCCATGGTATCTTTGATGTACTGCTCATCAAAAATGGGAAAGGGGTAAACTTTAAAAGTCTTTTCATAAAGTGAAACCAACTGTTCTGCATCCTTGTGTTCAAGAGGCCGAAAATCAGCTTCCGGCTTCTGTAAATTATGCTCATCCTTTTTCAACAAGGCCACCTCAATATTCTTTTTGATCTTTTGCTTCTTATTCAACGAAAGAAAAGATCTTGCCGCCCCCATAAACCTGGACACAAAATGAGCCGATTCTTTCCCTTTATAAAATTGGGGAATGGTGGCTTCCTTCTTAAAATCATTATCCAAAAAATCATCCACCATTTTTTCAGGCACCTTCGCGAAAATTTTGGTGTACCGTTTGACCAAAGATAAATCATGAAGCTTGTCAATAATTTCAGGTGAATCTT
Organism: uncultured Ohtaekwangia sp.; assembly: GCA_964395905.1. Lineage (GTDB taxonomy): Bacteria > Bacteroidota > Bacteroidia > Cytophagales > Cyclobacteriaceae > ELB16-189. The sequence continues at coordinate 22,257 of CAYNCP010000023.1, forward strand.
TTTCCGCCAACTTCATCAAATAAACCCGATCGTTATTGGGTCCATGTTGAATCACCGAATGCTCTAGTTTTTCTACTTTGTCAAACATATTTTTTGAAATAATAAACTGTGAAATAAAGAATGGCCGATAAAGCCAAACCGTAAACGGTTGGATCAAGGCCGAAAGAGAGTTCGATTTTGGCCAATATGCAAGTGAGGGTAAACCCACCACCCCCTATCATGCTGACACCAGCTGCCAGGGCATCCGTTTTTCTGGAAAAGTACGCTACTAATGTTGGTACCAACAGCCCGGAGACCATAAAGCCATACGCCTGCAATACGATATCCAACACATTTTGAAAGGTACTTGCCAATAAGAAAGCCAGCACCCCCACCACCAGCGTAACCACCTGCGATATCCTGATCACCGTTTTGCTGGTAAATTTTTTTCTGAAAAAGAGCAATAGAATATCTCCAGTAAAATTTCCTGACGAAGCAATGAGGCAACTATCAGCCGTGGACATGACCGCGGAGAAATAGGAGGCCATTAAGAAACCTGTAACACCAATCGGCAAAACCGAATTCAGCATTAACGGCAACGCCATCTCTGAATCAGCTTCAGGAAATGCAATACGCGCCAACATCCCCAATCCCACACCCACAAATGCCATCAGCGGATATTCGAAAAAACCTGCAATAAAAAAAGCCCGCTTCGCCTCTTTGACATTGGGACTCGCATACACACGCTGGTACAAAGTCATGGCAATGAACCAAATGGGTATAATGGTAAATGCCCAATTCACCAACGTGACAAATGAAATATTAGTAAGACTAAAGTGTGATGCTGGCAATTGTGACCTGACTGCCTCCCATCCTCCCAATTCATAAAGGGCAAATGGAAACCCTAAAAACATAAGACCTCCAAGCAAAACGATCCACTGAATTGTATCGGTATAGATCACTGCTTTGATTCCACCCAAGACCGTATAAAGCAGAATCACCACTGCGATGATAAATAGCGAAAATGACATGGGATCAAATGCGGTCATGTCTAAAAACACACTGCCAGCGGCCAACTTGGCTCCGGCCAGGATTTGCCCTCCGGTAAATCCAAGGTATCCAATACCTGAAATCAACGCAGCGAATACAGCAACTCGCTCGCCATACTTAGCCTTCAAAAAATCCGGATAAGTCATATAGCCCGATTCCATATCTAATTTTTTCAATTTAGGTACTGTAAAAACAGCTGCCAGCCAAGCGCCAATCAATCCGGTAAACAATAGCCAACTTCCTGAAATCCCCATTACGAATCCGAGTCCACCCAAGCCAATCGAAAAACCCCCACCTACGTCAGTTGCCACAATGGAAAGCCCAATGTGAAATGAAGAAATGGATCTACCTCCTATAAAGTAGTCTTCATGACTTTCGTTCTTAACAAAAAAATAAATACCAACGCCAAGTACTCCCAGAAAGTACAGGGCGAAGATGACATAGTCAATAAGGTGCAACCTTCAATATTTAATGGGCCATCTCCAGGTCGCCATAACCGGAAGCTTTTATTGCATTCTGAATTAAATCGTCATGGACTGATTCGTCTGCCCACATTTCCTGCCCTTCTTTGGGTAAGGTGCTAATGGGATCGAAGTACAAATAAACTTTAGTGTCATCAACACTTGGACTTCTGTAAACACTTATGCCCGTTACGCGATCGTAATAGTCGTAACTATGTACATCTCTTTTACCCCCTCCGCCAGGAGCATCCGTTACAAACAATGGCGTATTAAATCCAGCGGTCACTCCACGCACCGCTCTTTCAATCTCTTGCGTTAGAGCCACACTCGTACGCATCTCTTCCGTGCCTTTCACCATGTCGTGTTGATATACATAGTAAGGCTGCACATTCATATATGAAAGCTTACGCACCAAGTGAATCATTTCCTCTGTAGAATCATTGACTCCCCGAATCAACACACTTTGGTTGCGAACGGTTACCCCACGCTTGAACAACAAGTCCATGGCGTCTTTGGTAATCTGTGTTATTTCATTGGCACTATTAAAATGGGTATGCAATACAACTTCCTTACCCATACTTCGACCCATGTCAACCATCTCGACCAGGGTATCAGTCCACTCGGTATCTGTTAATATCTTCATCGGCATCACAGCCGGGCCTTTGGTGGCAAAACGAATTCGTCTGATATGCGGGATGTTGAGTAACGTCTCTCCTATTTGACGCAGTCGAAGGGGAACGAGCATGTAGGCATCACCACCAGAGATAACGATATCTTCCAATTCAGGTCGGGAGGCAATGTAGGCAAACGCTTTATTCCAATTGTCCGGTATCGGCTTGAAATTAACTTTGTTCACCAAGTCAGTATCGCTGCCAATCGCGTAACTCCTGGTACAGAACCGGCAATATACCGGGCACACGTCAAGCGGCAGAAACAACGCCTTATCAAAATAGCGATGCACCAGACCGCTCACGGGTGAATCACCTTGCTCACTTAGTGAATCCAGGGTGAGCCTGGGATGGTCCGGCTCGCGGGAGGCGCCTAGTGGGATAAATTGAATGCGAAGCGGATCATTATATGGATCGTCCCAATTAATCAAACTCAAAATGTAAGGAGACAGCCTAAGGTTCATGGGTGCTTCGTCCATTCCCTTTACAGCATCCTTGACAAACTCCTTGGAAGTGAGATCTGTCAAAAACTCTTCCAGCTTGGCAATTTTGTGAATCGTATTTTTATTTTGCCACTTCGTGTCCAGAAACTCTTCTTCGCTCACCTCGCTGAAGGCAGGAATCTTATGCCAAAAGGGCCCTTTTTTAAAGGTGCGGTGATTAATGTCCCGGGCAGTCACCATTTCTTTTCGCGGATTGGGTATGTCCATTTCCGCAATGGCCTCCAGGGGTTCTGCATGACTGATTTTATTGGGCAAATCGGATACTTTGTTCGCCTCTTTGATAAGCGAAATTTCGTCAGTTGAATAATTCATTTTTGATTAAGTGTTCCTTAAAAAAATCGTTCTATTCGGTATGCTCGATATTCTACAGATTCATTATGTTAGATATTATGTTCTATAGAACGCAGTGCAAACATAGGCCTTTTTTAGGCCAATTTCAAGGTTTTTAACGATTAATCCGGATATATGGCGCAGTTATGCGGTCTCGATAGGCACATTGAGCGCAATTAGTGGAGCAGCCTCCATTTCCTCAATTTCCATCGCCTCTACGATGATGGTAAGTGCCTTCTTTATCTTTCGCTGAGTGGGTGGCGGAAGGGCCTTAATCTTGCTGGCCAATTGATCATGCAAAATGTCTGGAGATTGGCTTACGACCTCACTTCCAATGGGGGTAATTCCAATGTATGTCACACGTTTATCTCCGGTTTTGGGTAATCTTTTAACCAGTCCTTTTTTTTCAAGTCGATTTACAATTCCGGTCACCGTACTTGAATTAAGACTGAGCAGCGCCATTAATTCACGATGTGTAACATTCTTATTCTCAGTGCGATCAATGTGCCCCAGGCACAGCAACTGGGGTATACTGATGCCAAAGTCCTTTTGAACCCGCTTGGATTCCAGATTAATCGATCTGACAATTTTTCTAATGTCTATGAGTATCTCAATCGCCTCCATTTATTGTGGATCGGTTTGATTTTCTAAAATATGGATATATGCCATAAATAATAATTTTTTATGGAGATAGCTGGGATCAATAGCTATTTCTGAAGACGAGGATGTTGATGAGGCTGAATATTCTTACCTTTGCGCCTTGATTTTCAGAAGCTTATGATTTCAACCAGCAATCTTTCTCTTCAGTACGGCAAAAGGGTTCTTTTTGACTCCGTCAATATCAAATTTGTGGCCGGCAACTGCTATGGCGTCATTGGAGCCAACGGAGCTGGCAAATCCACCTTTCTGAAAATTCTGGCAGGAGACGTAGATCCCAATTCCGGGTCAGTTACCATTGATCCGGGCAAGCGCATGGCGGTTTTGCGTCAAAATCACTTCGAATTTGATGAGGTCACTGTCTTAAATACCGTGATCATGGGCCATTCCAAATTATGGAGCATCATGAAAGAGAAGGATGCCATTTATGAAAAGGCTGACTTTTCAGAAGAAGACGGTGTGCGTGCTTCTGAACTGGAAGGTGTGTTTGCAGAAATGGATGGATGGAATGCGCAGTCTGATGCTGCGGCTTTGTTGAGCGGACTGGACATTGAAGAAAGCGTCCACGAATACTTGATGAAGGATCTAAGTGGCAATCAAAAAGTGCGCGTGCTTTTGGCGCAGGCTATTTTTGGCAATCCAGACATCCTCATTCTCGATGAGCCTACCAACGATTTGGACATTCACACCATCACATGGCTGGAAGACTTCCTATTAGAATTTAAAAATACTGTAATCGTGGTGTCTCACGACCGTCACTTTTTGGATACGGTGTGTACACATGTTGTAGACATTGATTTCAAAGCCATCAAGCTTTACACTGGTAACTATTCATTCTGGTACGAGTCCAGCCAACTGGCACTATCGCAAAGATCAAGTGCGAATAAGAAAGCGGAAGACCGGAAGAAAGAGCTGCAGGAATTTATTGCGCGCTTTAGTGCCAATGCATCTAAATCCCGCCAGGCAACCAGCAGAAGAAAACTTTTGGAGAAAATTAACATAGATGACATTCAACCTTCCAACAGAAGGTATCCGGCTATCATATTTCAACAAAAGCGAACGGCAGGTGATCAAATTTTACACGTGGAAGGCTTAACCGCCAAAGCCGAAGATCGTACCCTGTTTGAAAAACTTGATTTCTATGTAAACAAAGGAGACAAGATTGCATTCCTGAGCAAAGACAGTTTGGCCATCACCATGCTGTTCAAGATTTTGGCGGGGGAAGCGAAAGCATTGAAAGGAGAATTCAAGTTTGGACAAACGATTACCAAAGCATACCTGCCCAACGACAACGAAAAGTATTTCCAATCGGATGACAATTTAATTGACTGGTTACGTCAGTTTTCAGAAGAAGATAAAGACGAAGTTTACATCAGAGGATTCCTTGGCAAAATGCTCTTCTCGGGAGAAGAGGTATTCAAGAAATGTAGCGTGCTTTCAGGAGGAGAAAAAGTTCGTTGTATGATTTCACGCGTGATGTTGCAGGGTGCTAACCTGTTGATTCTGGATGAACCCACCAACCACCTGGATCTGGAATCCATTCAGGCATTCAACAATGCGCTACAAGAATTTCCTGGTACCGTGTTGTTCACCTCGCATGACCATACGTTTACACAAACCATTGCCAACCGCATCATCGAACTTACGCCAAATGGAAACATTGATAAGCTGATGACTTACGATGAGTACATTTCGAGCGATAAGGTAGCGGAGCAGAAGGTGGCGTTATATGCCTAGGTCTGTAATTCTTTTTTTTGCTATACAAAGAGAAAATCATTTCTTTTCTAAAGCAAATGCGATTGCCTTCTGTAAGTCGGCTGAAAGTTCCTCGGCTTGCATCAAAGCCATTCTAAGTTTAGCCTCATTTTCATTTGCGACTTGCTCACATTTCGCCAACTGATTCGCCAGTTCAGCAGCTTTATCTGCAGCACTTTCAGCAATAATCTGTTGCGTAAGTCCATAAAAAAAGATGGCGATGGAAACTAGTATCAGCAATCCATTGATGATTTTATTTTTCATGAAATAGGTTTTTTAAAGTGATCATTCCCAAAGCCTAGGGTGAGGGATCACCTCTTCTTCCTGCAATTCTCCAATGCCTCGACTGCCTGTTGTCGTTGTCTTTCTGCTTCCATTGCATTCACTAGGGCCAACTTTCTTTGTTCTTCTGCTTCTTTCCTGGCCATATCAGCATTTTCTCTATGCCTCATCGCCTCTGCCGCATTAGCCACTGCAAGTGCTTCTTGCCGGTGTGCTTCTGTATCCTTATAAATGCCAAATGCGATCGCCATAACCAATCCAATGGCCAGTATTACAATTACGATGTTCTTTTTCATATGATTGACTTTAATAGTCAGGAATTTGCTAATAAGGTTATTCCAAACCTAAAACTGGAAATCATCATGAATACGATAAAGACGGCAAAGATAACCCGCAACAATAAAATCCATCCCATTCGCCACATGGACACATATAGAATAAAGGTAGTGAGCAACACGATTGAGCCGGCAATGTGCATCATGCCCACAGCGATCTGGTATCTGGCTGCGGGCTGATTCCCAATGGTCATAAACTCCAAGAGGCAAACCACAGCACCAAACATAATGACCCAATCCCTGTGTTTCAGCATTGGACTATCTGAAAGAATCTATCAACTCTGCATTTAGCTTCACGTAATCCATGTTTCCGGCCACCCTGGCCAGGTCAGCCGATTTTTTGGCGCTGGCTGTCGCCTCAGTCTTCATTTTTAACCTTGCTTCCAGTTTTGCCTTGAGGTGCCACATCCAGTACAGTTCCTTCTCGCTGCCCGCAATGGCTTTGGTAATCCAGTCAAGCGCCAGCTTCGAATCTCGTTGGGTATCGTAGTAGTAGGCCGCTCCATCGTAGTAGGCTCTTGTACTTGCCGGACTCGCGTCAATAAGTTGTTTTTTGATATCGGCCATCACCCGGTCATCCACATCGGATTCAATTTTAAACATGGCCTTGGTGTGCTCCCATTTTAAGTTCAGATTGGCAGCGTTGCGCGTGAAATCCGAAAAACTGATGGTAAACGTTTCATAATGACTACTTGGGTGCTTCACCGGAACCTCAAATCGAAGGAAGTCTTGTGCGGGGTCGTATCCGATGGTGCCCCACCACGATAGATTCTTGCTCAGGATAATAGTAGCCACATCTTCTGTGAAGATGGTATACAAAGCATACTCCCCGGCCGGCACTGCGTGTCCATCCAACCTGACTTCTTCGCTGAAACTAATTTTCGTTGATGCGTTGGCCCCAGTACGCCACACCTCATTGTAAGGAATCAGGTTACCTGCCACAACCCTACCATTAGCACTTGGCCTGGAGTAAACAACTTTAACTTCAGAAAAGCCAACGGTACCTTTGAGTTCAAACGTAGGACTGGCAGGGGGTGTTTTGATTTGCGCAAAACAATAAGCCGACAACAATATCAGATTAGCTAAAATAAAATGCTTTTTCATGATTATAACTATTTGAAACAAATATATAAAACCATTTGTCGATCCGGTGAACCCAAAGAGAAATTAACACACTTGCAAGAGGCCCAATTAGCAATGATCTCAATTCATTAAATATTAGATTTTAATTATGCTATTTTTACTGAAGCGTCATTCATTCAGAAGTTGCTTCTCTGATAAGCAAATCACTAATTATGAAGGAAAAAGAAGAACAAAAAAAAGCGTTTACACCTAAAACTTTACTCGAGCCGTTTAAGCCCAGTAATCTTCTCCATGCCATTACCCATCCAGATGAAGTTCTTATTAATAGCCTGAAATCTCTTACCAGTATTACAGGAAGCATTACCGGCATTAACTTCAATTTTTATTCGCAGCTTAGAAGTGAAGCCAAAGGAAAAAGCGAACTCACCTTCATCGGTCAAAAAAAGATGGATGAAGTTCAGCTTCAGCTCTTCAAATACAGTGAAATTGATGTTATTGAATCTGAAAAAATGACGGACTATCACGCTGTTGATTTATCAGATAGCTCTAATCGATACTGGCTCAATATTCATGGCATTCATGATGTAGATCTGATTGATCAAATAGGAAGGAAGCTTGAACTGGAGCGACTTACCATCCGTCATTTAATCGATACCACTCAAAGGCCCAAAGTAGACGACTACGATGACTATATTTTCTTTTCCGTAAAGTCAGTGCAGAAGGGAGAAGATCAGCAATTGAAAATCGAACAACTTTCATTTGTACTGGGAAAGAATTTTGTGGCTTCTTTCCAGGAAGAGGTTGGTGACCACTTTGATCACATCAGGGTAAAATTAAGGGAAGGTCTTGGCCTGGTGAGAAAGAGAGCGTGCGATTTTCTTTTATTTCAGTTACTGGATGCCATCCTGGACAATTACTTTGAAACCATGGACCATATCAATCACGAAGTAGCCCTCATTGAAAGGGAAACCATCACCAACCCAAAGCAATCCACGCTTTTGTTGATTGAAAAAAATAAAAAAGATGTGGATAAAATCAAAAAATCCCTTTCTCCACTCAAGGAAGCATTGACTAATATCATGAAAGACAGAACTCATTTTATCGACAAAAAAAACAGGAAATATTTCAGGGACCTCAAAAACAGTTGCACCAACGCCATCGAAGAAGCTAACGCCACTTATGCTGCCTTGGAGAGTTTAGCCAACATTTATTTTTCATCGCTCAGTCAGAAGATGAACGAGACCATGAAAGTACTCACCACCGTGGCCACCATTTTTATACCCCTCACTTTCATTGCCGGCATCTATGGGATGAATTTTGAAAACATGCCGGAACTCAAATGGCGATATGGGTATTTCTTTATTTGGGGTGTCATGCTCACCATTTTGGCAGGCATGATCATATTCTTTAAAAGAAAGAAATGGCTGTAATTGATCCTACTTAAGCCGTTCGCATAGAACCATTAGATATTCTGACCACCTTAAACAATCTTAAGCCAACAATCCACAAAACACAATTCCATGAAACTCAAAAGAAGAGATTTTATAAAGCTATCTGCCGGATCAGCCGCTGGCGCGGCATTGTTCACCGGATGTGCTACACCCACATCCACCCCTGCATCAGACAATAGCCCTTTGTCCAAATTACAATCCATGACCAAGGACATTGTCCCGATTTCCAAAACGGAACGTGAGCAAAGGATTGAGAAAGCACAGCGACTCATGACAGAGAACAAAATCCATGCACTGTATTTAGACGGTGGCACCAGTATGGAATACTTCACGGGAATCAGTTGGGGTACCAGCGAAAGAATGATGGCCGCCATCATTCCCGCCAAGGGAGAAGTAAAATACATCAGCCCTGCCTTCGAAGCCGAGCGCGTGAAAGAATTGATGACCATAGGTAACGACATTCGCGTATGGGAAGAACATGAAAGTCCTTACAGACAAGTGGCTATGGCGCTGAAAGATTTTGGAATTAATAGTGGCACAATCGCCATGGAGGAACGCGTGCGATTCTTTTTATTTGATGGAATCAGAAAGGAAGCTTCTCATCTTAATTATGTCAGCGGAGATCCCGTAACCATTCCCTGCCGGATGTTTAAATCGCCTGCAGAACTGGCGCTCATGCAGCGGGCCAATGACATCACCATTGAGGCTTACAAGGCCAGCGTTCCATTATTGGAAGAGGGGATGACGCCAGGCGAATTTACTGCCATCACGGCTGAGGCGCACAAACGGTTGGGCGTTAGAGGAGGCCTGGGTGTGAACTTCGGAGAGCCCACCGCTTATCCTCACGGAAGTATTAAACAACAATATTTAAAAAAGGGAGATATCGTGCTCATGGATGGTGGTTGCAAGGTTGGCGGTTATTCCAGTGACATCAGTCGCACCATTGTTTTTGGTGCCGAACCCACAGCTCGCCAACGAGAGATATGGGATTTGCAAAAAAAATCACAGGCCGCAGGATTTGAAGCAGCCAAGTTGGGTGATCCATGTGAGAATGTAGACATCGCAGCGCGCAAGGTACTCACCGATGCCGGCTTTGGACCTGGATACAAGGTACCAGGTTGCCCGCATCGCACAGGGCATGGAATAGGAATGGATGGCCATGAATGGGGCAACATGGTGTTGGGCAACAAAGACCCGCTTAAGCCAGGTATGTGTTTCAGCATCGAACCTACGATATCTATCTATGGAGAGTTTGGGGTGCGACTGGAAGACTGTGCCTATATGACTGAGGAAGGTGTCAAATGGTTTACTGTTCCAAGTCCCTCCATTGATCAACCCTTTCATGATACCGTGGCCTAAATTTTAATCCTCTCTATATGTGGAAATCAATTTTCCTGCTCGTAGGAATCGCAGTATGCTTGTTCATCTCAGTAAGTAGTCAGGCAGCCAATCTTCAATCTGACTCCATAATTGTCGAATCAACGGTGGTAACCGAACCTTTTGATCCGATCAAAGCTACCCAGGCCTACTTGGATACGATGACACCGGAGCAAAAAGAAAAATCAGATTCCTATTTTGAAGGTGGGTATTGGCTATCACTTTGGGGGCTGGTGTACGGGTTGGTGGTTGCATGGCTTTTCTTATCCAAAGGGTTATCCGAAAAGATTCACGGCATTGCATCCAAAGTAAGTAATGTAAACGGAAAGAATGCCCTTTACCTCCTCCTCTATTTTGGAGTTGCCTATGTCTTATCTTTTCCGCTTAATTATTATGAGAATTACTATCGAGAACATCAATATGATCTTTCCAATCTGACTTTTGGCGGGTGGATGAAAGAAGAAATGATTGGGCTGATCCTCTCGATGATCTTTGGAAGCATCCTGATGGTAGTGCTCTACATGGCCATGAGAAAGGTGAAGAAAAAATGGTGGATATGGGGCGGTGGCATTACTTTTATTTTTCTCATTATCATTCTATTTATTGGACCGGTTTTTATAAGTCCATTGTTCAATGAATATAAATCATTGGAAGAGGGTCCTGTTCGGGATCAAATTCTCTCCATGGCAAGAGCAAACAGCGTACCGGCAGACAATGTCTACCAATTCGATGCATCTAAACAAAGCAATAGGATCAGTGCCAACGTAAGTGGCATTGGAAGTACGATTCGGATTTCATTAAATGACAATTTATTAAACAGGTGCACACCTGAAGAAGTAAAAGCAGTAATGGGTCACGAGCTCGGTCATTACGTTTTAAATCATGGACCAGAAGATCTGATTTATATCAGCCTTATTTTTATTGCTGGTTTTGCATTTGTTCATTGGTCTTTTTCCAGATCCATCAAACGTTGGGGAGCAAATTGGAATGTGAAAGACATTTCAGACGTTGCAGGCTTCCCTCTTTTCGTTGCCCTGTTTTCATTCTACATGTTTCTGGCTACCCCATTTTTAAATAGTGTCATACGCAGCGCGGAAATGGAAGCTGATGTTTTTGGACTCAACGCTGCCCGCGAGCCGGATGGCTTTGCTTCAGTGGCCATGAAGTTATCAGAATACCGGAAGATTAATCCGGGATACTGGGAAGAAATTATTTTCTTTGATCATCCCAGCGGTCACACACGCGTGCTTACCGCGATGAAATGGAAAGCAGAAAATCTAACTCAATAATTCCTGTTTATCTGTTGGCAGGTGATATTTTGGGCGGAAAGTTCTTCAGCGCTATGGAGATGCCTTTCCGAATGTTCTTCTCCGATAAGTCTGGATGGGTATCCATGTAACCAATTGCTTCAGATCGCCACACCATCTTTCCCTGTACCTTGTCTACCATATCAATAACAATAGTTCCTTTCAGGTAGTTGATTATCTCCTCCCCTGCGAAAGGTTTAAAATTGTAATTATCGTCATCTTGACGGTGATAAATGACACTTGATTCATTTTCTACAGTGATATGAAAGTCAATAAGCAAATCAGGATCACTGTCGTCTTGTGTTAATCCCTTTTCATTTAATTCAGCAACGATCGAGGTCTTTATTTTCTCACGTAGCAGGCTGTCGTTTAAGTAGGTTGGTCCGGAATAGGTAAATTCGCAGCCATTGAGCCAACAAAATGTTTTATATTGGCTGAAATCCTGTGCACGATCAAAGTTGGAGTGCACCCTGACATTGCATCCTGAGAGGGCCAATAAAACGAAAGCGAAAATATAATACCTTTTCATTTACATGTACTTAGTACTGCAAAAATAGCCTGTTCACTACTGCTAAACACTGACAATTATCACATAAAGGTTCCTTTGAAAGGAAAATATGACGCTACAATAGAAATAAGTCAACCCCGAAGCCCACAAATCGTTTGAGAAAGAAAAACTCTCCACAATGAAGACACTTGCCCTCGTTCTAGCTTCCTTGTCAGTGTTTGGCCAGGAAATTCTGGTTACCCCCGAGTGGGTAAACGTGCATCGAACGGACCCAGGCCTGGTGATCCTTCAGGTGAACCGCATGAAATTGGATTTTGAAAGCGAGCACCTGCCTGGCGCCAGATTTCTATGGTATGGTTGGCTGGCACCGGATACACCGGACGGCAACATGAACGCCATTGACATTAAAAATGGTGAAAGGGCACTGCGCAACCTGGGCATCAACAACGAAAGCAAAGTAGTGATTACTTTTTATAAGAATGACGTCACTGTAACTGCCAGAATGTTTTTGATGATGGAGTATCTTGGGTTGAAAGACCAGGTGATGTGGCTGGATGGTGGGTTGGAGGCCTGGAAGGCAAAGGGCTATGAGGTAGCTAAGGGGACAAGCCCGGAGGTCAAAAAGGGAAAATTCAAAGCCAGGCCCCTGCCCATCATAGTGGATAAAAACTATGTGAAGAGCAAAATTGACGTGCCCACCACATCCATTGTAGACGCACGATTCAAAAGATACTATGATGGTGAAGATGTGGGATACCCACGAAGCGGTCACATCAAAGGAGCCAAAAATATTCCGTATAATGAAATGGTCAATGAAACCAATCAGTTCAAAAGCAAAGACGACCTGGCGGCCTATTTCACTCCTATATCCTCAAGCAAGGAAAACGAGATTGTGATGTATTGCTTTATTGGTCAAACCGCCAGCGTAGTCTATCTGGCAGGTCGCATATTGGGCTACCCCATGAAACTCTATGACGGATCCATGGAGGAATGGAGCAGAATTCCTGAGTTGCCTGTAGAAACGACATCTGCAGAGAAGAATTAAAAACTATTTAATTAGTTTACCAGCTTCGACCCAAATGTCATCGCCAACTTTGACAGTAGCATCGGTGAAAAAATTCCAGCGCACATATCCTCCCGTTACCTTACCTCCAAGCTCGGTGTTGTCACCAAGTGAAAGCCTGACCACCCCGGCCCCATAACCATAATATGGTATCCATGGGTTTTCACTCGGAATGGCAAGCAGTGGACTAAAGCCCAAAGCAAATTCCCGAAAAGACCGGCCTGCCTCACCGGCCCGTTCAATTTCGCTTTCAACAAAGTCCAGGTTCTCTTCAGCATTTATTTCCAACACCTTCCCTTTTTCAATTTTCATCATTAGACCTTTCACGTTTGCTCCATTCCAGTCTGAATCAGGAAATGCAATCACACCTTCTACTGTTTCTTCTATTGGCGCCACGCGAATGGCACCTGATGGCAATTCAATTTCCCGATCAATCAAATTGATTGCATCCCGCATTTGTTCAAGAGAAGCATTTCCATCTTGTTTTGTCACTTGCCTATCCCCTATCTGAAACTTGATGTCTGTACCTGCCGGTGTAGTTACATGCACCCAATTATTTCGCATGGCATTTTCAAACTCCACTTGCTTACTTGCCAATGAAGCGTAATCTGTTCTTAATAGTGCATTTTGATAAAATACATCGATCGTGCTGTCTACCTTCACAAGTGCACCATTCAGATTGTAGGCTCCCTCCCAATGAAAATGAACTGTGCGACCACTCCCATTTCTCAATACATCTTGTAACCCTGCATACACTCGATTGGCTGGAGTGGCACCGGGCAGCATAATTCCCAAATCCACCGCACTTAAGTAGAGTGGAAGTTCTTCCTCACTCATACCATATACCGATTTTGTGAATTCTGTATTCCATAAATCGGGACCCGCTGAGGCGTTTACATCTATTGTGCCAAGGTATGAAGCCCCTGCACTTTCTATCCCATCTTTGAGCAGAACCACAAGGGTATCAAACCGGCCAAGTTGGCCAACCAGCAATACCTGTTCGCCAGGCTGCAACTGGCAGCGCTCCAATATTTTATCAGCCATGGCAGTCCAATCGAGATCGGAGTCAGACCTATGCCTAACGTCTTTCTCCTGCGGTGTGCAAATGGCCATTAACGATGCCAATGCCAAACCAATCAAAACTCGAACATTTGGGCTCATAGCTTAGTAGTGTTAGATTGTTTAAACTATTCATCTCCTGCAGATCGCTCAATCAATTTTAGAATGATTTGCTCGTAATAATCTCCGTAGTATGGACCAACCCAATTTAAAGCCCGTACCTCCTCGTGAGAACTGGTTAAATAATGTTTATCGTTGGTGATGTACCCCATATACTCACCATTAAAACTCGTAATTATTAATTCCGTATTCAATAATGCCGCTTTTTGCTCAAGGCGCTTTGTCTTATTAATCTCTCCAGAAAAGTCACAGGACGTGCCCAAAAAAAGAATGTCTCCAATCTTAAGCAAATCAATTTCCCCTTTTAGTGGACCAACTACTGATTCAAATACCCAGTTTCGAAGTTTGAACTTCTCGGTAAGCCGGAGTTGAGCCGGGCCGTGCTCAATTTCTATTCGTGCGGTTTTGAGTTGAAGCATGCTATCCTGCGCGATCTGGCGTGCGCCATTTATTTTAAAAGCGACTGATCTGCCAATGGAATCAACCAGTGGGAATTCGTAAAGATCAAACCCTCGAATGCCATGACTGCCCATCATACCCGCTAAAAATTGTGTGAACTGATAATTTTCTTGCAAGACTCCTGACGCTGCCCCTGGATAATCCGCGGAAATAGACGTTCCTTTTCGCGAAATCAATGTCGGGTGTACACTGTATGTAAACAATAGCCCCCTGGAACCGTCACTGCGCGCAATACTGATGCCCCGCAACTTGCCATCGATAGGAGAGTCTCCGGATTTATCAATTCGATTGATGGCATGTTCCTCACCGTCTGCTTCCCAATGGTATAAGACAGCTGGCATCATCGTGTTCTTCGCTCTATCCATGTGGATAATTATTTTTTCGGCCATTGCTTTCATCCACTCATTTTGATATTTACCCATGAGTACATTTCCCAGCAAAGAAGGATCCCACCCGCCAACGCTGGTGTGTGTATGCGATGCAGAGAAATACAAAAAGTCAGATTTCGTTGGAGGCATTCTATCGTAAATCAGTTTTTTCAATTCAGGGGGGAACAGGAGCAGATCAACCGACACCATATAAGCGGTGGCCGTGCCATTGGTAAAGGCCATAATCTTTGCATAAACCGAATCATGCACATCTGTAAAATTTGCCCTGGGTTTATAGCCAGCCAGCGGCCTGGGTTCTTCGGGAACAATTGAAAATTGACTCCAACCAACCATAAGCGGCCGTGTCGGCTCGAACTCATCTATTTGAGCAGTATCCAACTTAGCCATCATCCGATTGTAAAATGGCTGTTGATTTAGTGGGGTGAAATCAATTGGTGCAACAAGCGCAAAGAGCACCAATATGACGAAAAGCAGTGCACCAGATATCCATTTGATTATTCTTTCCAATTCGTCAAGATAATATTTTGATTTTGATTGAACGAATTATTCATAAAATGAAATAATTCTTGGGAAGGCTGATTCTTTTCAATTATTGAACAAGAAGCTTATAAGTTTCAAGTTGGGTGTCGCCCAATATGTTCAAAATATATACTCCATTGGCCTGAAGTTCACAGTCAATTGTTAGAATGTTTTCACCTCTGTCAATTGACCTTGGTTGGAACAAATAAACTTTACCAGAAATATCTGATAACTTAAGTGTGACCTCGCCTTGCTTTGATGAGTAATAAATCAAGGTTAAGCTTTGGCCATTCTTGATAGGGTTAGGATATAGACTCATAATGCCACTTTTCCGCTCATCAATTTCAATTAAAACAATGTTTGAGTAAGTAGTTGTGCCATCATAGTCTGTTTGAGATAGTCTATAATAGGACCTACCTATTAATGGTGAGTTATCTTCTACCTGATATGACTTTTGCGCTGAAGTTGTCCCCGCTCCTTTCACCGTTTGCAGGGGTTGAAAACTTTCTCCGCTACGAGATCTCTCCACCGTAAAATAGTCGTTGTTAAGTTCGGAGGCCGTAGTCCACGAAATTTTAACCGCACCATTAACGACCTTAGCTTCAAACGATATCAATTCTATAGGTAGCGGAATATTGAAGGCAAGTGTCATTGCAAATCCATCGCTGTTTCCTCCAGCATAAAAAATACAACTGCTTGTAGCCACCGCCAATTGGACATTAATTGTTTCACATGGATTTGAAACAGCAACACTCACATTGCCCGGTGTGTTGCCAAATGTTACAAGAACTGTATTCGTACCTTGACCGGAGGTAATGGTAGCCCCTGGAGGTGCCGTCCATGCATAGGTAGTTTCGGACGTTGCACCTGCCACTGTTATTGAATAGGCTTCGCTTGCAAAATCGCAGAATGTGGTCGATCCAACGATGGGTCCCGGAATAAATGTCGAGCCTCCGCTTAGGTTGGACGCGCAATCTGATGTAATACTAAATCCATCATTGCTTCCTCCTGCATAGAACAAGCAAGGAGCAGGACTAACCGCCAAAGCAACATTAATCGTCTCGCATGGATTGGAAACATCAACACTCACATTGCCAGCTGTGTTTCCGAAAGTTACCAGAATTGAGTTTGTTCCCTGGCCACTGGTAACTACTGCTCCTACAGGAACAGACCATGCATAGGTGGTTTCAGAAGTTGATCCCGCAACGGAGATAGAATAAGTTTCAGTGGCAAAATCACAAAAGGAAGTGGATCCAACAATTGGTCCAGGTATAAAAGTGGAACCACCATTAAGGTTGGAGGCACAATCAGTTGTCGTACTAAATCCATCGTTGGATCCTCCGGCATAAAACAAGCAAGGTGCCGGACTTACAGCCAGTGCGACATTAATTGTTTCACAAGGATTGGAAACGTCAACACTTACATTGCCAGCCGTATTTCCAAATGTTACCAGTATTGAATTGGTGCCCTGACCACTTGTGACTGTTGCTCCTGCAGGCACTGACCATGCATAGGTAGTTTCTATGGTTGCTCCCGCTACCGAAATGGAATAAGTTTCAGTGGCAAAATCACAGAAAGAAGCAGATCCAACAATGGGTCCTGGGATAAAAGTTGAACCACCATTGAGATTGGAAGCACAGTCCGTTGTATTACTAAAGCCATCATTATTCCCGCCAGCATAAAATAGGCAGCTGGTAGAACTAACAGGAAGTAGAACATTAATCGTTTCACAAGCATTGGCAACATCTACGCTGATATTTCCTGCTGTGGTTCCAAATGTAACGAGAATAGTACTTGTTCCCTGTCCGCTGGTAATTGTAGCGCCAACTGGAACACTCCAGGTATATGTCGTTTCAGGATTGGTTCCGGCTACTGTAATGGAATAAGATTCCGTAGCAAAATCACAGAAGGTGGTTGATCCAACAATTGGACCAGGGATAAATACAGAACCTCCATTTAAATTAGATGCACAATCTTCTGTTCTGCTAAAGCCATCGTTGTTGCCGCCCTTAAAAAAGGTACAAGCTGACGATGTAACTGCAAGTGACGAGAAAATGGTTGTACAAGGAGAACTCACATCTACTCTCACATTGCCGTTGGTATTACCAAAGGCAACAAGAACCGAATTAGTACCCTGACCGTTAACAACTGAAGCCCCTGCTGGCACACTCCACACGATAGTTGTATTTTGTGAGGCCCCTGAAATGGACACCGAGTATTGCTCTGTGGCGAAATCACAAAATGTGGTTGAACCACTGATGGCACTAAGCGAAAACGTATTGGCACCTGCAAGCGTAATGGTACAAGCCGTAGTAGTACTGGCACCGTCATTGACGCCCCCCACATATTGACCCAGCACAAATTGCGCTGATATCAAGGTTAGAAAAGCAGATATTAATAAACGGGACAAAGCCTTGATTTTAGCTAAAACCTTAAGGTGCAGTTCTTACACCTCGGCCGCCAATTCGTTGTTCACGACCGCTAATTCCTGTCCAGTAAGAATAATTTCTATCAGAAACCTGAAGCCAATTGCCCTGAGTCCAAGAACCGCCCCTAAACTGAAGTCCGGCAACTTGCGTTGACCCCGTATTACCAGCCGTATTTGCTACACTCCAGTTGCTGTTTCCACTGGAACCTGGCCAGAAATCTGGGTTGGCAAATCCCGCAGCTGTGAGGGATCCATCACCATGCACTCCGGTAAAAGATCTCCCGGCTACATGACCAACGCCAACAGGGATTTCCCAAACATTACCCGTTAATTCCATAATTCCATAATAGCTAGCTCCCGCAACTACCCTTGAGGAAGTTGCCGTTGCAAATATTCCTACTCGAAGTGGCCCACCAATGCCAGTATTGGTAGTACCGTAATTTGCATTGCCGACTGTAGTGCTTGGTGAATTGGGGAGAGCGTTTCCCGCACCACCATTTGTAAGCGGATTATAGGTTGACGCATGAATCGAAGTGCTGCCCCATGCATACTCATTGGGAACAGCAGGCAAATTACCTCTTGCCATCTTCTCAAATTCGAATTCTGTAAATGGACGAAGGGCCGCCCAATCCTGATAAGCCAAAACATCCTGACCACTTAAATTTGAACAAGCAATGTTTTGCCCATCATCAGATTCATTAAATATTCCATCATTATCGAGGTCACACGCATAAGTGCCAGCCACTCCTCCCGATGGCAAAACGGTACATTTTACCGGGTTTCTTGCTGGAGGTGTTGTGGCATTGGTGATGTATCTGTTTACAACTGTTGCTCCGTGCCGGGCCAATTGCTGAGTTGCTGTCAAAACATTTAAATATTCAGCGTATTGCTCACCCGTAATTTCATATTTCATGCTATAGAAGGCGTTGAATCCTTTCGGGTAAGCTGCCGGTACAGTTTGTGGAGTAGCATTGTTGAAGTCATCAGCAACTGTTTGGCCTGCCGCATTTCTATTGCCAATTGATCCGGCTCCACCGCCACCAGCTGTTAAAGATGCCTCACTTGTAATTTGAAATGGACTTGTAGTTACGTTTGCTCCAAATTGCCCCAAGTTTCCGGCTCCATTATCTCCAATAAAAAAACTACCACTGGGTACGTAAACCATTTCAATGGCAAAAACCTTAACGGAAACATTACAGGCATCAAGCAAACCATCAGCGCCATAATTCCACCTGAGCCGCACTTGATCCCAGTTAATAGCCCCTGACCCATTTGCGGATCGATACATAAACACCCCTTTGCCGTCTGATGATGGTGTAATAGTTCCTGCTGTGCCGTTGTCAGTTGCCTGCCGTGCAACCCGTCCCCCCTTCAATTCTGTATTTAACAAATACCCATGCCGCATCCCAGTTGTTGGGACCAGTGCCGACCCGCCAGGAATTGCTCCAGTTGATGTCAAATTCAGCAAATGTAAAATTCGCAGGATTATTAACTCCTGCCGAAACATCCTGACCAGTAAGTGTAGCATTGCTCACCACGATATCATTAGCAAAGGCGTTGCTCAAAGTAATACTTAGAAAAGCAAGGCAAATTATCTTTTTGATGTTCTTCATGAGAAAGACGGTTTACTGTTAGCCTACAATATTATTCAATTATATTAAGAATCATACATGGCAATCGTAATAAGTAATCACCTAAACATTTGGAATCAGGCTTAAATACTCAATTTATCAGACTCAATACCCATATTTCTTACATGAAGCCCCATATAATTTATCATTGCGATTAATGCGGGAAACCGATACTTTGTCATTCTCACTTAAATAATGTCATTCTATGAAGTTTCGAGCTATTGGTATTCTCATTTCAATTATCCTTTTATCGGATTACACCATTTCTTTTAGTCAAACTGCCGCCACACAGGTTTACGACCCTGCCCTATATAATAATCTCAAATGGCGAAACATTGGCCCCAACCGGGGAGGAAGGTCTCTCAGTTCCATGGGAAGCCCGGGGCGAATCAATGAATACTACTTTGGTGCCACGGGTGGTGGACTTTGGAAAACGGTGGACGGTGGCAATGAATGGTTTCCGGTCACCGATGGTCAAATCAACTCTTCTTCCATTGGCGCTGTAGCTGTAGCTGAAACCAATCCCGACATTGTATACATTGGAGGTGGTGAAACCCAGCTCAGGGGAAGTATTACACAAGGTGAAGGAGTATACAAAACGACCGATGGTGGAAAAACATGGCGGGCACTGGGCCTAAAAGACACTCAGGCCATATCGAGAATTCGTGTTCATCCCACCAACCCAGACGTTGTTTATGTAGCTGCACTGGGTCATCCCTATGGCGACAATGAAGAACGCGGGGTTTTCAGATCTACAGATGGTGGCAACACCTGGAAAAAAATTCTATTCGTTAGTCCTAAGGCCGGAGCGGCCGATCTGGTTATTGACCGTACCAACCCAAAAGTATTGTATGCTTCTACCTGGCAGGTATATCGCAAAGCATGGAAAATGTGGGGAGGCGGACCTGATTGTAAATTATGGAAGAGTGAAAATGGTGGTGACACCTGGGTAGAGCTGACCAAAAATCCCGGAATGCCAGAGGGACCATTAGGTAAAATTGGTGTTGCGGTATCCCCTGCCGACCCCAACAGGGTGTGGGCGGTGGTGGAAGCCAATGAAGGGGGTGTGTTTCGATCTGACAATGGAGGCTGGTCGTGGACACGGGTAAACAGCGAACGTAAACTCAGACAAAGAGCATTTTACTACTCAAGGCTCGTGGCCGATCCTTTGAATCGTGATATTGTATATGGCCTTAATGTTGACTTTTGGAAATCTACCGATGGCGGTGTCACCTTTGACAAAGAAATTCAAGTGCCCCATGGTGACAACCACGACCTGTGGATCGATCCCAACAATCCGATGAGAATGATCGCCTCCAATGATGGGGGTGCGTGCGTAAGCTTAAATGGTGGGGAGACCTGGACCGAAGAAGATTATTGCACTACACAATTTTACCATGTGATGGCCACCAGCGATGTACCCTATCACGTAGCCGGTGCACAACAAGACAACAGTACGCTGGCTATGCCAAGCGATGGCTGGGATCACATGCAGGCACGCGGTCCCAATCACGGCTGGTATTATGCTGTGGGTGGAGGTGAAAGCGGATGGATTACGCAAAGTCCGACCGACCCGGATATATTTTATGCGGGCAGCCAGGGCGCGCTGCTGACTCGGTATAATCGTAAGACCGGACAAATAAGAGACATTCAGGTATATCCCAGATTTTTTTCTGGGGAGCCCGCCAGTGCGCTGCCTGAAAGATGGCAGTGGACATTCCCCATCATGTTTGCCCCCAAAGACCCAAATATCATGTACACCTGTTCGCAACACGTGTGGAAGACAACCAATGACGGTCAATCCTGGGAAAAGATAAGTCCCGACTTAACGTATGCTGACCCTGAAACACTCGGACCAACGGGAGGAATTATTACCAACGACATGAATGGGCCGGAGATATATGCCACGGTGTTTGCCCTGGCGCCCTCCTTTCATGATGTGAATACCATTTGGGCCGGCTCTGATGATGGCAAAGTTCATATTACGCAAAATGGTGGCAAAAATTGGAAAGACATTACGCCCAAAGATTTACCAAAATTTTCCCGGGTTAGCATCATAGAAGAATCACAACACAAACCTGGCACTTTATACCTGGCTGCCAACCGATATCAAGTGGATGACAGGCAGCCTTACGTTTTCAGGACTACTGATTTTGGAAAAACCTGGACTAAAATAATAAACGGGATTAAGGATGGTCATTTTGCAAGAGCCGTTAGGGAAGACCCCGAAAGGCCTGGATTACTTTTCCTCGGCACCGAACATGGCGCCTATGTTTCATTTAATGCTGGTGATCAATGGGAATCTATTCAACTGAATCTTCCGGACACACCCATTCGCGATCTCGTGATTAAAGACAGCGATGTGGTGCTAGGAACACATGGCAGGGGCTTCTGGATTTTGGATGACATCAATCCGTTAAGACAAATGACATCAGAATTGGCGAAACAAAATGCCATTTTGTTCAAACCGAGCAATCCTATTCGTGGCATCTTCGATCTCAAGGTTCAATACTTTTTAAAGAATAGTCCTGACTCAGTCAAAATTGAAATCCTGGACGCTCAGAACAAAGTGATATCAACACACGTAGGTACTCAAAAAGTAAACAAAGTAGATACCAACGCTCCATGGTGGATGCGAGGCGGAAGTACAAAGCCTACGACTGCCTCAGGATTAAATTCTTTCACGTGGGATCTCCGTTATCCTGGAGCTACTGTCTTTGATGGAATAATTATATGGAGTGGTCGCCCACAAAGAGGACCATCGGCACCTCCTGGAGATTATAAAGTAAAAATGAGTGTTGGGAGCTATACTGCCACACATCCGTTTACCATTTTAATGGATCCCAATCTTGAAGGGGTAACAGCAGCCGACTTAAAGGAAACTTACGATCTCGCCATCAAGATCAGGGACAAAGAAAGCGCAGCTAACGAAGCGGTCATTAAAATAAGGGAAACCAGAAAGAAGATTGAAGAAGGCTTGAAGAGTAACAATGATGCCGCTACAGCCACAGCTGCAAAAGACTTCTTAACAAAAATTACTGTTATCGAGAATGACTTGTATCAAACCAAAAATCAAAGCGGACAGGACCCGCTTAATTTTCCCATAAAGCTAAACAATAGATTGTCCTCACTACGCAGAAGTGTTGAAACAGGTGATGCCCGGCCTACAGATGGTGCCTACAAAGTATTCGAAGAGTTGTCTAAAGAATTGGAGGGGCATCTCAACAAATTGAATACAATTTTTAGTGGCGAACTTCCCAACTTAAATCAGAAGCTAAATCTGAATGAGGTGAGGAAGTAATGGTTAGGAAGGTGCATTTGTTGGCAGTTGGGATGGTCTGGTTAGATAATCCCAACTGACTCAACCTCCCTTGCATCATTTGATCCCGATGCCCATGTTTAAGGTATTTTTATTATATTCAGGCACCTGAAATTTGGCTTAATCAACCTTAACCCGCACTCATCATGGAAAAGAGAAGATCATTTATCAAGAAATCAGGATTACTCCTGGCCGCAAGTGCATTGCCCTTTAGTGCATTTGCAAAGTTATTGGGCTTGAAGAAATCCCCACCCGACAGTGTTGTTATCACACTTTATGTGGACACTGCTCAAATTAACAACCGAAACGTTAATGCCTCCTGCAATTTTGGTCAGGCCCAGGATATATCCAATGAAGAGTTCACCACCGTGGTAAATCTGGGCGATTCGGTAACGTGGCAAGGAGTATCTGCTAATGCCCCATCAACAGATGTAGTAAATATTGTATCCATCAATCACGAAGGTGGAAAGAACGTCTTTGATGCAAATGTCTTAAAGGGCAGCACCAGCGAAGGACGTGAAAAAGTAACGGCTACGGCCATACAAAGAACCACAGGAGGAGAAAAGTACAAGTACAAGATTTCGTTTACCGTATTCAATAATGGAACAAAGCGCAATGGCACGTTTCACATAGATCCAAAGATAGAGGTTCATTAATTTTTTACGATATCATATCAAAATATTTAATGTTTTGTTGTTAAAGCGCTGCAAGCAAATTTTGTTTGAAAAAAAAGCCTACTTGATAATGGGCTTTTTTTTTATTTGCTTCCAGGTGGCCTTCAGCCAAAATAAAAAAACCAGCGATAGCCTTGAAACGGTTTACACATCTGGCAATTATCCATTACATGCTGAATTGGCAATTCTTAAAGAATTGGCGGTTATTCATCCAGATGCAGATAAGAAATTGTTTTATAGCAATCGGCTTATTAAGGCTGGTCAACAAATGGATTCCTCCAACTATATCTTTCAGGGGTACCTTGAGAAAGGCAATGCGCTGAGAAGGAAAGGTGACCTGAGCCAGGCCCTTAAGAGCTATTTCGAGAGTGCCAGAATAGCGGAAAGCAATCGCAACAATAACCAGCTAGGTAAAATTTATATTGCTGTTGCTGATGTTTATTCCATCATGGAAAATCATCAGAATGCTGTAAAATATCATCAGGCAGCGATCAACCTGCTTCGGCAGGAAAAGGATTCAATAAGTATTGCCTCAGCACTGCTGAATGCCGGTGATGAGTACATCAGTTTCAATCAGTTAGATACGGCTTTGCTTTTAACCAATGAGGCCGAACTGATATTCAAAAAACTCAAATCCCAAATCGGCCAGGCGTATAGTCTTGGCAATCTAGGGATGATCTATGCCAAACTAGGTCTCGACCTCAAAGCGGAATACAACATGAACCAGGCCATTATGCTATTGGAAGGGTTGCATGAGTATTACCCTATTGCCGTGTACCTCACTTACATTTCTGACATTTATCTTGAAAAAGGGGACGAGGAAACAGCACTGAACTATGCACAAAAGAGCCTGGAACTTGCACAGAAACATGGGATGAAGAAAGAGGTAAGCGATGCCTACTTCTCCCTGTCTAAAATTTATGAAGTTGCAGGAAAACCGGCTGAAGCACTTAGAAATTACAGAAACCATATTACTTACAGGGATAGCGTGAATAATATCACATCTGTACAACAAATGGCTGACCTTCGAACCGATTTTGAGGTAACCCGAAAGCAGATTGAAGTAAACTTGCTCAATCAGCAAAAAAGAAATCAACAGATCATTGTAATTGCCACCGCTATTGCCTTGTTTTTGATCTGCCTCCTGGCCATCGGGTTGTACAGGCGTTATTTGTATATTCAAAAAACCAAGACCATTATCGAAAAAGAAAGAAATCGATCGGATGATTTGTTGCTTAACATTTTGCCCAAAGAAACCGCCAATGAACTGAAAGCAAACGGAAAGGTGAAGGCCAAAAAATTTGATGCAGTAACCGTGATGTTTGCTGATTTTAAGGGCTTCACCCGATATGCAGAACAACTTGAACCTGAAGTCCTCGTAAAAACTGTGGATTACTACTTCTCTGAATTTGACGAAATCATATCCAAATATGGTTTAGAGAAAATCAAGACCGTAGGCGATGCGTATATGTGCGCAGGGGGCCTCCCTTTTCCCTCGAAAGATCATGCCATTAAAATGGTACATGCTGCGAATGAAATTACCCAGTTTGTAGAACAGACTAAAAATAACAACATGCAGGCAGCTTTTGATGTTAGAATTGGCATCAACACCGGACCCGTTGTAGCTGGTGTGGTTGGCACAAGAAAGTTTGCCTACGATATTTGGGGAGACACGGTAAACATCGCAGCCAGAATGGAATCAAGTTCTGTACCTGGAAGAATTAACATTTCAGAAAACACCTTCCAACTTGTAAAAAATGAATTTGAGTGCGAATACCGAGGAGAGGTTGAGGCCAAAAACAGGGGCATGTTAAAAATGTATTTTGTGAAGGCAAGAAAACAAAGCACGACAATAGCTGATTCAGCAATCCGATCCGCAGAGGACTAAGAGTAGATCTGGCTACTTCTTCTCTACAAAAAAGAACTCATGTCCCATCCACCCTTTCTCAAAACACAGTCTGTTGGATTGTTTCCAAAATGCCTGAGCCCAATAGCCAAAGTCCTTATCAAACAAACTGGTAATGATCAGGCTGGCTACTTTGAACCACTTGGTCAAAGGAAATAATTTATAAAAAGTGTTTGTCCAACAGAAAATGGTCCAGACGTAGTGCTCTCTCCCATCAACTACTTTTATGATTTCATAATCTCCTTCTTTGGCACAGGAAAAGAAATGATTAAAATCTCTTGGCAACCAGGCTTCAGGATAACGGTACGTTAATAAACCGAGATGGTAATACATTTGGCTTTCATCATCATGTCCATCTTTCTCGACCTGAAATTTTGCGTAGTCTACTTCTCTCCCATTGAAGGTCATGAATTGTCCACCTATCCTTCCGTTTGGCTTGAGTAAATCGTAACAATAGTCAAAAAATTGTCTATAGACTTTATCCTGATTTCCACTCAGATGATCAGTAGGTGATACGAAATGCTCAGGAGAACCCATTACTACAATAGCGTCAAAGGGTCCATTAGTTGGTGTGAATTCCTGCCAGATGGTACGATGCACATCATGTCCGGATTTTCTTAAATATTCATATTGCGTTTTAGCCGGACAAACGGAAGTAACGGCTACTCCTCGCTCCAGGCAATAGTTCGAGAAGGGACCCCAGCCTGGTCCGATCTCATATATTTTCATCCCTGCATTTTCTTTCAAACCGAGATACTTGAAATAGGCTTCGTATTTTTTCTCCTGAGCCAGCAACACATTCTCCTTATTGGCCTCCCCATAGTCTCCCGGCCAGGAATTAGAAATAGAGGCAAAATTGCCCATAATCATGCGAAAGAGTTTGTCGACTGGATTATAGGCCTTGTTGTGGGGTTCGATTAGATTTTGTGGTATTGCTTTTACTTCTACATCTTGCATGCTTCAATATACCACTATTTACTAAGAATATTTTTTCTAGCCAGACTAATACATGACTACTTCATATATTAGTGCCGTTTCATTTCATATCAATCCCACAATATGGAAACTTGACAAGTGCCAAGAAAAATAATTCATATCGATATGGACGCGTTCTTCGCTTCCATTGAGCAGCGAGATCATCCGGACTATAAAGGAAAACCGCTTGTTGTCGGTGGCTCACCCCATGGACGAGGTGGCGTGGTGGCAGCAGCCAGCTATGAGGCACGAAAGTTTGGCGTTCGCTCTGCCATGCCTTCTAAACAAGCCGCTCAATTATGTCCTCATCTCATCTTCATAAGGCCAAGGTTCGAAGTATATAAGGAAGTATCGAGAAAAATAAGGAATATTTTCACACAGTATACAGATCTGATTGAACCCTTGTCATTGGACGAAGCCTATCTTGATGTCACTCAAGACAAACAAAATATTGGTTCTGCCCTTGAAATCGCAGAGCGCATTCGCAAGCAAATAAAAGAAGAACTAAATCTTACCGCATCTGCTGGCGTTTCTGTTAATAAGTTCGTAGCGAAAATCGCCTCGGATATAAAAAAACCTGACGGACTGACCTTCATCGGACCGTCAAAGGTAGAAGGATTTATGGAAAAGCTGCCAGTAGAAAAATTTTATGGCGTTGGAAAGGTAACCGCCCTAAAAATGAAAAAATTGGGATTTCATCATGGTGCTGACTTGAAAAAACTTTCGCAGGAAGAACTGGTGAGTCAATTTGGAAAAGCGGGACGATTCTTCTTCAAAATCGTAAGAGGCATTGACGACAGGCCGGTACAACCACATCGAAAAGCAAAGTCGGTCGGGGCTGAAGATACATTCCCCTATGACCTGGATTCACTAGAGGAGATGACTGTGGAGCTGAGTAAAATTGCAAGCCTTGTCCATGAAAGACTAACCAAGAATAACTTAAAAGGACGAACCATCACTTTGAAAATAAAATACCATGACTTTAAACAAATAACACGAAGCAAAACATTCGAATCCAGAACCAATGATTTAGATATCATTACTGCAACGGTTAGAGAATTATTAATCTCCACTGATCCGGAATCCACAAAAATCAGGCTGTTAGGTATATCTTTGTCAAACTTCTATGAAAGCGAAATTGCTGAAAAGGATGAAATTGAAACAGATCAGTTAAAACTATTCTAATTGAGATAACGTATTTCAGCTGTAACTGTCACTGCTTGATCACTCTATAAATCAACAATATGAAATTAATTGTACTCCTGACCAGTATGCTATTCAGCAGCCTTGCTTATGGCCAGACGGAACTACCCTATGCTGTTATTCCTGATTATCCAACATCGTATACCCCTGGTACGGTTGCAGCCAGATTAATTGACGGGCTGGGCTTTAGGTATTACTGGGCAACCGATGGACTTCGAGAATCAGACCTCAGCTTCAAACCAGGTGAGGATGCACGAACTGCATACGAGACCTTGCAACACATCCACTCGATGTCCTATAACCTGGTTAACGCCACTAAGCAAATACCTTCAGAGTCATCTAAAATTAATAGCGACATATCATTTAAGGAGTTAAGAAAAGAGACACTCCTCAATTTTGAAGAAGCAAGCAAAATATTAAAGGCAAATGGTGACAAGGGACTCGAAGATTTTGACCTCGTATTTAAAGGAGAAAATTATGAAGTAGGCTATCCTTTTTGGAACCTACTCAACGGCCCCATTGCCGATATGCTTTGGCATGTAGGTCAGGTGGTCACATTCAGACGGAGCTCAGGAAATCCATTCAATGGCAACATGAGTGTGCTCACTGGCAAAGAGAGGGGTAAATAACAGGGAGTAATGGAGCTTCGTTCATTTCTAAGGCGTAAAAAAGTGCGTGTTGCAATCCTAACAGCGATTGGCTTGTACTTATTTTCTTTACTTTTTTTTTATCTTTTTCGCCATCAGCTGGTATTTCAAGCCACTCCGCTTCGTCAAGACTATGCTTATCAATTTGACCATCCATTTGAAGAACACTCTGTAAGCACGAATGATGGTGCCGTGCTGAATGGCTTGTATTTTAAATCCGCTACACCGTCCAAGGGACTTATTTTTTACCTGCACGGCAATGCGGACAATCTTCAGCGCTGGGGAGAATTTGCAGCAGATTTTACAACTATTGGATATGATGTTTTCATGTACGACTATCGGGGTTATGGTAAAAGTACAGGGTCGTCAAACAATAAAAACATTTATACAGACGCCATCACTGTGTTGAATTGGGTTAAAATGACTTTTCCACATACGAACATGGTCATTTACGGAAGGTCGCTGGGTTCTGCTGTAGCTACTAACCTGGCTACCAGCGTAAATCCTAACCTGTTAATCCTGGAAACACCCTTTGCGAATTTTACGGATGTGATCTACTGGCCATTAAGACCTTCCCTCCTTTTGTTTCCAGACAAAATTGAATTTTCAAATCAGGAGAAGCTCCCTAAGGTGAAATGCCCAACCGTCATTTTTCATGGCACAAACGACTGGGTTGTACCGCTATCTTCTGCTCAAAAACTTAAACCCTATCTCCAGGATGAAAATCAGTTTTATGTGATCGATGGAGCCGGCCACCGGAACCTCAGTGATTTTGAAACCTATCATCAACTATTGGTTAAGGTGTTGCAAAAATTCAATGAAGACCAGCTGGCTATGTAATTCAGCTGAATCTTAATAAATTAAGGGCATATGGTTGCCATAATTCTCACCATTGTCATTGCCTACATAGCCATTTGTGTTGCTTTCTACTTTTTTCAACACTTCGCTTTCTTCAGACCCGAGCGACTTCCTCCATCTTTCACCTACAAGTACCCTTTTCCATTTGAAGAATTAAATTTTGATATGGAGGATGGCGGTAGAATCAATGCCATTCATTTCAAAGTACCCAACACCCGAGGAATCGTCTACTACCTGAAAGGCAACTCCAAAAGCATTAAGGGTTGGGGAAAGTTTGCGAAAGACTTTGTGAGCAATGGGTACGACTTTTTCATGATGGACTACCGAGGATTTGGCAAAAGTGAAGGCAAGCGAAGCCAGGAGAAAGTATTTAGCGATGCCCAATTTATTTACAAGTGGTTGCTGCAAAAGTATCCGGAAGATAATGTGGTAATTTATGGAAGAAGCCTGGGGAGTGGTATTGCGGCACGAATAGCTTCCTGGAACAAGCCACGGATGTTGATTCTCGATTCACCGTATTTTAGTTTTTACCATAACGTAAATCGGTATTTGTTCTTCACCCCGCTCAAATGGTTGCTTAAATATGACATGCGCACAGATCAGTATCTAACGCTGACCTCAT
>CAYNCP010000024.1:0-51290 GCA_964395905.1 uncultured Ohtaekwangia sp.
AATCAAACAGGCTAACTATCATTTTTGATAAGGCTGGTGAACTGGTTATGATTTATACCGACCCGCGCCATGACTATACTGACTTTGTTTTGGAAGAACTTGGGTTAGGTGATCCAAACGATCAGGTTAAATAAACACTTACAACTAATACAAACACGATGAGAAACTTTTTGATTTTAATCCTTTTAGGTGCCATGAGCTTTTCTGTTCAAGCACAAGCGCCTGTTCAAAAAATAGGATATGCTGATTGGGATTATATTTTTAGCCAGCTGCCCGAATACAAGCAGATAGAAACCGAACTGAAGACACATGGAGATCAACTTCAAAATCAGCTGCAGGCAAAATACAAAGATTATGAAACCAAGCTAAAGGCCTATCAGGCTGGTGCTGCCACTATGGTTGATGCGATCAGAAGAGATAAAGAAACAGAATTGACGCAATTGCAGGAGAACATCCAAAAATTCCAGCAAGACGCACAGACTTCTATTCAAAACAAACAGGATCAATTGATGAGTCCTGTCTTTTCCAAAGTGGGTAAGGCGATCGAAGATGTGGCCAAAGCAGAAGGATACTCTTTTATCATCAATCCCCAGCTGATTGGTGGTGGTGACATTCTCCTCTATAGCGATGAAAAATATGATATTTCTGATCTGGTGCTTACCAAAATGGGAGTAACACCTAAACCCGCAGCCAAAACAAATTAAAAGTAATTCGATTTCGATAACGTAAAAACCCTGCCAATCGCAGGGTTTTTTTATTACTTTTCATGTATGCGCATCCCTTCATTAAAGTCAGGTCAAACCGTAGGTATTGTAGTGCCTTCACGTAAGGCGGATGAGCAATTGCTGAGAAAGGGATGTGAAGTGATTGAGTCCTGGGGTCTTAGCGTGCAGTTTGGAAAACATTGTTTTAATAAAGACAATAGTTACCTGGCCGCATCAGATGCAGACCGACTCATTGATTTTCAGTCCATGATTGACAGTCCGTCTGTTGATGCGATCTTTTGCGCAAGGGGTGGGTATGGAATAACAAGGATCCTGGACCGTCTCAATTTTGATGCCCTTAAATCCAAGCCAAAATGGATTATTGGATTTAGTGACATAACGGCTTTACATTTGATGCTTCATCGACATGGCATTGAAAGTATTCATGGCAATATGCCCATTCAATTTTCGAATTCAGCATACCAGGATTCCATTTCCAGTTTAAAAAATATTCTTTTTGGCGAAAGCCCAACGGTGATAAAGGCACCAACTCATCCCAAAAATAGAATTGGATTGGGCAGTGGAAAGGTAATAGGCGGTAATTTGTCTTTGCTGGTCGACTCACTGGGCACGCCATCGGAGGTTCAAACGGATGGGAAAATCCTGGTAGTAGAGGAAGTGGATGAGCGATACTATAAAATTGACCGCATGTTTACTCAGCTTAAAAGAGCAGGCAAGCTGGCCAATCTCGAGGGCTTGATAGTTGGCCATTTTACCGACTTGTCAGATACTGAGTTGCCATTTGGTCAAAGTATTGAACAGATCGTTATGGACAAAGTCGCTGACCAAACCTTCCCGGTAGTCTTTGGTTTTCCGATCGGCCATCAGGCACCCAACCTGGCGTGGAAGCATGGTGCAAAGTCAATGTTGAACGTTTCCCGGGAAGACTGCGTCCTGGAATTTAAGTAATTCAATCTTTGCTAATGGATAAGATTACTGTTTTCAAAGGCATTCTTACCCCTAAGGCATACTCGAATTGTGTTGATCCATCTGGCAGGGTTGACACAATTGGCGCTGTGTAAAGCAATGAATCTTTACCTATTTTTTGAATATTATCAGGCAATTCAAATGCTTTTGCCGAAGTGTAAGCCTCAATCAACTGTTGCTCCACGGACAATAACAATGAGTCACCTGGTGCAAGAGGATAGATGATTACGTTGTAATGATCTGCTATCTCCTCAATTTGAAGATTTTTTATGTCTTGAAGCTTCTGTACTTCGGAGGCGATTTGCCTTCCATAGCGAAAAGCGGCATCAGTAATTTCTGCCTCAGAAATTTTTACAATCTGGCTGGCCTTCATGCCATCCCTCAGCTCTTTTTTTTGCTCCTCTGTAAGCTTAGCCTGACATGCGACCAGGAGGATATAAAGTAAAGGGTAAAAATATCTCATGGCGTAAGCTTTATGATGTAAATTTAGGTTTAGCTGCCCCATACACAAACCTTTGGCTTCAAATAGGCAGGTCTCATTGCCAATTGCTAACTTTGCCCCGCATTTTACGACTATGGTTAGAAAACTGGAGGAAATAAAACATCGATTTGATGAGATAGGTCAATTGTTAATGCAACCTGATCTGGTAAAAGATCAGAAGAAGTTTACCCAGTTGAGCAAGGAATACCGCGATCTGGAGAAAGTGGTCTTGAAATACAAAAAGTACCAGGCCATTTTGGGAGACCTGAAACACGCAAAAGAAGTGCTGGAAAAGGAGAAGGATAGCGAACTGCGTGAATTGGCCAAGATGGAACTGGAGGAATTGGCCCCTAAAAGGGAATCGATTGAAGCAGAACTGAAGGCGCAGCTTATGCCAAAGGATCCCAACGATTCTAAAAATGCCGTATTGGAAATCAGGGCGGGCACGGGCGGTGACGAAGCTGCCATTTTTGCTGGAGATCTTTACCGGATGTACATGCGCTATTGCGATGAAAAAGGATTGAAGCTGACCGTCCTTGATGTAACGGAAGGAACAGCCGGTGGATATAAAGAGGTGATCAGCTCCATTGAGGGCGAGGGTGCTTATGGGTTGTTGAAATATGAATCGGGTGTGCATCGCGTGCAGCGGGTGCCTGATACGGAGCAACAAGGCCGGGTACATACATCAGCAGCCTCTGTGGTCGTTTTGCCGGAGGCAGAGGAAGTGGATGTAGAAATCAACCCTGCTGATATAGAAGTGCAGACAGCAAGATCCAGCGGAGCTGGAGGCCAGAATGTAAACAAGGTGGAGACCAAAGTACAGATGACACACAAGCCTACAGGCATTGTAGTTACCTGCCAGGTCGAACGTTCTCAACATGGCAATCGCGAGCGTGCCCTGCAAATTTTGCGCACCAAGCTTTATGAAATGGAAGTTGAAAAACAGGCTAAAGAAATTGGGGCTGCACGTAAATCTCAGGTGCGAAGTGGTGATCGCTCAGAAAAAATACGAACCTACAATTATCCACAAAGCCGGGTAACCGACCACCGAATCGGCTATACCCAATACAATCTTCCGGCCGTAATGAACGGGGAAATCAATGAATTTATAGAGCGACTTAAAATTGCGGAGACAGCTGAAAAAATGACTGAAGCCAATTAGTTCAGTTGGCTTCATCCGCCTCGTCTGCCTTCTTAATTTGTTCGTCCAAAATCTTGTCAATGATTTCCATTTGTCTTTCATCAATGGTCTGATCGACTTTGGCTTGCTTCTTCATAAATCGAAACATGGCATTCTTCTTAATCTCATAGGCGATAAAGACGGTGTAGGTTTTCGTCTTTTCATTGTAATACTTTTCCTGCCCCATTTTACGTAGATCAGCCATTTGAGTATTCATTACCTGGCGTACGAGGCTTTGAAACTTGTCGGCCACATCAGCTGCCCTGTCATTTTCAGTTTGACCGAGATACTGATCAGTTACCTGTTTCATCGTTGTGTTTATCTGTCCGGCCAATTGCGCTTTTGCCGCAATATCAGCCTTGCCAAGTGCAATATTGTCTTGTGAACTTTCTCCTTTACCCGTACCCCTAAACCACCGGTTGTTGGACTCGTAGGCACTGCCTCTAAACGGCTCTCGTACCTTTTTTCCCAGTGGCCCTGACGCACACGAAACAAGTAGCACCATGGAAAAAAGGAGAAGGACATTGATGTATTTCATAGGTTATGAATTTATCGTTTTAAAAGTACGAAAAATTATGCCAGACTGCCCGGAATGATCAGTTGCCATCGAAAAGCCCATTTCCAAACCAATTGATATTCACTAATTTCTGCATTTTGCAAGATGGAGATCAGATCACTGCGGCTAAAACCTCTCAATACGGACAATGGCGCATCGTATTTTACCATCTCTGATTTTGAAAAAATGGATGTAAGCATTTTTATGGCATAGTAGGCAAACCATTGCCGGTGTAGATCGTTAACCACTACCCCGTGCCTGGATTGTTGCTTTAGGGTTTTAAATAATTCAACCAGTTCTTGATGGCTGAAATGATGCGTGAAAAGGGTAGCGATAATAATGTCTGATTTTCTTCTGGCGAAATCTGCTGAGAAGATATTCTCAGCAACGTAATCAATTTCGGCATATTCCTTCGTGTTACCCTTCGCAAATGCAATAATATTTGGATTGGCATCAATGCCGGTGAGTTTAAGTTTTAAATTTTTTTGCTTGCCCCATTTCGCAATCTCCTTAAGCATGTCTCCACCCCCGCATCCCAAATCAAGAATTGATATCTCCTTCAAGTTGCTCTGGACAACAACTTTCTTGATGCCGCCAAGGGTTACCGTGTTGCCTCCCAACCACCTATTGATTATTTCGAGTTCTATTAATGTTTGGTTCACTACCTCTCCCTCGCATTGAAGGTCATCCATAATTTCTATTTGGCTGGACCTTTGAGAAAAGCGCGATTTCATTTAATGATTTCGTATAGTTAAAATCAAACTTTCGAGGGTGATTCCTGGTCCAAAACCGAAGCTCAGTATTTTCTTGCTCTCATCGCCATCATTTAGCTGCATCCAGATTTCTTTCAATACAAAAAGGACCGTGGGGGACGACATGTTGCCAAATGCTTTGAGCACACGGTAAGCATATTGGTTGTCATTTCTGGTCAAAACCAATGCTCGTTCAATGGCTTCCAGTATTTTCTTTCCACCGGGATGTATGGCAAAATAAGAAATATCCGTCAGCTCAAGCTTGTTGGCTTCAAGCAATCCGGTTGTAAGTTTCCCTATGCCATTTTGAATTAGTTCAGGAACGAAAGTGGATAGTTTCATCTCAAAACCCTGATCTCCAATCTTCCAGGCCATTTCATTTTCTCCCTCTGTTAACAGATCGCTGTAGAAGGATCCCACTTCAAGATGGATGCCCTTTCTCTTTGTAGCCTCCACGAGTATGGCGGCCGCGCCATCAGCAAACAATGCGTTGGCCAATATGTTGTCCTCCGTATTTTCTTTTTGAAAATGAATGCTACACAACTCGCTGCAAACGATTAGTACTTTGTGTGATGCATGCTGAGTGCAAAAAGAATCGGCAAGCCGCAAGGCATTGAAGGCTGCATAACAGCCCATAAAGTTAATGCTTGTTCGCTGCACGGTTGACTTCAATTGCAGTGAACGTTGAAGCGCTACATCCAATCCTGGTGCAAACATCCCCGTGCAACTGACTGCAATCAAATGGGTGATGTCTTGCACGTCAAACGAAGGGATCTGCTTTAAGCATTGGTCAGCGGCCAACCTGCCAATGTTTTCAGATTCTGTTCTAAATAATTGGAGCCTTTCACTGGTGGTTGGAAATGGCTCCAGGTCCGCTGAGTTAGGGTAAAAGCTAAGACCGTTTGATGATCCATAGTCGGACAAAACAGAGTACCTGCTTTGAATTCCGCTGGCGCGATAAAGGGCCTTCAATCGATCTGCTTCTTTGCCTGAAAGATTCATGGCGCGAATCATGAAGTCTGCGATATGACTTTGTGAGAATTGATGTGGGGGGTTAGCTGTGCCGATAGCAGTAATGTAGCTCATTGATCAATTTAAATCAAAATAACCTATCTTGGTTAAAATAGTTCAAACAAACTATGCCTTCGCTTAGTACACTGCTGCATCTAAGAATACCGTTTTCTTTTTTTCTTATGCCGGTATTTTTCTTTGCACTGGGCAACTCTCCAAATTTCACTGAGACCGGTATTATTTGGACGTTTCTGATTGTCCACTTCCTGCTTTATCCGGCCAGCAATGGTTACAATAGTTATTTTGATAAGGATGAACAAAGTATAGGTGGATTGCGAAATCCACCACCCGTTAAAAGAGAACTTTACTTTGTTGCCATAGTTCTTGATGCAGCAGCTGTAATACTTGCCTTGAAGATCAGCTATCTCTTTGCATCGATGATATTGATTTACGGACTGGTGTCTAAAGCATACAGTCATCCGTCTATTCGATTAAAAAAATATCCTTTCATAGGTTGGATAATAACTGGTTTATTCCAGGGCTTCTTTTCTTTTTTGATGTGCTATGAAGGAATTAATGCATTGGGTATTAGCAGCTTGTTTAAAACGCAAATTGTGGTGCCGGCATTGCTAACTACTGTTATGCTTTGGGGTAATTATCCTATGACGCAAATTTATCAGCATGATGAAGATGAAAAGCATGGTGACAAGACGCTTAGCATGGTGTTGGGAATTAAAGGCACTTTTATTTTCACAGCTTTGGTATTTACAATCGCCACTTTGGGTTTCACTACCTACTTTGCCTACTATTTCCACATGAATTATGCCATCCAATTCATAATGGCGTTGTCACCGGTGTTGATTTATTTTTTGATATGGTTTTATCAGGTTTCTAAAGATCCGGCAAAAGCCAGTTACGGCCGCACCATGTGGCTCAATTTTGTTGCTGCAATATGCCTGAATGGATTTTTCATTTATTTTTTTCTGGATTCAAGCCAGGTAATACAGGCGATAAATTCCGGTTTTTAATCAAAAGGGTTTCCCGTGGGTTTTCGAGATTAAATAGTTACCAATGGTTGGTGCATTTTTAGCTATTGCTACGGCCAGGTTGGACATAGAGTCGGAACCAAAAAGACTTTGAAGTTGCCGGCCTATCCAAAGCCTTCTTTTAAATTGTTGTGACCATAAGCTGGCATATGACTCTTCAAGTGTTGCCCTTGAAATTTGATCGTTACAGAATGGGACAAGCAAATTGCTGAGTATCTTGGAAGAGTGGATCGCCATGGCCATGCCATTGCCACAAAGGGGGGTGATCATTCCGGCTGCATCCCCGCTCATCAATACATGATTTTCAACAGGCAGTTTCGTTTCAAATGAAATTTCATTGATGGTTTCAGGCTGATCGAAAAGAAAATCTGCTTCCAGAAAAATTTTTTTTAAAAAGGGATTCCGATACAACACCTTTTCTTCCATGGTTTTAATGCTTCCGGAATGCTTTAAATTGCTTCTATGGATCAGATAGCACAAATTGATTATTCCTCCCTCCACTTCGCTGATACCACAATATCCGTTTTGAAAGTTGTGAAGTGAAATCAGTCCCCTGGGGTGATTGTACTTGATGTGGTATTTAATGCCCACGTAAGGAGATCGTTTCTTAACGAACGATCTCTCCATAATCATGTCGATTTTTGAGCGTTTGCCGAAAGCCCCTACGATTACATCAGTTTCGAATTCCTCAACCTGACTTCGAAGAATAAATTGATTGCCCTTAAATTTTACACCTATGACTTCCTTTTCTTCGTGAATGATAACGCCCTCAGCGCGCGCCCTCTTGACAAGCCAATGATCGTAAGCATATCGGCTCACGCCAAAACCACCAAGGTCCAAGGGCAATTGAATTGACTTCCCATTGGTGGATGTCAGTTGAAATCGATTGATGTAAGCCGGCTTTAATGATTCCGGAAAAAGGCCTGTTGAACGTAAAAAGGGGATGGTTTCATTTGAAATGTATTCTCCACAAACCCGGTGAAATGGATACTTTTTCTTTTCAAATAGCTGAACCGGCACATGAACCCTAGCCAATTGAATGGAAGTGATCAGTCCGGCAAGGCCTCCCCCAATTATTGTTACTTTTTTCACTAACCTAGAACATCATTGTGGAAAATATGTTAATAATCAGCAGATACTTTTCGCTTAATTAACGTTTATAAACTTAGCTGAATTGGGTTACTGTATATTCTAATGTAAGATATATAACTGTCTAAAAAGTTGGTCATGGAAGCAGAAGTGAAGAGAAAGCAGGTTAGTGATAGCCTAAACGTGTTGTTGATTGGAAATAATCCGATTGAGCTAAGCCGCATTTTTGATAGCATTCGAGACGTTCCCGGGCGCAAAGTATTGACTGAAATTGCATTTGATATTAAAACCATTGTAGAGCGTTTGGTAAATTTTCAACCCAACTACATTCTCATTGACGACAACATTGGAAAACTAGAGCTCAAAAATGCAGTGGAGATGTTGGGGAAAGACAAGCGGACAAAAAACATCCCCATAGCCATATTGAAAAATTCCAATTATAATGAGGTTTTCAGCGTAGGTGTAATGGATTATATTCTCAAAGAGAATATCAATGGCCAATCCTTGTTTACTGCAATTGCCAACTCGTTGAAATTCAGAAGAACGCAGTTGTATTTGTATAAGATCATGAAAAAGCGAAAAGGACTGCTGCGGAAGCTGGCTTATCAAATTTGATTGATGAGGCGGAACTCCACCCGTCTTCTTTTTCCCTGACGTTCGATAAGCAAAGAGACTTTTTTGCCTTCCTTTTTATTGAAGAATCCGTTGACCTGATTCAATTCAATCCGATTGAGCATAAATCCGTTTACGGCAACGATGATGTCGCCAACCAGCAGGCCGGCCTGTTCAGCCGGTGATTCTTTTCTCAACTCAGAAACTTCATACGTTCGCAGTTGTGCTCCTTTTGCCTTGATGGTGATGCCGCTCATGTCATAGTTAGAAGGTCTTTTAAATGACCCATTCTTTTTGATATATATTTCTTCACCCGGGAAATTGAATACAATATTAAAACGGCTGAGTACTTCACCGCCAAGGGCCCCATTCCTCCTATTAGTATCCTTCCGGATAAGCGTGTCCTGTTTACTTTTAGGATCCGGAAAATTAGCAATGACATCATTCAGCGTATACTTGCCCATTTGCATGGCTTCAATTCTCCCAATTTTTCCAGTGATAATTCCGCCAAGGGTTCTGCCGATAATGCTATTGATATGAAGATCCGGAATCACAATCTCTTCATGAGAGCCTGGCTGCAGCATAAGACCGTGGCTGGCGCCTGTATCCACCAAGAGCTTGGTACTGATTTCAGAATTCTCATGCATGCTTACGGCAACTGTTACAAATGGCTTTGTGTCCTCAACCGAAATCTTGATTGTTTGATAACGCCTGCCTTTTCTAAAATGGTTGGGGTCGTATAATACAAGGCGCTTTCTTTCATAATCCATTTGCACGATAAACCTGCTGAATAGTTCATAGCCCAATATCCCATGTACCTCTGCTCCCAGGTAGTTTCTTAGCTCCAGGTAATCTTCTTCCAGCACCAACATGGAATGACCCGTTCCGCGCACTCCGGGTAAATCCAATCGTACATTATCTGTTACATAGGCGGCAGCTTTTTTCCCCCCTGGCCCCGATACGAATATTTCTTTAGAGTAAGCAAGTTTGAGAATGTCGCTGTAAGTTTTTTGGGTAAGTACAGCAGTACGAACACCCGTGTCCAGAATAAACTTCAGCGAGATCTGGTCATTGATAACCACCGGCACTACAATCAGATTGTTGAGCACTTCTACTGGAATGGTTACCTTCTTTAGGTTGCCATCAAATCTAAACCCGAAGTGCTGTGCTGCACAAGAAGCACTGATCAGAATAAACACTACGAACGTTAAACTTTTTCGCATAC
The DNA here is from genome assembly GCA_964395905.1 of uncultured Ohtaekwangia sp. GTDB lineage: Bacteria > Bacteroidota > Bacteroidia > Cytophagales > Cyclobacteriaceae > ELB16-189. Next base: position 9,644 of record CAYNCP010000024.1, read on the forward strand.
ATGCAACCTCGCTTTTAAAGCTATTGAAAAATAGCTATAAGATTGAAATATTATGGAAGTGTAATACCCAGTCGTTCCAGGAGAGTTTGGGGTATTTTTTCAATAATAAGCTTATCCAGATCTTCTTTCTTTAGAAACCCGTCTAGGACCATCCCCTTCATTTGCAATAACAGGGGATCGAAGTAATGATTAACGTTCAATATGCCTATAGGTTTCGAAATGAGGCTCAGTTGCTGCCAGGTTAAGATTTCTGCCAGTTCATCCAAGGTTCCCCAACCGCCAGGAAGGGCAACAAAGGCATCGGATAGATCGGCCATTCGTTTCTTCCTTTCATGCATACTGGTTACAATTTCAAGCTTGTGTACACCTTGATGGCCAAGTTCCTTTTGCATCAGGAAGTCGGGGATCACACCGATAACCTTGCCCCCATTGGCAATTACGGTATCCGCGAGTTTCCCCATAAGGCCCACCTTGCCTCCACCATACACCAGGGTACAGTTTGAACTTGCTAGTGCTGTAGCCATCCGGCCTGCCGTCTCAGCATAGATTGGATTCTTGCCCGGGCTGGACCCACAAAAGATGCAAACATTCATAAGAGGCCAGCTTTAAGAGGCGCCTCAGTGTTTTACATCATGCTCATTCTTGCTCACCATCTTGTTGGGAAATATCCAGGGAGAAACGATGGCCAATACAAAAAGCGCTATTACAACTGAAATTGCTGACATATTATTATTACTTTTCAAGGGTAAAGTTAAGCGACATCCTTAATAATCCTTGTCAAAGGCAGCGAAAAATTAATAGTGTAACTATTTTTTGACGGAGCATGTTTAAAGGCTATGAGGCAATAAGATTTCTTTATGTAGAATTAATGATGAGCCAATGAAGAAATTTCTAATTATTTCAGGCATCTTCTTCCTGATTGTATTCGGAGTGCTTGCTTACATCCGGTTTTACTACACCAAATCATTTAGCCCGGAAGCGGATGCTGAGTTTAATGTCAATGGAACTCGAATACATGTCTTTTACAACAGGCCGTACAAAAAGGGAAGAGAAATATTTGGAGGACTGGTCCCCTATGATACCGTGTGGCGCACCGGTGCCAATGAAGCCACAATATTTGAATCTAACAGAGACTTGTTCATCAAAGGAAAACTGCTCCCATCTGGCAAGTACACATTGTGGACAATTCCGGGTGAACAAGCATGGAAGGTGATGTTTAACTCTGAGACCGGTCAATGGGGTGTAGACTTTAACGGGAAGGCCAATCGCAAATCAGAAAATGATGTGCTTACAGTAGAAGTACCGGCACTGACGCACGATAAAGAATTTGAACAGTTTACCATCTCAATTGAACAAGTGGGTGAAGATGTTGAGCTTATTCTTCTTTGGGATAAGACAGTGGTAGTGGTTCCCATTACAATTAAATAAGTTCTACTCTACTACCTTAATTTTAACGATCGTTTTACGCCTATCTGGAATAGCCTCTGGATGTGCGCGGTGTGTCAGTGAAATATTTGATAAAGAGCTCCCTTCTTTAACTAGAAAGTCCCTTATGGCCTGTGCCTGCTTTTCGGTGCGGTCATTGTGGTAGGTATATTTATAGCCCACAGAATCCACCCGGATCGTCTTGTAAGCTGTTCGTCTGATAGAATCAATTTGATCCCTGAAGTAGTCGTCATCAGATACAAGCGTTGAATCCGAGGAAAAATTTCTTAATGAATCACGCCTGTTCATTACTACAAGCAAACTATCTAATTTAACAGTGTCTGGGATTTGCCTTTCAACTTCAAAATGAACGGTATCAATTTTCAATTGAGTCAAATCAGGACCAGATTTAATGGAATCACTGAGGTATCCATTCAGCGCAACATCAATAATGAATTGGTGACTTGAATTTCCCTTTACCAAGCGAGCCAATCGCCTCAGCTCCTGTGCCGATGAGCTTGCAATTTTTGAACTATAAGATTCAAAGTCAATGGCCAATTCAATCTCCGTTCCTTTTGCTACAGGGTTTAGGGTTGCTGCTATCCGCTCGAACATGGGAATATGATCTCCCGTAAAGTCAAATACTTTAGAATAAAAAGTAAAGGCGTCTGTTTCAGGTTCAACAGAAAAATCATATTTCGCGCCTTCCTTTAAGTAAAATGTAAAAGTGCCGTTTTGATCAGGACGGCCATTGAAAACACTTTGTTGCGTGTTTTGATCAAATACAGCTATGTAGGGTGAGGCCGGGTCGGACAATCCAGATATGGTTCCTTCTATTTTCACAGCTGCTTTTGGCTTGATATCATCGGTGAAAAGCATTTCTACAATTTCATTACTTCTTTGTCCTGGCTGATCCTTAAGCAGGTACCTGCCCAGGGCGGCAGCACTCACATACTGATCGTCTTTGGGCGTGTTGGCAAAATCTAACGGAGTGGGTTTGCTCCATGCTGATCCTGTCAATTTGGTGGCATACAGGTCCATGCCCCCCTTGTTGTCAGGAAATTGGTCTGAAGCAAAGATTAACGTTTGTCCGTCACCCATAATGCGAGGAGTTTGCGAATTGCCCGTATTAATGTAGTCCGGCAGTTCAACGGGATCTTCCCACCTGCCCAGCCTGGATTTTTTTGATACAAAAATTTTGCATGCTGAGGCCGCCCGTTGGTCCATTTTTTCACATCTCATGAAGTATATGGCAGACTCGTCAGGCGATACGGATGGGCAGGCTTCGTGTTCGCGTGAGTTTATGGGGAGGCCGAGGTTGGTCGGTTCTGCCCATATTGTTCCTTTCAGCTGACTTACCAGTATATCAAACCCTCCCAAGCCTCCTGATTTTAAACTGGATATGTACAAAGTTCTGCCATCAGCGCCAAGTGCAAATCCACCTAAGAAATTCAATCGATTGTTTACTGTTTTAGGAAGCATAGCCGGCTCATTCCAATTAACAGCATCCTTCTTTACAGCATAGAATAAGGTCAATTGATTTTCGTCAGCGTTGTCTGAAACAAATACAAGAGTATTCCCATCCAGGCTAACATATGGCGAGTAAACATTAATTGCCGGATGATTAATAGAAGCCGGGAGCTTTCTGAGTTTTGCCTGTCCAAAACTCTGAAACGATATCAATAATATGATTAGTAAGGGAAACTTCAGGGTTATCATATCCTGGATTAAATGCTGGTTCAAAGGTAAAAGCAAATTCATTGCCATCTTAGGTCAAAATCTGCAATCTTTTAATGAAACTATGAAAACCAGGTAGTATCTTAGATTCTTGCTTTAAAAATTATAAAGACAATTAGCAGATGATTCAAGTTATACCTTCTATTGCGATAAGAAAGGGAAAAGTGGTAAAAATGCGAAAGGGAGATCCAGCAAGTGAGAAGGCTTATGATGAAAATCCACTTGATTTAGCGAAAAGATTTCAGGATTCTGGAATAGAAACCATTCATTTAGTTGATTTGGATGGAGCTGAAAAAGGGACACCTAAAAATTACCATGTACTGGAAGCCATCGCGGCCTATACCGATTTGAAGATTGATTTTACAGGCGGTATTTCCACTGATGGGGACATTGGAAAAGCTTTTGAATATGGGGCTGCTTATATCACCGTGGCCAGTATAGCCGTTACCAATCCTGAATTATTTTCTTCATGGCTTGTTTCCTACGGTAGGGAAAAGGTTACACTTGGCGCGGATGTTACAGATATTAGTTCAAAGAGAATTGCTTTCAGGAGCTGGCTCAAAAAATCAGATATCACGCTGCATGAACATATCCAGCAATTTTACGATGGGGGGCTCAAGTATGTAAAATCAACAGATGTTTCCCGGGATGGTGTATTGGAGGGACCTGCATTCTCTTATTATGAGGAGATTAGGAAGAAATTCCCGGATCTTCATATACTTGCCAGCGGAGGCGTGCGCGGTGTTGATGACATAAAAAGACTGGATGAGATGGGTTTATATGCTGTTATTTTTGGTAAGGCTTATTACGAGGGAATTTTAAGCCTGAAGGAATTGGAGCAATTTTTAGTTAACCATGAAAGTTGATTGGCATTACTGACACTCTCCCTGATTGGGTTTGGGGAGTAGATTCTATCGAGGCATTGAAAAATGCCTGTCGTGATCTAAGAACAAGTCCGGTCACGCCTGCAACTCCAGGCTCGTGTCTTTGTCGAGCGCCTGACGAATTTCCTTCAAGGCTTTCTGCTTCAACTCATAGTAATCACGATTTCTAGGAGTCTTATTGAGCAAGCCTTTGATATAAAGCAGCACTTGCTCTGCTTGAAGAACGTCCAGCTCATCCAATGACGCCTGAATGGCGATTTTGGGTAAACTTTTCATTTTACGTAGTGGTTTCTTTTACTAATAACGTAAAAAGATCAGGTGTAGTTCAAGCCAGGAAATAGCAATTAACCATTAAACAACACTGCCGTAATATTTTAAGCATAAATGCATGCAGCAAAAGACTGTAAATACCATAATCTACGTCAGGGGATTAAAGTATTACTTGAAACTATCTTAGACAGATGTCGGGATTAACCTGAACCTTGGGATTAGTTTTTGAGAATCTCCAGGAACTTTGACTCGTTAATAGGTTTCGTTAAATAATGACTAATACCAAGTCTCTTTACCTTTACAATGTCCTCTGGATTTTCTGAGGAGGTAAGGACTACAATCATCACACTATCCTTTCCCGGGAATTCTAATTCCTTAAATGACTCAATGAATTGAAAGCCATTCATTAATGGCATATTTAGATCAAGAAAAATAACATCGGGCAGCAACCGGTTTCCAGCCAAAATGTTATTGATATATTCCAGGGCTTCTTTTCCGTTGAGCACTGCGTGAATTTCTTCCGCAACACCCAACCTATTGATGGTAGCCTCAGTAATGAAGTTACATATCTTGTCATCATCAACTAGCAATACTCGCTTACTCATTCATTTTGCAAAGTTAAAGGTGCAATATGGCTAGAAAATTTTGAACGCATAAATTCAGGAGCCCAATGAAGTAATTAGCTTCCGATTAATAATGTTTAACCACGAAATCATAAGCGTTTTCAAAACAAATCTTACGTGCCAATACTTCGGGGGATAGAAATCCGAACCACTTTGGGTTTTCTTTTTTCATACGGGAAAGTATGCTGATCAGATCGGTCTCCAGCCGATACATATCCAGGACAGTAGTGTACCCATTTAAAGGATTACCGGATCCGTCAAAGCCTGTTCCAATGCACAGTTCATCCCAAATCCTTGTAGGCTCAGGAAGACGATAGTCAAAAGGGATATGAATAAACTGCGCCAAGGTCCTGGCCAGGAGATGGCGCGCCCTTTTTCTTTCTATTAAAGGAAGGGGTAAGTCCAAAAGCCATGATTTCTGATAGCATCCCAAAAGCTGTTGATCCAGGGTAATGCCAATCAGTCCGCCACTATGATGTATCTCGATTACATCCTCATCGCATAAGTTAATGTTCCATGCTTTAAAACCCTGCACTTGAAAATTGTCATCTTCGCGTCCGGCTCGGGCATTCTTGATTAATTCTTCCAGGCTATCTACTCCTGAGTAACCCACCTGACTGGCAATTACGGGTATCCTTGAAAGCGTATTTTCAGGTTTTCTGTTGTAAGGCCTTACGATGTGGGTATAAAAATCCTGCCTCGATGCGGCACTCATGTGTTTCACGTCTATTAAAATTCGCTTCGACCCGGTGCTATTGTTTTGGTCATTGAGTCCTAACAATTCACGCATGACACTGTATGTGGCATGCTTGAGAATTCCTTTGTCCATGTTTTTGCGCTGATCGCAAACAAGTCTTGATTGAGTGGGCAAACTTTGCGCATGGCCGCACAAAGTATTGTTGAAATGATGGGCAAAAGTGATAAAAAATGGACAATGTGTCCATTGGCTAAGCGAAAGATCATCAAGGACTTCTTCACCCTTCAATTGCCTGATCCTGCTTTTTAGTTTGCCCATGCTAACGTCTTTTAGTCCACCACCAGTTGTGACTAAATCATCTTCAGGATTGCCGATACCCAAGGCATGAATTCCTCCGATAGTGAACACGATTACTACATCGTTGTTGTCGGGGCGCAACCTTTGTATAACATCTCTTCCATTTTGAGCCAATTGATAAACGCCCTCCCAAATTTTGCTCGGGCCGTGTGGTTCAAGTTGAAGTTTATGGGGGGTAACGGCCTTCTGTCCAGCTTTGCCTAAGAAGAATTTATACTCCCTTTTGAGTTCTTCAAAATAGTCGTAGTGACCATTTTGTAAAAATTTGATTCTTTCAATGGGCAACCGTACAAATTGCGACAGCATAAACTCCAGATCTGAGGATTTTGCACTGTCCTTTCCAGGTTGAGATTTGATTTGATCGATGAGCCAGACTTTTGCAGAATTACTTCCATGTGTGTGAATTTGCTTAAAGAAAGCGCAAACCGTTTCCTTGTTGATCGGGCTGTCTTTTAAACCATAGAAAAAGCCCTTTTCAATAGGATACAATGCTGTGAACATGAGTTTAACTCGAGCCAAAGTACTTTTGGCCAAATCACATTGGCTGTAATTTTTTGTCAATTTTCCTTTTGACTGGGCTTCAAGATTGGACTGGGGTATATGCCAGGGATCCACTGGGTCGTTGTCCATTCCGTCTTGAACAAAAGAATCGTAAGCAGCTTTGCCAGGATGGCATTGTAAGTCAGCGTACATCTTTATTTAACTGGTTAGAATCATCAACTGGCTCTATGTGAAGCGAACCATCCAATACCCTAACGCCATCAAACATTTTGATCACGGGTGTTAAATTTAATGGCTCTGAAAAGAGCACTTTTACTTTAAGTTTTTCCAGAATATTATCAAAGTGTTTCTCTTCTGGTTGTTCAATGAATATGGCTGGCGTGTTTACATTACATGAAAAGTTTCGAATCGCTCGCATCATTTCGATACCTGTGATCACCGGCAAGTCGATAACGCTGAGAATTAGACCAAAACTTTCTTTGCGTGCGGTAAGCAAACCGTCAAGTCCACTATGAGCCAAGTGAACTAGCCAACCTGCACGATCAAATTGTTTCTTAATTTCATTCGCTACCGAAACATGCCGATGAACCACAAGAACCTTCAAGTTTTCACGCATCTAGACCTAAACCTCTGCTCAAGTTGGCAGTATTCGACAGCATAAACTTGGGAGTTTCTGAAGCTGGGCAGGAGAGAAAACCCAAAACACCAATTTTGGGCCAATTTCAGCGTTTTAAGGCTTGGGAGCATGAGGATATCCTTAGGAATATCAGGATATCCTTAAAATTGAGTTATTTCAAAAGGCCGTTTTCGTAAGCAAATTTGATCATTCCGACAGTATTCTTTACACCCAGCTTATTTTGGATATTTGCCTTGTGGGTATGGGTAGTTTTATCCGAAATGTTCAACCGGGCACTAATCTCCTTTAGCGAGTGCTCCTCACAAATCAACCTAAAAATTTCTTTTTCACGTTCACTCAAGCCGGCCACTTTAGAGAACAAAGGTTTTGCAGACTTTAACGAGATGCTTTTACGCATAACTGCAGAAATGAGGTCATTGTGATAGAAGTCTTTGTCGTAAACGCTTACGATGGCTTTTTCCAATTCATCAGGATTGGCATTCTTTAACAAAAAAGAATGCACACCCATTTCCAGCATGTGCAGCATGAATTTTTCACTGTCGTGTTGGGTGAGCACAATTACTTTCATGTCGGGGTACTTTGGAAGAATGTATTCGGCCGTTTCCACACCATTCATAATGGGCATTTCCAGGTCGAGGATGACTACATCGGGCACTGTAGTAGATAAAAGTTGGACCAATTCCTTACCGTGCTGGGCTTCGTATACCTGGTTCACACGATTGAAAGTTTTTAATAAACGCATCATTGCCTTTCTGAACAAATTGTGGTCATCGACAATACAAACGTTAATGCTGTTCATGAAGCCAGGGGTAATTTTACACTAACTACTGTGCCGGAAGGATTGTTTTTGTCAAATGATAATTCCCCGCCCAATAAAGCTACTCTATTCTCCATATTGTAGAGGCCTAAGCCATGCCTTCCTGACACTTTACTCTTAAAAGAGGAGAAATCAAAGCCAAGGCCATCATCCAGTACAAGTAAAGTGAGATTTGACTTGTTCCAATTGAAGTGTACATCAATTTTGGACGCGTTGGAGTGCCTGATGGCGTTGGTGATCGCTTCTTGCGTAATTCGATAAAGCAACAATTCCTGATCTTTGTCCAATGAAGTACGATTGCCGGCTTCATGGAATGAAACACGGATGGAAGTGGTGGACAATCGCTCACACATTTCTTGAGCTGATTGGGACAGGCCAAAGTCTTCCATGGTTGAAGGCATGAGGTGCCACGACATTCTACGAATAGATTCATGCGTCTTGTCGACCAGTTGTCTCAGTTCACTTAATGTACCGCTAGCCTGGTTATTCAGGTTGACCCTCATCGTCATCAACATCATGCCAATGTCGTTCTGCAAATCCCTGGCAATTTGCTTTCTTTCATTTTCATGGGACTCCATGGCTGCCTTGAGCATTCTTTTCTGATGTTCCAAGTCTTGCTTCTGGGCATTGATCTCCTCCAGCACGCGTTTCTTCTTCTTTTGGTTTACCTGCAACAGGATCACCGCCAAAATAGCAAATGAAATGAGGGTAATAATTAATGAAGTTTGATAATTGCTATTAAGCATCCTACAAACAAATTATCGGGTAGAGGCTGAATGGCTACTCTACCTCAAGGATGATCTCTATTTCTACTGCGATGTTGCTTGGAAGTGCGTTCATGCCCACAGCCGATCTGGCATGTTTGCCGTTTTCTCCGAAGACTGCAACCATCAAATCTGAAAAGCCATTAATGACTTTCGGTTGATCAGTAAAATTGGAGGTACAATTGACCATACCCAGCACTTTGACAACTCTCTTTACTTTGTTCAGACTACCCAATTCGGATTTTATTGTTGACAGAATGGAAATACCCGTTTGACGAGCCGCTGCATAGCCTTCCTCCAACGTCAGGTCAGCCCCCACTTTGCCGGTAATGTTGGTGCCATCTGCTTTGCCCGGTCCGTGTCCGGAAAGAAACAACAAATTGCCTGTTCGCACGGCCTTAACATAATTAGCAACAGGTTTGGAAGGAGAAAACAATTCAATTCCTAATTCTGCCAATTTTTTGTCATAATCTGTTTTTTGGGCAAACCCGGTAAGGCATATAAGTAAAAGAGCCAGGAATGTGATAAGGATTTTCATATTCGCAGTTAATTAAATTTACCAAGAAAGATAGTGATAATTACGATTTGAATTACTACCGCCAGGGGAAGACCAATTTCAGTCCCCGCTTATTTTTCCCCGCGATGTCAATGAACCCTTTTGTTTCCCTCAGGTTTCCCTGAACATCCCAGTAATACAAAGTTCCCCATTTGCCTTCTCCATAGGATTGGGTTGTGACGCTATTGGTCCAGTAGTTGGCGCTTCGCCTGTCGTTGAATGACGGGGTTGTTTGTGTGAGGCGTGGAGCCACGTATCGTTGATGGTAAGGTCGGAATTCTGACAGTTCAGCCAGCTTATAAGAATTATTGTTTGTCTGGTTTTTTGCCAGCCTTACAATTGGAGACGTGCGAGCGGCCCTCAATTGTGCATTGGCACAAAAGAAAAAGAAACTTAATATAACGCTTATCCAAAGTCTCATGCTTTTTTCTTGAGAGAAAGTTACGATTTTTATGCTGAACAACTAACCAAATAAAGATCAATGAAAGAGAAAGTTCGGTGTTCGTGGTGCCTGGGATTTGACCAGTACATTGAATACCATGATAAGGAATGGGGCGTACCCGTGCATGACGACCTAGTTCATTTCGAGTTCTTAATACTTGAAGGGGCACAGGCAGGTTTAAGCTGGTCAACGATTTTAAAAAAAAGAGACGGCTACAGAAAAGCTTTTGCGCAATTTGACCCCGTCAAAGTGGCACGGTTTTCAACAGCTAAAATTGAAAAACTACTGCTGAACCCTGGTATTGTCAGGAACAAACTGAAAGTAAATGCTGCGGTTGTCAATGCCCAAAAATTTCTTGAGGTTCAAAAGGAGTTTGGTTCCTTTGACAAATACATCTGGTCATTTGTAGGTGGCAAGCCCATAATAAACAAGTGGAAGGCCATGAAAGAATTACCGGCAACTTCCGCGGAGTCAGATGCACTAAGTAAAGATTTGAAACTCCGTGGATTTAAGTTTGTAGGCAGCACCGTCATCTACGCGCACATGCAGGCATGTGGACTGATAAATGACCATCTGATGGATTGCTTTCGCTATCACGAGATAAAAAAATTAAAGTAGTCCTAGAATAGATATTTAATGAAGGCGTAGATACCCAAAATGAGTAGGGTAACTCCCGGAACACGTTTTACAATTCTGTTATTTTTGACGTAGGGGGCCAGCCTTTTTGCCAGCAAAGCAAATAGGATAAGTAGCATCAGCGCCCCGACCGATGTGCCCAATATATAACTGTGTAGGCGCCACAGTGTTGATAAATCAAGCCAGCCCATGGCCTTGAGGTATGCCGTTATGGCAATCCAAAAAGGGATAGCCATGGGATTGAGGATGCTCAGGATCAGGCCTCTTCTAAATCCGCTGTCGTTGAATTTAACCGAAAATGAAGTGGGTTTTTCTGCTGACCACAAATTGAGCATTCCTATGCCCACCATAACAATGGCCGTGATCAATTGAAAATTTTCGATAACCATGGGAGATGAAGTAATCCAATACTGAAATTGCACACCAATCCAGGTATAGGGATATTCTACAATGGCTACGGCAAGGGCAAATCTCAGTGCAGTCTTTACTTTGTTTTCGAGCCCTAGTTGCAGCACCGAAAGATTAAGCGTACCGGGAGGGATAGATCCCAGAAAGCTAAACAAAGCGCCAATGACAAATGCCCATAGTATTTGCATGCTAACTGCTGGTCACAGCTTTGAACTTCTTATAAATTGAAAGTCCTTCTTTGAAAGTCAGGTAGGGAACACCGGCACAATGATTGGCCTTGCTAATGGAATATAAGGTTCGCCAATGGGCAAAAAGATCTTTGATGGCTATAACCATACTGGCTCCCGGGTGATAGATATGGGAAGGCTCTGCCCCACATCCATTAAGTTCCATAATCATCACCTTTCCAGACTCCAGGTCAGCCATGGTTTGTACACGCAAATCATACCTTCCGAAATAAAAGCCTTCGATTTGTTTACTGATGCTATCAAAAGAGTCAACCATTTGGGCTGTAATCAGTTCTTTTTTATTAATGAAAGTAGTTCCCAAACAATGATTGCCCACAGAAACCAACTCTATTTCTGCTCCAGGTGCGAGCACTTCATTCAGGCGGTTGGCGTATTTTTCTTTCAGCACATTCCATTGCAATTTTGCCCTGTCTTTAGCATGAATCAGCTCAGATAGATTGCTGCGACCGTTACCGGTGACTTTCAGCATTTTTTTCATCGTCAATGAGGTGATTTCACCTTTTTTTGCTTTAGGGTGCCTGACATAATATACGCTGAACTCATGGGGCAGGTCTACGAATTCCTGAATGATAAAATCCCACTTGGCCCTGCTCAGGTAATCATCCAATTCAGCGTCAGATTTTATTTTCCTTACCATCCACCCACGTTCTCCCAGATCGGGTTTACAAATCACGGGATAGTTTAAGCCGCTTGCCTTCATCTTTTGCATGACGGAAGAGGCACTTGCAGGATGGTAGATAAGTATGGACCTGGGCTTTAATGAGTTTGGGATTTTTTCGAGTACTGAAAATTTTGATTCACCAAACATGCCTCCTGTGAGTATGCCCGGGTTGGAAGCGGAAAAAAAAAGTAACGACCTTGCTTTAAGTGATAACCACAGCCAGTAAATAAATATGGGGCCCTGAACAATACCAAAGGGCCAATACTCCCAGCTTTTTAATTTGATAAAAAAATCGCTCCTGCGAAATTTTTGGAAGAAAAGCATTACGAAAGTCAGAGAGATTGATCCAAAGCGGCTTCCTTGTACCGGATGGTAGACGCAGCAATGCCAAAGTCGGGAGGAAGTGAGATGTAGTTGGCTACTTCACGAATTCCTATTTTGATAATGGCCATGTGATGTACCGCATGCTCGATGTTATAGGTGAGTTCGCGAAAGTAATTGGTATCCATTACCTGAGATTCTTCGCTGTCCAGTTCATATCCCACTTCCAGTTTTAAGCTGAAATCGGAATGGTGACTGGCAATAAATGCTTTGACACGATTGATGGTAGAAGCGGCTATGAATTTGTCGCTCTCAATGAGTTTGTCATGAGCCCGCTTGTCGTAGTTGACTACACCGTTGTCGCAACCCGACTGAAGGCACAAAAAGAATTCAAGCGTGTGCCTCAGGTGTTGACCAATACTTGAATTGCCAAGTGACGGACATGGCTTGGAAAAATCCCTTTCATCAATTTGTTCTACGAGTGATGCCAACTGAGACAAAATTGAATGAGAAGACCTGATGAGCTGCATAAATTCGAATTGAAACGGCAAATATACTTAATGAAATGTCTTATAATCAGTCTATTGCAGAATTTTTATCCAGTTACGGTCAGCCTGTGATTTCAATATTCTTTCGTTCTTATTCCAGTCAGTTAAAGTATTGTTGCCCCAAAAGTTATAGAATAAGTATAGCCTGCCGTCTACGATTTTGAAGGTTTTCGGGTCCACTTTTACCTTTTCACCTGATTCACCCATGGCATATGCACACCAACCACCGTATGCTGGTTTGTATTGGTCAGGATTGGCTTTGAATTTATCCAGATTGGCCTGATTGATGAAATAGTAAGTTACTCCCTTTGAGGTAAACTTATATTGAGACTTTCCTTCAACCGGATTGTTGCTGAAGTACGAAACAGGATCATAGCCATCCAGGGCGAGGGATTTATTTATATTATAATGTGTAAGCTGGCTTGCTTCATTTTGTGCCTGAAGCATACTCCCTGGCAGTACCATTACTACCAAAGCTAATACCAGCAGTTTATTTATTTGTTTCATAATTACCAATTTGGAAAAACAAACGCTAGAACCGGCCCATTTGGTTCTGTAAATGATGCGAATTGTCCGATAACTTACATATCCTTACTGAGACCCTTCACTATACCCCATACCAGATCTGGCTCATATCCTTTTAAAATGGCATACCGTGCTGTCTTGTCTTTCTTTTTAAACAGGTTGGGTTCTTCAAGCGATTGCCACCTTTTTTTAATCAAGGATGTCAGTGCATTTCGGTAATCGGACGGATCAATTTCTCGAAGACCAATTTTGATGCACCTGCTTGTCAGGCCATGACCCGCTAGTTCATTTTCAATTTTCAATCTCCCCCACTTTTTCATTCTGAATTTTCCTCCTGCAAATGATTTTGCAAATCTTTCTTCGTTCAGAAAATCTTCAGTAATCAACCGCGCAAGTAAATCCTCCACTTCATTTTTCCACAAGCCATAGCTGTAAAGTTTGTTCCTCACTTCCTGGTGAGAGCGCTCCTGGTAAGCGCAATAGTGATATATTTTTTGAAGCGCCTGCTGGGGTGTTAACTTCTTTTTTTCCACAAGCAAAATGCTGGTAAGATGATTGCCTTCAACCCACAAAAAAAAATTATCCGAATCAACGGGTTTACTTTATATACCCTTTGGTTTTCAAAATACTGGCCACAAACTTCCTTTCATTCTCACTGTTAAATATTTTGAAGGGAAGATGAATCAACTGGGCTTTGTTTACGGTAAGCAAGAAATGATCTTTCCCAACCGCGGCACGCTTTATCTGGTCCCATTTCATGGGCATGCCCTCCCGGGCACTTACTTTAATCAGGATTTGCTGGCTATTTATTTCATATGAAAGTCGTTCAAATAGCATTTTGCCTTGTTCCAATTGCGTAACGCCATAAAATTGAATCCACCAGAAAAGAAGATATAGCGCAGTGCCAATAAAAGCGCCAATAAACCACCACGCGTTTGGAATCCATAAATAGCCAAGGCAAATAGCCACTACGATTAAAGCCACCCACCACTGCTGTTTCAAAATGTTGCGCATGGCCAGCCGAATGTAATCCTTCTTTTCGAGCCTGTAGTTTTTTGTTTTGACAATCATGTATAAATGAGATAGAAAATGAAGCGCAAAATTAGTTTGTTTAAAGGAAGCGTAAAAGCTTATTTAAATACTTTCAGACTTAAATCAAGGCTTTTAACTGAGTGCGTGAGTGCACCTACCGAAATAAAGTCAACACCGCATAAGGCCACATCCCTTATGGTAGATTCATTGATTCCTCCGCTGGCCTCCGTTTTATATTTTCCATTGATTAAACTCACGGCTTTTTTCATATCTGCCAGACTCATATTGTCCAGCATAATCACCTCTACATTCCCAACGCGCATCACCTCCCGCACTTCTTGGAGTGTTCTCGTTTCTACTTCAATGCTTAGTTTCTTGTCTATTGACTTCAAATATGTTTTGATGTTGGTGATGGCGTTCTCAATTCCACCAGCCATATCTATGTGGTTGTCCTTAAGCATTACCATGTCGTAAAGGGCATAGCGATGATTCAAACCACCGCCAATGAACACGGCCCATTTTTCGCAAATCCTGAAATTGGGAGTTGTCTTGCGGGTATCCATAATTTTTGCAGGCAGATCCTTTATCAACAAGCCAAGCTGATGGGTATAGGTGGCAATACCACTCATGCGTTGCATGCAATTAAGTACGAATCTTTCCGTGGTAAGTATAGACCGGGCAGGCCCTTCCGCTACAAAGGCAACTTCACCTTTGGCAATGGTATCCCCGTCTTTCTTAAGAAAAGAAATGGTAATGGAGCTGTCATATGACTTGAATATTTTCTCTGCCAATTCAAGACCGGCAATTAATCCGTCAGCTTTGACAATGAGTTTTGCTTTGCATGTCACTTCCTGTGCAATGGCACCCAAAGAAGAATGATCGCCATCGCCAATATCTTCAGCCAGTGCAGATTTGATAAAATGGGTGAGTGCTTCTTCAGTTAGGTAGAAAGGCTTTATCATTCCTTCACAAAACTGATTTCATGAATCAGGTAGGAGCCTGCCACATCTTTAACGAGCATCAGCACACTGTAGCTGTCAGAGCCGCTTACGTACCTGCCAATGGCAAATTGTTGACCACCCTTTGATGCCCCTTTGTGAACAATGTTGAAACTTGCTGGTGGATGTTTCTTGAAAAAATCCCTGAATACAAATTCAGCCTGGGCCTTGCTGTAGGTATTTACATTGCCCTCAATGTTAATCTCAACATTCTGGTTGAGAAATTTGCTCATTTCTTTAGCGCTTCCCGTTTTGATTACATCCTTGATGGGCTCGAATATGGCATCCTGCCCAAATGTGTTTTGGGATATGGCGAACAACGCTATAAAGGTTATAATTCCTGCTAAATTGACGCTCCTGATCTTCATCTCACGAGTTTAACTGACCAAAATTATGCCATTAAATGACATCCCCTAAATTAAGTTTAATATTCCAGAACCATTCGTTTTGTAAATCTGTAATTGAAGTGAATTCAGGCATTTATCCTAAGCAGAGCCTTATATTTGCGCAGCATAAAAAACAATAATGAACAAAAGAGTTTTACTCATGATTTTGGATGGCTGGGGAATAGCCAAAGACAAAAAAGCATCTGCCATTGACCACGCCAATACACCATATATTGATTCTTTATACCAGAAATATCCACATAGTAAACTAGATGCCTCTGGTCTTGCCGTAGGGTTGCCTGAAGGCCAAATGGGAAATTCTGAAGTAGGCCATATGAATATTGGTGCGGGAAGGATTGTTTATCAGGACTTGGTGCGCGTCAATAAGGCCGTTGAGGATAAATCGCTTGATCATAATCCTGTTCTACAAAAGGCATTTGCCTACGCCAAGGAAAATAATAGAAATGTCCATTTGATTGGCCTGCTTTCAGATGGTGGAGTACACTCTCACATCGACCACGCCAAGGCCATATGCTCCATTGCGAATCACCATGATCTCAACAATTTATTTGTACATGCTTTTACCGATGGCAGAGATACCGATCCGAAAAGTGGAGTCGGGTTTATTAAGGATCTGTTGAAGCACATGAACCAAACCTGTGGGCAACTGGCCACCATCACAGGCCGTTACTTTGCCATGGATCGAGACAAACGGTGGGAACGTGTAAAGTTGGCATATGATGCGATGGTGAATGGAGTAGGTGTAAAAACAACACATCCATTGGAGGAGATGGAGAGGGCGTATGGTGAAGGAGTAACGGATGAATTCTTGAAGCCCATCATTGCAACGGATGACGCAGGCAAACCCTTGGCTCAAATCGCAGCCGGGGATGTGGTCATTTGCTTCAACTTTAGAACAGACAGGGGAAGGCAAATCACCATGGCACTTACCCAGCAAGATTATGTCGAGCATGCAATGCGGGCACTGAAACTTCACTATGTTACGTTAACCAACTACGATGATACTTTCGAAAATGTGAAAGTTATTTTCGAGAAAGATAATTTGACCAACACGCTTGGCGAGGTAGTTGCAAAAGCAAATAAAAAACAAATCCGGATAGCTGAAACAGAAAAATACCCACACGTAACTTTCTTTTTCTCCGGTGGCAGGGAGGAGCCCTTCACAGGAGAAACAAGAATTCTCTGCCCGTCACCAAAAGTTGCAACCTATGATTTGAAGCCGGAAATGAGTGCGTTTGATATCCGCGACAAAATCATTCCGGAATTGAATAAAAAGTCAGCGGACTTTATTTGTCTCAATTTTGCCAACCCGGACATGGTAGGGCATACGGGCGTTTTTGAAGCGGGAGTAATTGCGTGCGAAACGGTGGATAAATGCAACGAAGCAGTCACTGAAGCAGCCCTTAAAAATGGGTATGCAATTATCATCATTGCAGATCATGGCAATGCCGATATGATGATCAATCCGGATGGATCACCCAACACTGCTCACACGACCAACCTGGTGCCGTGCATATTGGTGTCGACAGATTATAAAGGAAACATTAATGACGGAAAACTTGGTGACCTTGCTCCTACTATACTTACCCTAATGGGGATTGATATACCGGCCGAGATGAGTGGAACGGTTTTAATCAATCCATCAAAATGAAAATCTTTTTATTATTTTTTCTTTGGGCCCTGGCGCTGGTTTCTTGTCAACAGAGGAGTTCCACTGGCAAAACATTTTTCGACATGGACAGCTTGATAGACAATCAGGCGAAGTATTTGATCACAAAGAAAGCTTCCATTACCAAACATGCCCGTGTAGATACTGCTACAGACAAGTCGACCTTCACGCCCGATGAGGAAGGATGGTCAAATGAACTGGATGTTTTTCGTCATCTTGAATTGATTAATAAACCTATTTATGCGTTGGCATATGAAGTGACAAATGGGACAAAGGACCATAACAGCAATCTGACAGTAATGATGTTGAATGCTAAATATGATGTGCCTGTAAAACAGTTCAAGATTTACTACCAGGATGACCCCAGGAAACTGAGAAAGATTGAAGCGAAGATTGAAGAAAAGAATTCTCTCTATTATACTTCACGCAGGTTTGCTATTGAGCTTGATGAACACCAGGGCGTATTGGCATTCAGCCGTTTCAATGTAAGTGGGGTACAAAAATTGATCCTCAGAGACTCGGTTAAATTCTCCATTTCTTCAGTTATCAATTACTAATCCAGAGCACCCTGCAAGTTTTTTTTAACGATACATAAGGGAAAGCAAATGAGGAATGGTTGAACCAACGATAACCAAAAATCGTATTTATAGTAACTTGCAAAAGTTCCAAGTCGGGCATAATGAAAAGGATACAACGGCAAATCCTGAGCGCATCTAAACTAAGGCTAACCACAAGCAGATCATCTATTTTGGGTTTGTTTCTAAACAATTCCCATACCCTGTCCTATGCTGATATAGAAAAAGCGGTAGGTTCATCATTTGATCGGGTGACAATCTATCGCACAATAAAGTCGTTTGTTGACAAGGGGGTAGTACACAAGGTGCTTGATGATACGGGTGGCCTTAAATATGGACTTTGCAGTGAATATTGCTCTAATGTACAGCACCAGCACGACCATGTTCATTTCAAGTGCAGTTCTTGCGGCCAAACAAGTTGCCTGGATGAGGTGGGGATTCCAGCTATTCATCTACCTAATGGTTATAAGCCAAAAGAGGTGAACCTTTTAGTCCATGGGGTTTGTGGTAATTGCAGATAATAATGCAACCGGTTCCCTTTATTAAATACACAGTATTAAACACTCGTGTAAGTTTTATGGATTAGTATATATTTGCAGCTATAAGAATTCAAAAGAGGTGATTTCCAATCTAATTTGGGAGGATTTCACCTCTTTTACAATTTAAACGCGAAAGCCGGATAGATGGTCGTTTTCTCCCTATTTAGAAACAATAATGAGGCTGAGACTATTCTATTTGGAGTTTTTGCGGTTGTTATTATCATATTTTTGATTATCGACCTGGGCATATTTAATAAGCAGGCCCATAAGATTTCCACCAAATCAGCATTATACCAATCCATTTTTTGGGTAGTAATCAGTACAATTTTTGGGTACCTGGTTTATCAATTTGACGATAGCGGACCAGAGGCTGCACTTGAATATTTTTCTGCATACCTGACCGAAAAGGCGCTTTCGGTTGATAACATTTTTGTAATCCTGCTGATTTTGAAATACTTCAGTGTAAAAGAGGAATATTATCACAAGATACTTTTCTGGGGAATTTTGGGGGCTGTAATATTCAGAGGGGTTTTCATTTTTGTGGGGGCACTGCTCATTGCTCAGTTTCACTGGATACTTTATGTATTTGGGGTGTTCCTGATTTACTCCGGGATTAAAATCTATTTTGATGATAGTGATGAGAAAATCGATCCTGAAAAAAATCCGATTTTAAAATTATGTCGTAGGTATTTGCCCATGAGTAATGATGACATGGGAGGGAAGTTCATTATCACCAAGCCAAAGTTGATGTTTACCACACTCTTTCTGGTTATTGTGCTTATTGAAACGACAGATCTAATTTTTGCCGTGGATTCAATTCCTGCAGCCTTTGCAATCACGCAGAATGAATTCCTTATTTACACATCCAATATATTTGCAGTTCTTGGGCTACGCGCCATGTTCTTTTTGCTGGCGGGCATCATTGACAAGTTCTATTTGTTACAGAAGGGATTGTCCATTATCCTTTTCTTTATTGGAGCCAAAATGCTGCTGGAGATATTTGACATACATGTACCAGTGACGCTTTCTTTTTCTGTCATTTTGGTTACGCTTACGCTTTCGATTATATTCTCCGTAATCGTGCCGAAGAAACAAAAGTCCGATGAATTGACTTAGCCGCCCAGGCTTTCAGAAAAAATATTGCTCGGAAGAATCTTTAGGAGTACAGGTAAGGTCAGGTAGCGTTGCGGCAGCGAAATAATCACAAAGGTTGGAATAGTTTTAAGAACGGTAACCATCAGCTTTTGTACTTGCACCTTTTCCTCTTCCGACAGCTCATTTATCCTCGCTTTTTGAAGTAGCTCCATTAAATCCTTGCTATCCTTTATTTCGCTGATGATGGCGTGTTTATGCGCCTCCGTTAGTTTTGATAGCCTTTTAATAAAACGTTCACTTACGTCATTGTAATCCTGCCTGTTTTGCAAATGACCAAGCTCTTCCCAATGCTCCAACACAAAACCTTCGATGGCAATCATGCTGTTCTCAAGATCTTCTTCCTTGAAGTCTAAATAATTACAAAACCTTAGTAAAAATTCATTTTCACGATCTTCCACTCTCTTGTCTGCCCATATCGTTAAGATGGCCATTTCAAGGAAATACTTTTTGAGCAGCCACGAGTTATTAGTGGGCAGGTTGATGGACTCCACTTCGACTCCTTTTTCAAATATTTGAATGGCCTCGCGTTTCTTTTCTGGAGGAAGACCCGCACTTTGCAGGAAAAAGTCTAACAGTTTTCGCTCCTCAAATTCTATTTTTTTGTTGGCATGAGCTGCTGCAGCAATCACTTTGACAACAGAAAAACGCAACTCCTCACGCTCATATTTGAAGAAGTCGGACACAATGCGATCGGCATTGGTGTGTATCCATTGGCCAAAAATAAATATGTCGAGAAAAAGCAGGCTGTTATGAAAAAACTGTGTCCAAAAGTTGCCGCTATAGTCAGCGGTTCTTTCAATTCGTTTGTCAAGTATTTTTTCCGCCAGTTCCAGCGCAGACTTTTTTTTGCCAAATAAGGTTTTGGATGGCGTTGCTAATTCCGGAAAAACATTGTTGTAGAAATTGGCAATGTTCTCAAGTGTTTTGGTCATTAGCCTTGAAAGATCTTCGGCATTGCTGATGGGTTTGTCATGAAATAAAAGCGAGCTGCTTATCAGGCTCTCGGCCAGCAGCAGTTTCATTTTATCCTGTTCACTCCAGTCTTTTTGGTCCGGAATATCCAATACCTCAACGGCATGGCCATACATCAGACCTGTAGGCTGAATAACTTTGTAAAGAGAATGCTCCGGATGTGAAAACTTTCTTTTATCTGCAGTTAATTCCCCGAGTAGGTCTTTACGAAAATTGAGGTATTGCTTTAGCCAGCCCTTTTCGCTTGGTTTCATGCTCCGTTAGTTGAAACGAATCTGAAAAGTTACCTAAAAATTTATACTATTCCAGCAGGCTATTTTCCTTTTGACCTTTTTTCCAGTTCCCGTGCAGATTCAAGGACACTTTGCTTGAGCGATTCCTTGTAGGCATCCAGCTTTTTGGCCACCTGCGGGTCTGACGCACCAATAATTTGCGCGGCTAATATTCCCGCATTCCTGGCACCGTCAAGGGCTACGGTGGCCACGGGCACGCCTCCGGGCATCTGGAGGATGGAAAGCACAGAATCCCAGCCGTCAATTGAATTGGAGGACTTAATAGGCACACCGATCACAGGTAGTGAAGTCATAGATGCAACCATTCCTGGCAAATGGGCCGCTCCGCCAGCACCTGCAATGATTACTTTTAATCCCCTCTTCCTCGCAGTAACAGCATATTCGCTCATTCTTTCAGGCGTGCGATGCGCAGAGACGATGGTAATCTCAAACGGGACTTTCAATTCCTTCAGGATGGTGGCAGCCTCATTCATTATTTTTAAATCAGACTTACTGCCCATGATTACCCCAACAGATGCTTTGCTCATGATATTACTTTGAGATTGTCTTTAACAAATTTGGCTTTCTTCTTTAAACTTTCCTCGTCATTGTCCACAATTGTCACGTGTCCCATCTTACGAAATGGTTTTGTGATTTTCTTGCCATACAAGTGCACATGCACCCCATCAACTGCTAATACTTTTTCCATTCCCTCATATTGGGCCTCACCCGTGTGCCCGGGCTCTCCCAGGAGGTTAACCATGGCACTAGAAGATCGTTCGCGTATACTGCCAAGCGGTTGATTGAGTATGGCCCTGAGGTGTTGTGCGTATTGCGATGTATCATTCGCTTCGATGGTATGATGACCACTGTTGTGAGGCCTAGGAGCTACTTCATTCACCAATACCTCACCTTCTCTTGTCACAAACATTTCAACGGCCAAAATTCCAATCAAACCCAGTTGATCAATTACCTTCCTCGCGATCTCATCTGCTTTTTGCTTGATATCATCATTAATGGATGCAGGGGCGTACAAATATTCCACCAGATTCTTTTCAGGGTGAAACACCATCTCCACAGGTGGATAAGATACCAATTGGCCAGACTCATTTTTGGCAACAATCACCGCGATCTCTTTATCAAAATCAATCAACTTCTCTAATAACCCCGGAGCATCGAATGCCTTGTCCAAATCGCTTTCAGTCTTTATCAACTGCACCCCTCTTCCATCATATCCCTCCCTGGCCAACTTATGCACTGCCGGCAAAAAGGAAAGGTGAGTGGCGACTTCTGCCTTTGAATCGGTGAAGATAAAATCAGCGGTGGGGATACCATTATTCTTAAAAAATTGCTTTTGAGATTGTTTGTTTTGAATGAGTTCGATTATTCCTGGTTGTGGGAAAACTTTTTTACCCCTCCTTTCCAGTTCACGAAGGGCTTCTGTATTCACATTTTCTATCTCGATGGTAATGAGGTCGCACTGCTCGCCAAATTGAATTACCGTATCAAAGTCGGTAAGCTTTCCGGTTTTAAATTCTGCAAGTTGGCTACAGGGTGCATTGGAGTCGGGGTCCAGAATAGAAAAAGTGATATTAAGATCTATGCCAGATTGGATGAGCATTCGGCCCAGTTGCCCACCGCCTAAAACTCCAAGCTTAAAGTTGTTCTGATAATATTGGGGCTTCATGGAGCCTCGAAAGTATTAAATTATTCGGGATGGGTGATTATGGATAAGTTACGCCATTGGCTCTCGCCACCACCTCATTAAATTCAATTTTGGCCATTCTGATGGAATACAATAGCAAGCGCACTTCCTTGACATGCACTTTCCCGTCAGCCTCGGATAGTTTATACAGGTGAACAAAAGCGTCTAACTTTTCCTCTTCGCTGCACATGTTGATGTAGTCAATTCCAGTTTGATAAATCTCCTTTTCTTTCTTGTTGATTACGTCCTTCTCAAAACTAATCAGTGTATCCATTGGGATTTTCTCAAAATCCTTTACTCTTTTGATTGCTGCACTTTCGTTTGCGTCAATAACACCATCTGCATTGATAAGCAGGTGCATCAGGTATAAAATGCCCAAGTGGTAGTTCGTATTCTGGCTCATAGGACTATTCAAAATCTAAATATACTGAGATTCGCGTCTTCTAAAACATATTCACTACGAAAACACCTGGTATACCAGAAGCGAAGAAAAATAGGCCAGGCCAGTCATGTAAATAAGCTGAAGAATAGGCCACTTCCAGCCATTAGTCTCCCTTTTTACAATGGCAAGTGTGCTCATGCATTGCATGGCAAAAGTATAAAAAACCAACAAAGACAATCCTGTAGCCGTGGTGAATCGCGGACCG
Organism: uncultured Ohtaekwangia sp.; assembly: GCA_964395905.1. Classification (GTDB taxonomy): domain Bacteria; phylum Bacteroidota; class Bacteroidia; order Cytophagales; family Cyclobacteriaceae; genus ELB16-189. The sequence goes on from CAYNCP010000024.1 coordinate 32,672, forward strand.
CCAGTATCCGGATTAATTTCTGCACGCAAGCGACTTTTAATAGTTGTCTGATCTTCCGTGTTGCCTACGCTATAGATGGTGGCCATGGTGCCAACAAAAACTTCACGTGCAGCAAAGGACGTGATAAGGGCAATTCCGATTTTCCAATCATAACCAAGCGGTGCGATGATCGGCTCAATACTTTTGCCAATGATTCCAGCATAGGAATGTTGCAATTTGTAAGCCATAATCTGGTTTGCCTTCTCTTTGGGATCAATCCTTCCATTCCTGATATTTTCCGCTACGACCTCTTCGGCTTCTGCCATGGTTGAAGCCGGACCATAACTGGCTAATACCCACAACAAAATGGATATGGCAAGAATAACCTTACCAGCCTCAAACACAAATGTTTTGGTTTTCTCTACAATGGTCAGACCAACATTCGACCACTTGGGTGTGCGATAAGTGGGCAGTTCCATAATCAGATAACTGCGTTCTTTTGTTTTTACAATCCACTTCATAGCCATGGCTGAAATCATTGCAGCCATAAACCCAAGCAAATACAGGCCCATTAAGGCCAACCCCTGAAAATTGAAAAATCCAAACAGTTTATCTTCAGGGATAATGAGCGCGACCAGGATAGCATATACCGGCAATCGCGCAGAGCAGCTCATGAGGGGTGTAACAAATATGGTGATGAGCCTGTCCTTCCAATTCTCGATGGTACGTGTGGCCATGATGGCCGGAATTGCACAAGCCCAGCCGGAAATGAGCGGCACCACGCTCTTTCCACTCATGCCAAATTTTCGCATGATTTTATCCATCAAAAAAACCACACGCGACATGTATCCGGTTTCCTCCAATACGGCAATAAAAGCAAATAGAATAGCTATTTGAGGCACGAAAATGATGATGCCTCCTATTCCGGGAATGATACCCTGCGTAATCAAGTCAAAGAATGGGCCGGAAGGAAAAACATTGTTTAGCCAATTGCTGAGATTGGCAAAAGAGGAGTCGATGAGATCCATGGGCGCTTGTGCCCAGGCAAAGATGGCTTGAAAAATTAAGAACAGGATGCCAAAAAAAATGAGGTAGCCCCAAACTTTGTGGGTGAGCACCTTGTCAATCTGGTGCGACCATTTTTTCCATTCCGTGTCGGCAGATTTTACAATTACCTTGTTGAGCAATTCCTGAATGAATTGATACCTGATGATGGTCTCTGCACCCTGGTATTTGCCAGGAAAAAAGTTGGCAGCTTCAGCCGTTTGCTTTATGAATTTCTTATCGTCAGCAGAAAGAAAGCTCAGGTTGTCAACCTGCTGCAAGTACTGGTAGGCTTCGTAATTTGATTCCAGATTAAAATGCTTTTTAAAATTTTCAACGGCTGGAAGTATTTCAGCATCGATCGAATAAATTTTTTGAGATGAAACCTTTACAGGTTCAAGGAGAATTTTCTTTAGCTCCTTAATGCCTTGTCCACTGCGTGAATTAATCATGACCACAGGAAGGTCCAGCACTTTAGACAAAGTAATTACATCAATGCTTTGACCAGCCTTCGCTGCAAGATCAACCATGTTGAGGGCCAAAACGATGGGCAGCCTAAGCTCTAGCAGTTGCGTTAATAAGAGGAGTGAACCCTGAAGGTTAGTGGAGTCCGCTACCAGAATCACTTTGTTTGGAAAGCTCTGACTGCGTCTGTCTGCGAATATTTCAGCTACAATTTTTTCATCCAGCGAACGCGGATAGAGGCTGTAAATTCCCGGCAAGTCAATGATTTCGGCTTGAGTGTCTTGGTCGAGCTGGCAGTAGCCGGTTCTCTTTTCTACCGTAACACCGGGAAAATTCCCGATTTTTTGGCTGAGTCCGGTAAGTTGATTAAAAAGTGAAGATTTTCCGGAGTTGGGTTTGCCAGCAAGTGCAACTTTTAGTCGTTTCACCGTTCCAGTATTAATTCAAAACAGTGATCATGGCGGCTTCTTCCAGCCGGATGGTAAGGTCATAACCGGAAATGCTTACACAAATCGGGTCACCAAGAGGAGCGCTAAAATTGTAAATGATGGCAGAACCGGGTAAAAAACCCATTTCCAGGAACTTGATTGATAATTCATCAGAAACAAAGCCCGAGACAACGGCTGTTTCCCCGGGTACCATTTGAGCCACTGATTTGGCAAGATCTGCCACCTTTTATTTAGATTAAATTTAAACTGCGTGAAGATAATTGTTGACAGGAAATAAACCATGATTTGCATTAGCTTGTTACTCAGGATAATGGGAAAAAAAGTCCAAAAGCGGAAAACGAAATCAAAACCAGAAAAGAAGGCTCAAAAGGTAGGCACTGAAAAAGAGGAGCCTGATTATGGAGGTTTGCCATCTCGTGATCTCAAAAAGAATCTTGGCTGCGGCTAGCTCACATGCTCTCCGCGTAAAAAACGCGCTTCACGCGTTCGCTGGTGCTGGTCAGTATTTCGTAGGGTATTGTATCCACTTTTGTAGCCAACTGCCTTATCGGCATCTCCTGACCAAATATGATGGCTTCATCGCCTTCACTTACCTCAGCAATATGAGTAACGTCCACCATCATCATGTCCATACATACATTGCCTATAACAGGAGCTTTTTTGCCACGAATAATTACCTCCCCGACACCATTTCCAAAAGCCCGGGAATACCCGTCAGCATACCCTATTGCCAGGGTGGCTACTTTCAATAGGCCATGAGCCACCCCCTTTCGGCCATAACCGATTGTTTCTCCCTCTGGCACCTGTTTAATTTGCGATATGACCGTTTTCAGGGTGGCCACTTGACGAAGCTTTCCTTGCAACACGCCCGAAGGATCGATTCCATATAGCCCAATTCCCAGCCTTACCATATCATATTGGAATTCTGGCAGCCTGAGGATGCCGCTGGAATTGACCAGGTGCATTATCGGAAGGATATTCAGTGCTCCACAGATTTTTTCATAGACATGCTCGAATCTGCCTGCTTGCTCCCTCGAAAATTCGTCCAGCAACATATCGTCTGCACCTACCAAATGCGAAAAAATGGAGACCACCTTGACGTTGGTATTCTTTTTTAATATTTCTATTAACCTGGAAATGTCTCTTGTTTCAAATCCAAGCCTGTGCATGCCGGTATCAATTTTTAAATGGACCTTCATTTCCCGGCCGTTGAGAAACTGAACCAGGGATTCCAAAAGACGCAGACTGTATATTTCTGGTTCCAGGTTGCGCTCCAGCATGAGGGAGAACCCTTCCTCTGTTGGATTCATCACCATTATAGGGATTCTGATGTGGTTATTTCTCAGATCTACTCCCTCGTCCACATAGGCTACCCCTAAATAGTCTACTCGATGATATTGCAGCAGATTGGCTATCTCGATGTTTCCACTTCCGTAGGCGAAGGCTTTTACCATCACCATCAGTTTTACATCGGGCTTTAATAACGACCTGAAGAAATTCAGGTTGTGTACCATGGCATCGAGGTTTATCTCCATCACCGTGCCGTGGATTTTTTTCTGCAGTATTTGCACTACCCTTTCAAACTGAAACACGCGCGCTCCTTTTACAAGAATCGCCTCATTGTTAAATTGATTCCATTCGGCACTGTTAATGAAATCCTCCGTGGTGAGGTAAAATTTTGTCTCAATGTCTAACTCCTTATAGGAGTCTTGCTGAGCATGAAATCCAAATCCGATACCAATCAATTTTTGAATTCTTTTTTCTTTGATCAGCAAAGATATTTGGTGTGAAAATTCTTCCAGGGTTAAGCCGGATTGAAGTACATCTGAAAGAATCAATGTCTTTTTTGGCTTGTTCAGTCCTTCCAAAAAATCGAGTGCAATTCTAATTCCTCCCAGGTCATTGTTGTAAGTATCATCTACAATTTGGCACTGGTTGATTCCCTGTTTTAGATTCAACCGCATAGGAATGGATTGCAGTTGATCAATTTTATGTTGAATGTCCGCTGATGTAAACCCTAATTGCAGCAAGAGTACGATACAATGCAAAATGTTTTCTCTTGATGCAAAATCTTCAAAAGGAAGCTTCAGGTCGAGCTCCCCAAACCTCCCGGAAATATGTACGGATTGTGAATTAATGAACTTAAGTAAAACATTTGCGCCTGGTTTTTGGCCCCAGGAGAGCCATTCCTGGTTTGCCCCTTTTTGTGCTAATATTAGGTCTGCAATTTGCTCGTAATCCGAACAATAGACCAGGGTTTTAACCTGACTGAACAATTTCAGTTTCTCATTAAGTTTATCCCTAGTAGATGCAAAGCCTTCGTTGTGGGCAGGGCCCAGGTTGGTAAAGAGACCTATCGTAGGTTGTATTATCCGTTTCAGAAGCTCCATTTCTCCAGGCTGGGAAATGCCAGCTTCAAATATTCCGAGCTCATGTTGTTCATTCATTTGCCATACCGACAAGGGTACACCGATTTGTGAATTGTAACTGCCTGGATTTTTCACACAGTTGTAATCAGCGGACAACATTTGATACAACCATTCTTTGACAATGGTCTTACCATTGCTTCCGGTAATGCCAATGACCGGATAGTGAAAACCCGATCGATGGTGAGTGGCCAATGCCTGAAGCGCCTCCCTGGCGGAAGCCACTTTTATAAAATTAGCAAGTGGATATTTCTTGACGTCAATATCTTTCTCCACAACAAATTGGCGCACGCCTTGCTCATAAGCAGATTCAATGTGCTCGTGTCCGTCATTCCTTACTCCTTTGATAGCAAAAAAAAGACTGTGTGAAGAAGACAAAACTTTTCGACTATCTGTGAGTAAATAATGAATTTCTTCGTCAAGCACCAGTTGAATGAGTTGCCCGTTAAGTAGTGTGGGAAGTTGGGAGAAGACAACCATTAACTAAAATAACCTTCCTCCATTGGGCACGGGTTTGTCAACAGCAGCGAGCACCACATGACCGGACGCATCCGGGAAGCCGGTCACCAGTACTTCTGACATAAAATTGCCTATTTGTTTTGGGGGAAAATTGACCACGCAGGCCACTTGTTTGCCTACCAGGTGGCTGAGATCGTATAGTTGCGTGATCTGCGCGCTGGACTTTTTTACCCCAATTTGGGGGCCCAAATCGACCCAAAGCTTGTACGCGGGCTTGCGGGCTTCCGGGAAAACCTCCGCTTTCACAATTGTACCTATCCTGATGTCAATTTTATTGAACTCATCCCATGTAATCATGATCAAAATTTGCTAATTTGGCCCTACAAATCCCAATTTATCCGTTCTGACACAAATGAACGGATGAAGAAAATGATAACCAAACAGTCCAAAATATTAGCCTTGTGTATTGCAGGCGGCATCATCTTGCTGTCTCAAAAATCCTTTGCTCAGGATGGATTGCCTCCTCAATATTTTCAGGAACCAGTTAATCAGGAATTGAATTTAAATGAAGACAAACCTTTGCTTTATGAGCAAAGCGAAGGTCGTAGTACACGTTCAACTCAGAATTTTCAAAGGGATTCTGTAATAACATCGCCCAGCAAACCCAAGGCTGGAAAGAAATCTGCTGATAAGAAAGAAGACGATGCCCTTTCTTTCAATTTCCTTTATTACATCATTCAGAAGTACAAGATTTCTGACATTGTAGATCAGTAGCTGAGATCAATTGTACTTTACATAGTGTTCCCATTTTTCGATTACTGCCTTAAAATCTTCAGGAAGGGGTGAGTCAAACTCCATTCGCTTTTTGCTGACAGGATGAATGAAGCCTAACGTCTTGGCGTGCAGGGCCTGCCTCGGAATTACCTTAAAGCAATTATCAACAAACTGTTTATATTTTGAGAAAACAGTCCCTTTTACAATTTCGCTTCCTCCATAGGTAGCATCGTTGAATAAAGGATGACCTATATATTTGAAGTGAGCGCGTATCTGATGTGTTCTTCCTGTTTCGAGCTTGCACTCTACCAAACTCACATACCTTAAATTTTTGATGGTCTTGTAGTGCGTGATGGCATTGCGGCCAAAATCAGCATCCGGGAATGCAGCAGTTATCCTCCTGTCCTTCAAACTCCTTCCTACGTTGACATTGATTGTACCTGATTCTGGAGAAGGTTCCCCCCATACCAAAGCCCAATACGTGCGTTCAATGCTATGATCAAAAAATTGTTTGGCTAATCCATTAATCGCCTTTTCAGATTTTGCAATCACAAGTAGACCCGAAGTGTCCTTGTCAATCCTATGAACAAGTCCCGGCCGACCTTCGTTACCCGGCATTTCGGGAAGGTTCTGAAAATGATACGTCAGGGCATTCACCAGCGTGCCGCTCCAATTTTGAAATGCCGGATGCACCACCATCCCCGCCTTCTTGTTTACTACCAGCAAGTGGTCATCTTCATAGATGATATCCAAAGGAATATTTTCTGGCTTTACTTCTGTATCACGCGGAGGTTCCGGAAGTGAAACAGTAATGACATCCTGAGGGTGAATCTTATAGTTGGGTTTAACCACCTTATCGTTAACCTTAACGAACCCCTCATGAATTCCATCCTGTAGTTTGGTGCGAGTGACATTGGGCAGGCGTGCCTGCAAAAACTTATCAATCCGAATCAGACTTTGCTTAGGATCTGCCACAATCCGGTAATGTTCAAACATCTCATCATCTGCATCTTCTTCATGTTCATCTATTATGCTCGAATTTGTCATTTTCCCTTCTTTAATGCGGATCAATTGCACAAAAGTACACATTCAAATTGGATGGGAAGAACGATGCTCGATACACAAATAGTACCTAGTTTTAAGCGTTGTATTTACAAATTTTGAAAATTTGGTGAAGCTTAGAATTCGGATTTTGCTCTTTATGCTGATGGCGATGATAGCGGCATGCACACCTCCCAAAGAGGAGGTAAAATCAACGCTTTTCGAAAAAGCCGAAAGCATGGGAAAAGTATCTTCAAAGCTGGCCGAGGCCAGTGGCCTTGTGGCGAGTATAACTAACCCTGGCTATTTATGGACAATTAATGATAGTGGTAATTCCAGTGAAATTTTTTTAATAGCCAGTAATGGCGATATCAAACTCACCTGCAAGTTGAAGAAGGTGGAGAATAGGGATTGGGAAGATATTGCTATTGCGCGTGACCCCACAGACAGCATGGTGTATTTATATGTAGGTGAAATTGGAGACAACGAAGCCAAATATAACCTTAAGTATATTTATCGATTGAAGGAACCGCAACTTGACGATGAGGAGAAAATCTCTATTGACGAGTTTGATACCCTGATCATCAAGCTTCCTGATGCTATCAGGGATGCAGAGGCCATGACGATTAACCATGCAACGGGTGATTTTTACTTGTTGTCGAAAAGAGAACAAATCGTAAACGTATATGAATTAAAATACGCTGCCATCGTTAAAACCGATACATTGGTGCCAACCAATGTCGCAAGCATTCCCTACTTCAACACTGTGGCTATTGACTTTTCATTTGATTCGAAAGAGATGCTGTTGAAAACTTACGATGAGATTTTCTATTGGAAGAAATCAGATACACTTTCAATTGCGCAGACTTTGAATTTGCCACCTATAAAATTGGACTATAGAAAAGAACCACAGGGCGAAGCTATAGCGTGGAATTTGGATGGAAGCGGGTTTTATACGCTAAGTGAAAGTACCAATCACTCTCGCGCAAGATTGTATTTTTATAGAAGAACTAAATGAATACCGGTCGCCTTTTCAATATTTCCATCACTTCTGGTGGACCGGTAAAATGATTGCCAATAAAATCATCCAGAATATCCAGGCTCTTGGCCGACAGGAGTTGCATCACTTCATCCTGAACTTCTCCGCTCAAGGCGTAAGGCAATTCGCCTACCACCATTTCAGGGCCGCTGCATAAGGCATAAATGGAATATTCAGCAGATTGACTGATGTCTGTTTCTTTCACCAAACACTTGGTAAGTGAAGAGTTGAAGTCAACTCCTTCTTTGCTGCGCAGCTGTTTACGCTTCAGGTGATCGGTCATATAGGCCTCAATTCTACTCCTGGATTCCTCCGACAATTCCATGTGCATTTTTCCAGCGCAGGCTATGCACATCGCATATTCAAATATGATTTCACTGGTTCCCAAGTCCGGATAGTTTCTGATTGCTTTTTCAACCACATATTGTATTTTTTTCAATGATTGATTACACATCAGACAATTGGCAAACGGTTGATGTGTTTCAGAGTTAAAAAACTGTTCGGGAATGGGGATAGTAGTATGCAAATTACTCATCACGAAATGCGATCGATCAGATTTAAAGTATAGTCTCTCAGGTTTTGCCTTTTATCTTCATTGACATTCAAATTCTCAAGTCGCTTTAACCCACGGTTGAAGTATTTATTGATCATCCTTTCTGAATGCTGACTTACGCCTAACCGATCATAAATTGAGGTAATGGCATTTACCTTTTCTCGGTTGTTAAACTTAGTACTTTCTATCCATTTACGGAGTTCCGCTTTGTCCTTTCCCTTGGCCAGCGATTGGGCGGTAATTAATAAGAAAGTTTTTTTATTGGCCAGAATGTCCCCGCCAACCTGTTTTCCAAATTTTTGACCATCCCCGTAAACGTCCAGCCAATCATCTTTCAACTGGAAACCAATGCCAATATCAATTCCGAAATCGCGCAAGGTGGCCTGATCTTTTGCCGGGGCACGCGCCAATAATGCTCCAAATTCAAGGCTAAAGCCCAATAAAACAGCTGTTTTTTGTCGGATCATTTGAATGTATTCGTCTTCGGTCACATTTTTTTTTGATTCAAACTCCATGTCCCACTGCTGGCCTTCGCACACTTCGGCTGCACACTGGTTGAATTTCAGGAGGGCTTCCTTAAGCTGCGAGGGTTCGATATTTGACAATAACATGTCGTATACTTTCACCAGCATCACATCTCCAGACAGGATGGCGGTATTAACGTTCCACTTTTCATGTATCGTTTTTTTTCCTCTTCTCAAAGGTGCATTATCCATGATGTCATCGTGGAGCAACGTAAAATTGTGAAAAGCTTCAATCGCGGTGGCTGCATTTACTATCCGCCTCGTGTCATTCTTGTAGAGACTGTAAGCAAGCAACACCAACAATGGTCGTAATCTTTTGCCCCCTAAGCTCATGATGTACCTGATCGGATCGTAGAGGGAAGCAGGGGTAGATCCAAACTTTTGCTTTTTAATTTCAGTCTCTATCCAGGAAGTGTATTTGGAGTTCATTGAGTAAACGAGAAAATTCAAATTTCAATAGAAAGGTCGATCAATCTCCGGTCGATGTCAGTTTTCTTAATGCGCACATTCAGATTGTCTCCAAGGCGATAGATTTTTTTTCGTCTCCGGCCGATGATTCTGAAGTTACGCTCATCAAATTCGTAAAAGTCGTCCTTCATGTCAGCGAGTCGGGCCATCCCTTCGCATTTGGTTTCAATGATTTCAACGAAAATGCCAAAGTCTGTGACTCCCGTGATGATGCCTTCATATACTTTGTCGGTCGCCATGCTCATGAACTCAACTTGCTTGTACTTAATAGAAGCACGCTCGGCATCAGCTGCACGTTTTTCTCTTTCTGAAGAATGAACACATTTTTCTTCATAGTCTTTCTTATTCACAGATTTACCCCCATCCAGATAGTGCTGCAGCAACCTGTGTACCATCATGTCAGGGTATCGCCTGATGGGCGAAGTGAAGTGGGTGTAGTGTCCAAAAGCCAATCCAAAGTGCCCCTTTGCTTCGGTGGTGTACTTGGCTTTAGCCATCGATCGCACAGCCAATTGTTGCAGTACGTTTTGTTCTGGCTTGCCCTCAATTTCACTCATTAACTTATTGAGCGATCTTGAAATCGCGGATTCTTCAATGTTGAGTTTGTGTCCGAATTGCTTGGCAAACTGGGCGAAGTCCATCACTTTATCCGGATCGGGGTGGTCGTGTGTACGATACACAAATGTGTTTCGTTCTTCTCCTTTTTTCATTTTGAATACATAAGTCGCCACTGCTTTGTTGGCCAGCAGCATGTATTCTTCGATCAGCTTATGTGCATCCTTTCTTTCCTTTGGAACGACAGCAAGTGGCTTGCCTTTTTCATCCAGTTTAAATTTTACTTCTGTGCTTTCAAAATTGACGGCTCCTTTGGCAAATCGATCTTTTCTCAGCTTCAATGCAATCTTGTTCAGCAGCTGAAGTTCCCTGGCCAGTTCGCCCTCACCGGATTCAATCAGCAATTGGGCTTCCTCATAGGCAAAGCGTTTATTCGAATGTATGATGGTTCGGCCAAACCACTCATTGTGCACCCTTGCCTGTTCATCGATTTCAAACAAAGCACAAAAAGTAAGTTTGTCTTCATTGGGCCGGAGCGAACAAAGCTGATTGGATAATCTTTCTGGCAACATGGGCACCGTTCTGTCAACCAGGTAAACGGAAGTGGCCCTGTCGATCGCGTCTTTTTCCAATGCAGTGCCAGGCCTTACATAGTGTGTAACATCAGCAATATGCACACCTATTTCATAATGCCCATTTTCCAATTGCCTTAACGATATGGCATCATCAAAATCTTTGGCGTCTTCCGGATCTATGGTGAAGGTGAGCACCTCTCTAAAGTCTTTTCTTTTATTAATTTCCTCAGCTGTAATCTCTTCACTGATTTCTTCTGACTCTTTCAGTACTTCAGGGTCGAATCTGAAAGGCAAATCAAATTCAGCCATAATGGAATGAATTTCAGCTTCATTCTCACCGGTTTTGCCCAGAATCTCAATTACTTTGGCCTCCGGATTGCGATCGGGTGCAGCCCATTTCGTTACCTCAAATACTACCTTATCATTGGTTGTTGCTCCGTTTACGTTTTCGGTATTGACGAAGAAGTCGTGGTAGATCTTTTTAAAATCCGGGACAATGAATGAGAAATTGGGAGATACCTCTATGCGACCCACAAAGCGATTACGACTTCGTTGAACTACATTTACCACTTTGCCTTCCGGGTTAGCTCCCTTGCGCGATGAAAAAATATTCAACTCAACGATATCGCCATGGATGGCTGTTCCTAAATCCCGTGACTTTACGTATACGTCTTTTTCTAATCCATCTACAACCACATATGCGAACCTCGGATTCACATGATCCACTTTGCCAGTCAGTGCAACGGATTCGCCTGCGCTGCGGTAGGTTCCATTTCCGAGTTGCTCTATTTTGCCTTCTTCTTCCAACTGATCTAGGATGCGATACAGATCGGTGATCAACGACTTCTTTTTAATGCCCAGCTTTTTGGTGATTTGTTTGGTACTATAGGCTTTACCCACCATCTCCTCCAACAGCGCCAGGATTCCTGAGTAAACGCTGCTCTTTTCCTTAATGGACTTTTTGTCTTTTATTTTCTTGAATTTATTCTTGCTCATTCAGCATGCTTAATGTGATGAGAAGGTATCAGTGGCATCCCTTTCAGTCGGAGATAGAGTTGTGCAACGGCCACGACATCGCCAACACAATACATTGATATCTTCTTTAAATCTTGTTCTTTATAGTATACTTCACTTACCTGACTACCATCCATAACGCCTTTGCTGGTGGGAATGTTAAAGATGGCAGCTAAAAGATCCAGTGAAGTATAGTGCTTGTAATCGCCAAACTTCCAAAGCTCGAGCGTATCCAAATGGGGGATTTCCCATGGCTTTTTTCCGCTCAGGTTCAATAGCTGAGGCAAGGCAATTCCATTGATCAGCATTCGCCTGCTTAAATAGGGAAAGTCAAATTCCTTACCGTTGTGGGCGCACAATTTGGTGTCAGGCCCCAGTTTTTCCAGCAAAGCATTAAACTCCTTAAGCAAATCGGCTTCATGGTGCGAGGCAAAATACTTCGTTTTCAGTCCCAGTTCACCTTGTTCATTTTCTGTAAACATGCCAATAGCCACGGATACAATCTTTCCAAACTCCGCATAAATACCTGCACGGGCATAGAATAAGTCAGCATCAGTTTGTTCCGCTGTTCGCTTAAAAAAACTTGCCTTTCTAGCCCATTGTACCTTTAAGCGCTCATCCAATTGATCGTGACTTTCCACAGCAGCCACCGTTTCAATGTCCATGAATAATATTTCCTTGAGCTCTGCATTCATGGGCGTAAGTTAAGGTAAACCTTGCGATCTAGCGGTATTGAGGAATCCGAAATTATTATACTTTACTTTGTAGTTAAACATCGACAAGGATTGGCAATGATTTCATTTAAACACAAAGTCTTTTTTGAAGTTGCCCAGCAGTTGAGCTTTACCAAAGCGAGTCAATCGTTGTTCATCAGTCAGCCGGCTATAAGCAAACACATACGGCAACTGGAAGAAGAATATAAAACGAGTCTGTTTGAGAGAAAAGGAAATTCAATAACGCTAACTGAAGAGGGCGCAATATTATATGATCATATTCTTAAAGGCCGGGAGCTGGAAAGACAATTGGAACTAGAGCTCAACACGTATCGGGAGCCCTCCCAGGTAAAAGGTGATTTGAAGTTAGGAGCCAGCACAACGGTTGCTCTTTATATAATGCCTCCTGTCCTTTCAGGGTTCAGAAAAAAATACCCGGATGTAAAAATCAGCTTGTTTAATAGAAATAGCGAAAGTGTGATTAAGGCGCTGATAGATCATGAAATCGACCTGGGTATTGTAGAAGGCAGAAATAAAATGAGCCAGGTAAAAAGCCAGTTATTCCTCACGGATGAAGTAGTGCCCGTATGCTCGGCAAGAAGTAGCCTGATCAAAAAACCCAAACTGGATGTGAAAGAAATCACCTCCATACCGCTGGCTTTAAGAGAAAGGGGCTCGGGAACACTCTCAGCCGTAAAGCAGGCCCTTGGTGCCAAAGGAATTAAAATGACTCAGCTCAACATCATCATGCGGCTTGGCGGTACCGAAGCGCTGAAGAATTTTTTATTGGCAGATGATAGCCTTGGCTTCCTGCCCGCCAGGGCTGTGGCCAAGGAATTGGCTTCCGGAGAACTCGCCAGAATTTTTATTGATGACCTAACCATCACCAGACAATTCTATTTTGTCCAACGTCATGGAGATGAAAACCGAGGACTTAACGCCTCCTTCATTAAGTTCTCAAAAAATCATTATAATTTAAAGTTATAATCTATAATTATTCTGTATTGGATATAGAATAATGGCCGGATTACTTTTGAAGTTCAAAAACGAACTTTCAAATGTTGCTGGTCAAAGAAAAGGATTCCCTCATTAATTTTTTGCGTTGTGCAGGCTGTGATAAAAAGTATGATGTAAATGAGCTTCAAACCTATGCCGCGTGCGAAACCTGCGGCAGTAGTCCACTGCTTGCTGAGTATAATCTGCAGATCAAACCGTCAAGGTCTGAGATCGTAACTGAAGAAAGGTCTATGTGGAGGTATCTGCAAATGCTTCCAGTTTTGGACAAGGCAAACGTTGTGTCACTGGGTGAGGGCTGGACACCCTTGCTGGCTGCCAATAGATTGGCTGATCGGTATGGATTGGAAACCCTTATCATCAAAGATGAATCGGCTAACCCTACGGGATCATTTAAGGCGAGGGGCATGAGCATGGCCATATCCAAAGCCAAAGAACTCGGTGTGGAGTGTTGCATCGTGCCGACCGCGGGTAATGCAGGTGGAGCATTGAGCGCTTATTGCGCCAAAGCAGGTATGAAAGCGATAGTAGTGATGCCCACACATACACCGGAAGCCTTTAAAGCAGAGTGCAGGTACTTTGGAGCCGAGCTCATTGAGGTAGATGGATTGATCAGTGATTGCGCCAAAAGGGTGGCAGAAACAAAAAAGGAGGTGCCATGCTTTGATATTTCAACTATGAAGGAACCCTACCGGCTTGAAGGTAAAAAAACAATGGGGGATGAAATTGCGGAACAACTCAACTGGAGGCTTCCTGACGTAATACTTTATCCAACGGGAGGAGGCACCGGACTTATCGGCATGTGGAAGGCCTTTCATGAAATGAAAACATTGGGATGGATTGAAGGACCATTTCCACGCATGATTGCTGTGCAATCAGAAAATTGCATGCCGGTGGTACTCACCTGGCAGGGAAAAATAGCCACGGCCAAGGATTACATAGGCCATCCTAGCTATGCCAATGGACTTGCTGTTCCTAAACCCTTTGCTGAAAAATTGATTCAAAAGGTATTGACAGAATCAGGCGGTACGGCCATTTCAGTGACGGACAATGAAATTAAAGACGCCATGAAACAGATGGCATCCCTGGAAGGCCTTTTGGTTTGTCCGGAAGGGGCTGCCTTATTGCCGGCATTGCAAAAGTTATTGATTCAGGGGGAGATCAGGGGTGACGAATCCGTGCTATTACTCAACACGGGATCTGCTTATAAGTACTTATGAATGTAGTACGCCCGTTTTGTCCAGCTCTTTGATAAAGGTGAGGTTGTTTTCGCATATGGTGTCTGGTACAAAAAGGAAGCGCTTGTCATAAATGGAGTTGCCGATATAATAGCTCACCCAATACTCGTTGTTGAGATGGAAGACACCAGGGTCTATCGGCTCAATCAAGGCCGCTTGATTAGCGGGAACAGTTTCCAAATAATGACGAAGTATGGATGTCTTTTGTTTTTCACCTTCTTTGCTTCCGTATCCTTTGCTCGCAACCAGTGTATTTTCAATGGGAAATTGATTTTTATTAATCAGGTAAACTTTCCAGGGACTTCCCGCTTCATCATCTTCCTTTGTCACAGCTATGGTCACATTCTTTACTTCCGGAAATTCAATATCATCGATCATAATTGTCTTTAAAATTCTTCATTAGCACTTTTTCCGCCAGCTTGCCTTGGGGCGTAAAGTCAATTTCCAGCAGTCTATTGCTCCCGTGAGGATACCACTTCCAGAAATAAGCACCAGCCAGCCACGATTTTTTCCAGGCTGTTTTGAAAAAAGCCTCATAGCAAGCAGCCTGTGTCTCCGTGGATGATGCGGCCTCCTTATTCTCCTGCGGCCACTTCCAGGGCTCTATAGCTGCATCAGCGGTACTCCGATATCCAATTTCTGTAAACAAAACTGGCTTGTCAAATCGTTTGTGAATGCTTTCCACCTTATCCAAATGTTGTTTCCAATTGGCTATCAATTCTTCCTCAGCGGGATTGGTCTTTTGTGAGAGAGAAAAGTAAGCCTGTATGCCGATGAAGTCAAGGGCATCCCAAAATTTTACGTTCTCAAATTCATCATGAAAGTTGGCAGCATACGTGAGTTTGCCGGCATAAACTTTACGAATCTCGTGGATGAGTGCTCTCCATTCGGCCTCTCTGGCAGACGCATGCATGAGTTCTGTTCCAATGCAGAAAATTTCTATTTGATTGGCTTCCGCGAGCTTGGCGTAGTGGATGATGAATGTCTGGTAGTTGGCAAACCACGCTTTCCATTTTGCCTCGTCTTGCATTTTCACATCACCTGGCCACCCGTCCCTGATCCAAAGGTGTGGCTTTAACAAAGTTTTGATTTTTAATTGTTCAGCAAGTTGAGTAGTTGCAGTAATTCCAATATCAGATTCTCCCCACCATACCCTATCGCTGTTGGTGTTCATCCTGATTTGCGGATCAGAATAACTACTTTGCCATGCAAAAGGAGTTTGAGATATCCAGTTTACATTATTTTTTATAAGGGATTCAAATTCCCTTTCTGTGACCTGCTGACGTCCACCTACCCAGCAAACACCTCGCTGCCTGGGCCATGCATCAGGAGTTGAATTGACATCAAATGGGATGGCAAATCGGAGTGTTAAGCCCAGGATCAATGCGGAGGTGACTATGATAATAATCTTTGGCTTCAATGCTTCAATTTAGCGTCTCCATTTCAAAAATGGAGGAAATATTTTTTTGAAGGATCGATTTTATTTTTGATAAATCTTGAGAGTCGCCCAATTCCGTTTCCATCGAGGTCACTGCCTTATCGTTAATTCCGCAGGGCACGATGTATTTAAAATAATCCAGGTTGGTGTTTACGTTAAAAGCCAGCCCATGCAGGGTAACCCAACGGCTTGTTTTTACGCCCAGCGCAGCAATTTTTCGACAAGTTTTTTCATTGTTGTGGTCAATCCACACACCGGTTAGTCCTTTAATTCTTCCTGCTTCGACCCCGTATTCGGCAAGCGTTTGAATCACAGCTTCTTCCAAAAACCGCATGTATTGGTGAATGTCTGTAAAGAAATTTTCAAGGTCAATAACGGGGTACACTACAATTTGACCCGGTCCATGGTAAGTAATATCACCACCGCGATTGGTATGATAATACGTGGCTCCAATGGAATCCAGCTTATCCTTATTGATCAACAAATTTTTTTCGTCACCGCTTTTGCCCAAAGTGAACACATGGGGATGTTCACAACATATTAAATAATTGGAAGTGGACTCCTGGTCAACGTCTGCCCTGTCCCGATTTCTTTTTTTTACATCCAATATTTTTTCGAACAGTTCGGTTTGATATTTCCAGGCTTCGGAATAATCGATCAGTCCTAAATCTATGAATTGTGTTAGCCTATTGACACGTGAATTCACTTGATTTTATCTAACT
The DNA here is from genome assembly GCA_964395905.1 of uncultured Ohtaekwangia sp. Classification (GTDB taxonomy): domain Bacteria; phylum Bacteroidota; class Bacteroidia; order Cytophagales; family Cyclobacteriaceae; genus ELB16-189. The sequence goes on from CAYNCP010000024.1 coordinate 49,162, forward strand.
CATTTTTCAGATGAGTGATTACATCAATGGGGTCAGGATCCACTTTGTTTTCAATAGCCAGGTAGTAGGAGATCCAATCCGTAAGGTGGATGAGGTGAAAATATTGCTCCAGTAAGGATGCTCCTTCCGCCACGATATCGATGATGGTATGTGATTTCTTTTCAAATATCTCCCTGCATATTTCCATTCGCTTTTCTGTGCGCACATGGTCATGATCGGTGTAAAGATAGATGACCTGGCATTGCGCCAATATGCCGGCAGGATGTACCCACCCTTCAATTTCATTGTGAGTGAGTTCAGGAAAACTGTTTACATGAGCAATTTGCTTGGCGTTTTCGTTGAGCTGATTTTGAAAACGCACAGCCATGGCGTGCAGTCTGCTGTCGCAATAGATAATAGGGAGCTTTCCTGCTATTCTCTTGGCAATTAATTCGGCTTGTACCTGGATGGCCTTTTCACCCCGATCCAAATATTCTATTGCGTTTTCAGTTTCTTTAATAAATGCTGCTCCTATTAAGTTGGTATGATATAAAACGGTAAGCAATGAGATCATGGCGTAGCCTAGCATCGTGCGTGGGTTGGGTGCTCCTGCTGGCATTTGAATGAAGTGCAAGTTGTATTCCTTTGCCACCTCCAACATTTTACCACCCGAGGTGATGCAAATAATATGCGCTCTTTTCAGGAGTGCTTTCTGAATGGCCGAAAGGGTTTCTTCCGTATTTCCGCTATAAGAACAAGCAATGAAGAGGGTATGTGGACTCACAAATTGCGGGATGTTGTATCCTTTGGTCACCGTAATGGGAATGGGAATTCTGCCAAAGGTCAACGATTCGATCAGATTGGCCCCAATGCCTGAACCGCCCATTCCGGTGATCAGGATATTCCGAATGTCACTACCGGGCCGCACCAGATCTACTGCCTCTCCAATTCGAAGCGCATCTCTCAACTGACGCGTGAAGCCTCCAATCAATTTCTTCATTTCTATTCCTAAATTAAGGATTCAAATGTAGCGGCATGACAGATAATATCAAAAAAGGAAACCAGGGTGAAAGTCTGGCAGCCGCATTCCTGGAAGCGAAAGGCTACCGGATTGTTTATCGCAACTATCGGTACAGACATGCCGAAATCGATTTAATTGCGGAGAAGGATGATTGGCTGATTTTTGTGGAGGTCAAAACCAGGAGTTCACTGTCTTTTGGCTATCCGGAAGAATTTGTAGACGGAAAGAAAATAAATAAAATTTTGGAAGGTGCGGATCAGTATGTATATGAAAAAAATTGGAATGGAAACGTGAGGTACGATATTGTTTCCATCAAGTTAAGGGAAGGTGACCCAATCATTGATCACTTTGAGGATGCTTTTCACTGACCTTTGCGGTTGGAATAAACTTCTTTGCCTTTGTCGTTCCACTCGCTTCTCACAAAAGGCGTGAGTACATGATCAAAAGGATCATCCGGAAAAATGATTACTTTCTTCCGCCTGCCTGAAGGATAGTTTTCGATCCATTCACCCACTTTATTGTCCCATTTGTATTCACCGATTACCGCAATGGTACCGTTTTCGTGAAATTGATAGTAATAGCCTTCCCTTTCACCAAATTCAATCGGAATAATTTCTTTGATTTTAGTGCGCTCGGCTGGATCGTAATAAACAATCAGTGATTCCTTGGGCCAGCCTTTGTAATACTTTTCTTTGTCTACCAGCAAGCTTTGCCTGTCATATTGCATCCATCTGCCATGCTTGGTGCCTTTATAATAAATTCCCTCTTCCAATAACACATCTCCCTGCATTTTGCGATAAGGGCCATGGAGCAAAACACCCTTACTGGGGTCAAAATTATTTGATTTTCGAATCTCTCTTCGGGTGAAGTCATACCAGTAGATGTCGCGAACAAAGCGGTTCGGCTTGTCAGGATTTTTCAGATAGTAAAACAGCTCGATGGTAACCCTATCTCCGTACCCCTTTCGCGTGAATCCTTTTTTGGTCTTAATGCCGTAAAAAACTTTCTTCTTGGGTTTCTTCTTTTTGGTGACCACCGGCTCCTCAATTTCTTCATCCAATTCAAGCAGTTTGAATGGCTTGTCGGTATCAAAAGTAAATTGCCCCTCAACGATACGGGCCTCCTGTCC
>CAYNCP010000025.1:0-22513 GCA_964395905.1 uncultured Ohtaekwangia sp.
TCCGGTTTTTTCAGCGATTTGGGCGATAACGTCTGCTTTGGTCACGTTGGTAACGATTAGGTATTCTCCGAATTCAGGACGGCAAATTTAATCCAGAAAGATCAATCACAAAATGAAATCTTTGATAATCACGTAGATGGACTCAAAAAAACGATCATCGGCTATCAACATTTGATAGTTAATGCCTGTTTTTATGACCTTCGCAAAGCTGAAGACCTTAACTGATGGGAAAAAATAATTTTTCAAAAAAAATAATAAACTGGTACCACGATAGCCATCGCCACCTGCCCTGGCGTGAAACCAATGACCCCTACCGCATCTGGCTATCGGAAATTATTCTTCAGCAGACCCGTGTGGCCCAGGGATTGCCTTATTATCAAAATTTTATTAAGAACTTCCCTACTGTATCCGATTTGGCAGGGGCTTCAGAGCAAAAAGTGCTGAGGGCATGGCAAGGACTTGGCTATTACAGTCGCGCACGCAACCTGCACGCCTGCGCTAAGAAAATTGTAGCTCACTTTGCAGGGAAATTTCCAACGACATACGTGGATTTGTTGAAGCTTCCGGGAATAGGACCTTACACCGCTGCCGCTATAGCCTCCTTATCATATGGCGAACCGGTAGCCGTGGTGGATGGCAATGTGTTCAGGGTGTTGTCAAGAGTTTTTGGCATCGAGGACGAGATCGATTCCGCCAGGGGCAAGAATAATTTTAGTCAATTGGCCAATAGCTTGTTGGATCGTTTGCAACCTGGTTTGCACAATCAGGCTGTAATGGAGTTTGGAGCCTTGCATTGCACGCCTAAGTCACCGAAGTGTGCTGCGTGTATTTTTTTCGTGGAGTGCGTGGCCAGAAAAAGAGGCATCCAGGATCTCCTTCCCTTAAAAAAGAAACAGATAAAAGTTCGCACCCGGCATTTTACATATTTTATTTTGAAGAAGGGAAATGCGCTTGCGTTGAAAAGAAGAATGGGAAAGGATATTTGGAAGGGACTTTACGATTTCTATTTGGTGGAGACAAAAAGAAATCAGAAGATAGAAAGGATGGTGGAGGAAGATAAGTGGTTGAAAAAGCTCAGCGAGATGTCGACTGTTGAAATGGGAAACAGAAAAGTGAAGCACGTGCTCACTCACCAAAAAATTTATGCGCGGTTTGTATTGCTGGATTTCGGGAAGAGTTTCCAACCGAATGGATGGTTAAAAAATACGGACTTGAAGTTGTATTCGCTCCGGGAGATTAGGCTTTTGCCCAAGCCGATTTTGATTTCTCGTTTTTTAGATGAAAAGGGCTATTAGAGTAGCTGAAGAAATTTGGTATTTTTGTAGTCCGGTTAATCTGCAGCGGGCTAAAATGGCCAGGGCTGTCTAACCTCTTGAAAAGAGGATAAATGCTAAGGCAATAATTCAAAAAACGCTATGTCAGGTGTAAATAAAGTGATTTTAGTAGGTCGTTTAGGGAAAGATCCAGAGGTACGCCACCTTGAAAATGGTGCCACCGTAGCCAATTTCAGCATGGCCACATCAGAAACCTACAAGGACAAAACCACTGGAGAGAGAAAGGAAATAACGGAGTGGCATAACATCGTGCTTTGGCGAGGTCTTGCCGATGTGGCTGCCAAGTATTTGCACAAAGGAGATATGGTATACATCGAAGGGAAATTGCGTACACGATCCTGGGATAAAGAAGGTGTCACCCGATATACCACGGAAGTGATTGGGGATAATATGACCATGTTAAGCCCTAAATCATCGGGAGGGGGATCTTCTGACTATGCTCCATCTTCCGCGCCTGGTTCACAGGGAGAGCCCAATGACTATAAGTCTTCATCCAATTCTTCAGACGACCTCCCTTTTTGATGTTATACTCATCAACACACATTGGAAACACCCGCATCTTTAGACGAACCTCCGAGTAGCACGCTGCTGGCTGATTTGCTGTCAGGCTCACCGGATGCGTTTTTGATTACGAGCTTCATTGCAATAATCTTTTTGCTGGTCCTGTCGGCTATGGTGTCGGCCTCAGAGGTCGCTTTTTTTTCTTTAAGTAATGATGACCTGGAAAAGTGCAACGAATCTCAAGATCCCAGAGACAAAAAGATTGTTGAGTTGTTGAAGAATCCACGTTTGCTATTGGCCACCATTTTGGTCATGAACAACCTGGCCAATGTGGCCCTGGTCACACTTGCTACATTCATGATGTGGGAGTTGGCCAACACCCGCTCTCCGGAAGAAGTAATTGTGGGGGCTGTTACATTCAGTGTCACCTTCGCCATCACTTTCTTTGGTGAAATTATTCCCAAGGTTTATGCTACTCAAAGAAATCTGGTTTACAGTAGGTTCATCAGCCGTGCCTGGGTTATTTTTCAACGCATTTGCATGCCTGTTTCCTGGCTCCTTTTAAAACTCGGGAATGTTGTGGAAAGGCGATTTAAAAGAAAAGGCTACAGCACTACGGTGGAAGAGCTACATCAGGCATTGGAAATCACCACGGATAATGATGAAACCAGCGCAGAGGAGAAAGATATCCTCAGGGGAATTGTAAACTTCGGTACACTTACCGTAAAACAAATCATGCAATCCCGATTGGATGTTTCCGCAGTAGACTATGATCTTACCTTTACCGAGCTCATGGAGCAGGTGAAAACTACCGGGTTTTCAAGGGTACCCGTTTTCAAAGACTCGCTTGACAAAATTGAGGGGGTACTTTACATCAAAGACCTACTTCCCTTTTTGGATGAAGATGAAAAATTTAAATGGCAAAAGCTGATACGGCCGGGGCTGTTTGTTCCTGAAACGAAGAAGTTGGATTCGCTGCTGAAGGATTTCCAAAACAAGCGCGTACATATGGCGGTGGTGGTGGATGAGTATGGAGGTACCTCGGGTGTAATTACATTGGAAGACCTGATCGAAGAGATCATTGGCGATATCAATGACGAATTTGATGAAGATGATTCTTCTTTTGTGAAAATAGATGACAAGACTTTTGTGTTTGAAGGGAAGACTTCACTTCATGACTTTTGCAAAACCATTGAAGTGGATTCAAGTATCTTTGATTCCGTCAAAGGTGACAATGAGTCACTGGGGGGGTTGATACTGGAATTAAACAGTGCCATGCCTAAGGTGGCGGATCAGATTTCTTTTGATCGATTTGTTTTTACCATCGTTTCTGTAGATAAGAAGAGGATAAAAAGGATACGTGTGCTAATTAACCAACCGGAGCAGTAACACCGTGAGAGTTTGCGCCTGGCCATTTACATTTGTTTTTTTTCTGCTGGGGCTTAGTGCCTGCCAAACAGAATACAGGCCAAAACCCAAGGGTTACAATAGGCTCGAATTGCCACCTCCCTCCTATCAGGCAACGCCAGATTCTTTACCCTATGCTTGTGAGTATTCGGTATTTGCGAAGCTGAAAAAGGATACTTCGCAAGTCAGTGAAAAAGACTGGGTAGAGATTTGGTATCCGCTGCTGAGTGCAACCGTACATATCACTTACAAGAGATTAGATGGCAGTGTTGATCTTTTGAAAGAATACCTGAATGATGCGTATGTACTTACTGCCAAGCACCAGATCAAAGCATATGCGATTGAAGAAAGCGTTTCAAAAACGCCCAGTGGCAAAACTGCCATAATAGCTGAAATAGAAGGGGAAGTACCCAGTCAGTTTCAGTTTACGATGACCGATTCAAGCCAGAACTTCCTGCGTGGCGCCTTGTACTTCAATGTAAAAGTGCAAAACGATTCCCTCCGGCCTGCCATTGACTATGTGAAGAAGGACGTCATGCATATGATCAATACGGTGCGTTGGAAGTGAGACCTAAAGCACCCTGAGGCATAATTTTTTAAATTATCCCATCCTTCTTTTTCGTCACAACATTTTCTGGTTGACTGAGTTCCTTTGCTTCACTGCGTCTTTGCGGTAAATTTGATAATTGGCTAACTTTTTTGACACATCCATCGAATTCCTCAAAGGGATAGGACCTCAGCGCGCTGCGCTGCTGAAGAAAGAGCTGAATATTCATACTTATGGGGATCTGATTCAACAATATCCGTTTCGGTATGAAGACCGCACGCAATTCTATTCGATCAAAGAAGTAAATGAGAGCATGCCCCATGTTCAGATCAAAGGGAAAATCCTTAGGTTTGAAATGATAGGTGGAGGAAGGAAAAAGAGATTGGTGGCTTACTTTGAAGACTCAACCGGAGAGCTCGAGTTGGTATGGTTCCAGGGCATCAACTGGATACTGGACAAAGTAAAGCCGGGCATCGAGTACATCATTTTCGGAAAGCCCAATCGTTATGGACGAACCATTTCCATTGCGCATCCGGAAGTAGAGCCCGTCACCGCTGCCAAAGAGAACAAAGGTTTTTTGCAACCTGTTTATCCACTTACTGAGAAGCTTCGTTCTAAATACCTTGATAATCGATTCCTGGTAAAAATTCAGAAAGAGTTATTAAAACTCTCCATCAATCACATCAGGGAAACCTTACCCGATGCATTGATCAAAAGGCAGCGCCTTATTTCTAAAAAAGAGGCGCTTATCAATATTCACTTTCCCAAGTCGCACCAATTGCTGAGCGCAGCCCAGCAACGGTTGAAATTCGAAGAGCTGTTTTACATTCAACTGCGGCTGATCAAGATGAAATTGGTGCGGCAGGAAAAATTCAAGGGATTGGTTTTTAGTGATACGGCCATTCTTACCCAGTTTTATGAAAAGCATTTGCCCTTCCCACTTACGGAAGCACAAAAGCGTGTAATCCGGGAGATTTATGCAGATATGAAGTCGGGTACACAAATGAACAGGTTATTGCAGGGTGATGTGGGCAGTGGCAAAACGATCGTGGCATTTATTTGTATGCTACTGGTCATCGGCAGTAATGCGCAGGCAACCCTGATGGCACCCACCGAGATATTGGCACAACAGCATTATGCCAATCTGAAAAAGTATGCTGACCTGATGGGCTTGTCCATTTCGTTGCTGACCGGATCGACCAGGAAAAAAGCCCGGACTGAATTGCACTACAGGCTGGAAACGGGGGAGTTAAAAATATTAATTGGCACACACGCCTTGATTGAAGATGAGGTGAAGTTCTCCCGGCTGGGCCTGGCGGTGATCGATGAGCAGCATCGGTTTGGCGTGGCACAGCGGTCAAAGCTCTGGCAAAAAAACAAGAATGTGTACCCACATGTGCTGGTGATGACGGCCACGCCCATTCCCCGCACCCTGGCCATGACGCTGTATGGCGATCTAGAGATTTCTGTGATTGATGAAATGCCCAAAGGGAGGAAGCCCATCAAAACAACGCACCAATATGATTCACACCGGTTGCAGATCAATGAATTTATGCGACAGCAGATTGCCGCAGGCCGGCAGATTTATATTGTTTATCCTTTGATAGAAGAATCAGAAAAATTGGATTTGAAACATTTGATGGATGGGTATGAAAGTGTGGCCCGGGCGTTTCCGGAAGTACCCATCAGCATACTTCACGGCAAGATGAAACCGGAAGCCAAGGAGTTTGAAATGGGCAGGTTTGTGAAAGGCGAAACCAAGATTATGGTGGCAACTACTGTCATCGAGGTGGGGGTGGATGTACCCAATGCCTCGGTCATGATCATTGAAAGTGCGGAGCGATTCGGGCTGTCCCAACTGCACCAATTGCGTGGACGGGTCGGTAGAGGCGCTGATCAATCGTATTGTATTCTGGTGACCGACTATAAACTCAGTGCCGATTCCAAAATCAGGCTGAGCACTATGGTGAAAACCAACAACGGCTTTGAAATTGCAGAAACAGACCTAAAATTACGTGGTCCGGGAGACCTGATGGGCACCCAGCAAAGCGGGGCCCTTGATTTGTTAATTGCCGATCTGAGCAAAGATGGGCTGTTGCTGCAGCAGGCACGCGATGCAGCCATCCAACTGCTGGAGGCGGATCCGGAACTGGAAAAAGGCGAAAATGGGGCCATTAAGACCCAGGTTGCAGCCATGCGGAAAACGGCTGTGAATTGGAGCAGGATAAGTTGAGTTCGTATTGAAGGTTACTAATCTCAGAATTAGGGATAAACCATTAAAATGCGGGTTTTCTCACCCAATTTTTGTAATTTAGGAGCTTAACCTAGCCTCAAATGAGACCAACCTTATTCATCGGAGCTTTGACGCTTCTGTCTATTACTACTTTCAGTCAAACGGTCCAAATAAATAAAGTAGAGCTGTCTGGGCCAAACATAATCGTTCATTACGATTTGGATGATTCCAGCCCGGGGCATGAATATCTTCTCAACCTTTATTCTTCCAGAGATAATTTCAATGCTCCCCTTGCCAAGGTTACTGGAGATATTGGCCCGGAGATTAAACCGGGTACGGGCAGAAAAGCGGTATGGGCAATTCGCGAAGAATATGGAGGGTACAAAGGCAAAATTGCACTTGAAATAAGGGGTAGAGTATACGTTCCTTTTGTGAAGTTGACCAACTTCACGGTGCCAAAGGCTTACAAGAGAGGCAAAAGTTACCCGTTGTATTGGAAGCCGGGGGCTAACAATCCCATTCATATAGAGTTGCTAAAAGGAGACATGCGTGTAAGTGGGGAAGTGAATCAGCCCAACTCAGGAAATTACACTGTAAACATTCCAGCCAAAGCCAAGAAGGGAAAAGATTATAAGTTGAAGATAACGGATTCTAGAAATGGGGATGAGGTGATCTACTCAAAGCCCTTTGCTGTAAAAAGTAAGGTTCCACTGCTTCTAAAAGTTTTGCCCGTTGCTGCGGCTGGCGGGGCTGCGGCATTCCTTGGCGGTGGCTCACCTAAAGATGATGGAATACTTGATCCGCCATTGCCGTCAATTACAAAAAATTGAATTAAAGGAGAACGACAATTCTATGATAAAAAGAATACTATTTGGGATAATCCTGCTGGTAAGTTTTTCTGGGTGGGCCCAAAACTATACTGCACTTAATGGACCATACATTGGTACACCAACTAAAATGGTAAGTGCAGGAGGAAATTTGCTGGGACTGGTATATGGCCACGGTGTGATGAAAAGCACAAATGGCGGATTAACCTGGACCGCCTCAAGCACAGGGATGACCAATTTATATTTGGAAGACCTACATAGAGATGCGTTAACTGGGAAATTGTATGTGTTGGGTTACAGTCAATTATTTACTTCCGTGGATAATGGTGCCACCTGGACACTTACAGCTAATTCTGGTTTTAGTGCCGGGAGGTACATTCGCAAAACAACCAGTTTTGTGTTTATAGTTGGGTACAATGGATTAATATATCGATCGTCTAATGATGGAGTAACCTGGACCCAGGTAAATAGCTTTTCCGGAGATCCAAGAGACTTTGAAGTCAATGCGGCAGGTTATCTTTATATTGCAACTTCTGGTAACGGCATATTTCGTTCCACCAACAACGGTCTGAATGTTGATCAATTGGATACCGGGGAAGGGCTCACAGATACTTTCATTTATTCACTTGTAATCAGTGGAGCCAATATTTATGCGACATCGAGTTCTGGTCCCTTCAAATCGACCAACAACGGAGACTCCTGGGCCTCCGTCAAAAACAATATCACAGACTGCTGCTTTGGATTTGAATCCTACATAGAAGCAGACCCGTCTGGCAATATTTACATATTCAATGGAACTACGATTTGGAAAACAACTAATGGAGGGACTTCATGGACTTCATTTGCAAGCCCACCACTTACTAACGGGAATCTGAAAGGCCCCTATTTTGAATCATCTACTACATTTTACATTGGCGTTGAAAGACGCATACAGTACAAGACTGTAGATGGCGGTGCAAGCTGGATTCCGCTAACCAACAGCGGTATCATTACTACGTATGGATCAGACATGATAATCACAGATAATGGTCGATTATTGTACACGGTGGGTTGGCCTAATGGCTTTCATATTTCTATTGATGATGGGGCAACCTGGGACTTTTTATCAAGTGGGCAAACGGATAGGCAAATCGCAGGCTTTTATAAGTCTGGGTCAACAATTTATGCTCATGGTTCCGGCATTATTAAAACAGTTGATAATGGCTCTAACTGGACACAGCAGACCAATAGCTATTATTTCAACAACCTGACTTCAAATGATGGGGTTAATATGTATTCCGTAAACACTTATTTCAATGGTGTCACCACGGAATGGCGAGTAATAAAATCAAATGATAGTGGAGTGAATTGGGTTGAACAAGATATCACCGGATTGCCGGGACCTACTTGTAGTTACATACCGGAGCAAGATGACCTCATTTTGAGCGCTGGCGGGAATTTATTTGTAAGGATTTATGATTATTGCTCCACCAACAAACATATGTTATTCAAAATAGATCCTGTCACTGGAGTAGCTACGCAAATTGGCAACTTGCCAACTTCCAATAATATTGAGGACATCGAATTTTTTAATGGGAAACTTTATGTTTTCACAAACAATTCGAAATTGAATATCAGTAATGACGGTGGCCAAACGTGGACTACAAAATCAACTACCACATCTTTTGGAAGGCTCAAGGTGATTAGTGATAATACTCTTTTTATACTGAATTCCAGCGTTTTTCTATCAACGGATGGAGCAGATAATTGGGTGAACACAGGTTCACCAGGGTCAACCAATAAATGGAACCGATTTGCCTTGGTTTCCTCTGCCAATTATTCATACATCTCGCAAGACCAGAACGTGATGTTTAAGAGTAATTCACCTATAATTCCTCCTGTAGCACCTTCAAGTCTTAGTTCGTTTTATTCGGATCAAAACAGCATTGGTTTAATATTCACAGATAACTCAAACAATGAAAATTATTTTGTCATTGAAATGGCTGAAGGAGCCAGCACTCAATTTGATTCTGTGGCCACAACTACCAGACCAACTTCCTGGAGCAGGAGTCAGGGAGTAGTAGCTGTATCCAGAACTGCACAGGGCTTGACCTTTTCATCTAATACCACTTATAAATTCAGAGTACGTGCAGCTGGTGCCGGAGGCAAATCGGCACCCAGCAATGAGATTTCCGTATCCACTACTCAGGATTGTTTAAGTACTTCGAATGTTCCGCTTAATAGAAGTTGGACTGCAACCACATTAAATCAAAGCGGTGTAGGCGTTATGACTAAGTTAAATCAAACTATCTCCGGGTCTGGTGGATTTTACAATTTGGAGGATTTACCAATTGGGGCTTCTATAGGATTGTCGCCTACTCCGCCTGATCCTTGGTCAATGGGATTTGAAGAAAATTGTGGAATAGCTTCTATATATACATCAAATTTTGGTTACATAGCGAACGGCAATGGCTCCTGGGATTCGTCAACCGGAAAATTTACGTTCCCCTGGATTACTCATCCACAGTTCCCATTGAGAACTGAGACAACAGTATATACTTTAAATGCGTCTGACCCGGTTCCGGGTGACCCTATTAATCTGGCGGCTACTGTTTTTCTCCCGGGATCTGTATTGCTAAACTGGGGAAGCGGCAACTTTACCCTGCAATTTGAAGTCGAAAGATCTACTACATCAGGATCTGGATTTACGAAAATTGCAGATGTGACATTCCCTACAGTTTCGTACAAAGATTTGGATCCAACATTGGTGATTGGAACCACTTATTACTACAGGGTGAGAGCTAAAAATGCTACTGGTAATTCTGGCTACACTGCTGAGGTCAGCATTATCCCAAGATCTAATTATTTGTTTACACCAATCGATAATTTGACATCAAAAACATTTTTTAGAACCGGAGGAGGTGGAAGTTGGGGTGATGTTGATAATGACGGGATTAATGACCTATTCCTTCCAGTTACTACTGATAGCCTGGGTAACGTTATTCCTCCTGTCATTTTTAAAGGCGATGGAACAGGACAGTTTACCAAATTGGTTATTCCCGAGTTATCAAATGAAAGCATTACGACTCGGTCTGTAAAAATAATCGATGTAAATAACGATGGCAGAAGCGACCTTTGGTTGACCCGTACTAATTCCAATGATCTTCTTTTAACCAAGAACGCTGATGGGTCTTACACGAAAACACTATTTACCGATTATACACAAGGGGGTCTTCCCGGGGGAAGTTGGGCGGATTATGACAATGATGGATACCTTGATTTGCTGGCGAATACCTCTCTGGGTGCGGGCACTGCATCCGACAAGTACCTTTTTCATAATGAAGGAGATGGAACTTTTACAAGAATAACCGAGGGTGAGTTGGTTACTGATTTTGGAGCGACAAGGGATGCACAGTGGGCAGATTATGACAATGATGGCGATCAGGATGTTATCGTACTTAATGTCGGAACTAGTCCAAGCGCACAATCAAATTCAAGACTTTATAAAAATAATGGCGATGGAACTTTCACAAGAGTTTTGGGTTCAGTTTTTGAAACAATTCTAAGTCCGGATCGAACCGCTTCATGGGGAGACTATGACAATGATGGCGATTTGGATATTTTCATTGGATCACAAACCACTTCAACCAATCCGCAGTTTATCAATAGATTATATAAGAATAATGGTGATGGTACTTTTTCAGAATTTGTCGGGTCGGTAGTAGCTGAAGGTGGATTGGGCACCTTTGGCAGTGCATGGGCAGATGTTGATAATGATGGTGACCTGGATTTGTTTGCCATGGGCTTTACCAGTGTTCTTTATTACAACAATGGCGATGGAACATTTACCAAGTACACCACACCGGAATTATTCAATGCCCCAAATCTCAGCAAGCTCTATGGTCCCGCAATAGCAGATGTGGATGGAGATGGTTTTCTGGATTTTCATAATGGCGGATTTTCGAATCCAGACATACCTAACATTGTATACAGAAACACCACACCTGCCTCTGCCTCCCGCAAATGGCTAAAGTTAAAACTGACGGGCACAGCATCTAATACAATGGGAATTGGCGCCAGGGTTTACGTAACTACGGGAACAAAAACACAACTTAGAGAGCTTCAGTCTCATTCTGCCCATGCTACCCAAAGCAGTTCGATTTTGCACTTTGGTGTAGGTAGTTCGGCAGTGATAAATCAGGTACGAATAGTTTGGCCTTCTGGAATTGAACAGATTATAAATAACGTGACCCCAAATCAAACATTAAATATAGTCGAGGATGGCGATGCTCCAATGATAACCGTACTTTCCCCAGCAGATGAGTCAAATGTCGTGCCTGGACTCAATCAACTATCCATCAAATTTAATGAAGTGCCATTTGCAGTTGGCGGATTAAATATTAGGGTTTTCCAAAATGGAAATCCAACAGCCATTGCAACGATTGATGCTGCCTCTGGAACAAAGACAGATAGTACGTATACTTACTCAATTCCTGCTATCAACGCAGTAGGCAGCTATTATGTACAAATAGATCCATTTGCATTTGACGATCAATGGGGAAATTCACACGGTGGGATAAGTGATGTGACCACATGGAATTTTAATATTATAGATGTTACCCCTCCAGCAATTAGCTTTACCGAAGTTACCTCCTTTGATAAGGGGGGATCATCGACAACTTTTACCATTGGAGTAACCGATGCAGGTGGAGCAGTTTCTGCGAAAATGCACTATAAAAAGATTGGATCTTCACAACAGTTCCTTGTTACCGGAAATGCCCCAGTTGTATCTGGCCAAACCGATTTTACAGTTCAGGAAAGCTGGTTTGATGAAATGGGTTTGGAGTATTATTTCACAGCCGTGGACAATGCTGGAAACGAAGGTCGTTTACCTGCTTCAGGTAGTTTTCATTGTTACTTAAAGTTAATGGGAGCACAGGCGCCAACCTTGCCCAATCTAAGTTTCGGTGGAGCCGTGTCGAATTATCGGATTTTCTCAATTCCATATGAATTACAGAATAGATCTGTATCTACTCTTTTCAGCAGCGTAGGGGCTCAAGACAAGGCCAAGTGGAGATTGCTTTCATACAGGGCCAGCCCAGAAGCCTGGATTGATTTTCCAAGCACGATAGAAAGAGGGAAAGGGTATTTTATAAACATTGTTGATCCGGTAGAGATTGCGCTTGGAGACGCTACTGCGCCAACCAATAATCAAAATAGTCCATTCACCATTTCTTTGACTCAAGGGTTTAATCTTATTGGTAATCCATATACATTTAATGTAAGGTGGTCTGATGTAATTGCGGCAAACCCAACAGCAGTAATTGAGGATCCATTATACTTCAATGGATCTTACGTGCCCCTGACACAAATTGATAGATTTCAGGGAGCCTTTGTGTTTGCAGAAAGTGCGGTAACTATAACAATTCCGGTGGTAAATGCTGCAGGAGGGAGAATAGGTGGCGGCAGATCGTACAGCTCGCGGCTTGGGGAATCAGATTGGGAGCTCCCCATTAACTTGGTGCAAGGAGCGTATGAAAACAGATTGGGAGCCATTGGTATGCATGCTGATGCAAAATTGAGTAAAGACAAATATGACAGAGTCGCTCCTCCAAGGATGTTTGAATACCTGGAATTGAATTTTGCCCATCCCGAGTATATGGGAGGTAAGAACTTTTCAAAGGAAATGGTGGGAACATCAGAAGAACATGTATGGGAGTTTAATGTGGCCTCTAATTTGAAGGGAACAGCAATATTGGGATGGGACAATCAAGATCTTGGAGAGAGTTCGAAGGAACTGTATTTGATGGATGTAACGAAGCAGCAGTTTGTTAATATGAGAGAAACCAATTCCTATGCATTCCAACCAAATGTTTCGAATCAGTTTAAGGTTTATTATGGCGAAGATGTGAAGTCTAAAATCAAACCAACAACAATTTTGTTGGGAGATGCTTATCCCAACCCTTCCTCTGGAGAGGTGACAATACCATTCACGCTTCCGCAAAAAGAGCCTCAATACGGTGTGAAAGTTGAAGTTTATGACAACATGGGAAGAAAGGTATCCACGCTACTTGACAAAACGCTTTTGCCGGATTTCTATACCATTAAGTGGAATGGAAATGAACTAAGAGGCGGACTATATACTTATCGATTAATTGTGACCGACAAATCCGGTGTAAATATACAAGCCGGAAAGATTGTCTTGAAAAAATAACATAACCCAAAAAGCCATGAAGCCATCAATCAGGTTTTCATTATTATTTATGCTAATCTCCGTTTATGCAGTAAATGCGCAGAATGTGAGCAGCAGAACCAACGATTTTGAGGTTGACTTTAGCGATCCCAATCGTTTAGTTTCAACCACTATTCCAGTAATTAACTGGATCACTCCAGTTGCTGAGACCAATTATTCTCAAGAGAACAAATACAAAATTAAGTTTGAGATTGAATCGACTACCCCT
This sequence comes from uncultured Ohtaekwangia sp., assembly GCA_964395905.1. Classification (GTDB taxonomy): domain Bacteria; phylum Bacteroidota; class Bacteroidia; order Cytophagales; family Cyclobacteriaceae; genus ELB16-189. Next base: position 13,290 of record CAYNCP010000025.1, read on the forward strand.
TTAAAAAACATCACGATCACCATAAAAGAGACTACCGATGGAGCTTCCCGTGGAGTTCAAAACATCGAGGTCAAGGAAAACGAAAAACTGCATTCAACAATTGAGCGCAGCATAACTTTAATGGAGGGAGAAAATGTATTGGAGATAGTGGCTGAAAATGAAGATGGAACAAAAACCATTAGCCATAGAATGGTTCGCGTAGGCGCAGCATCAATTGCCGATGCATCAAAGCTCAATCGGACAGATTATGCATTGATCATAGCAACCGATGAGTATGATTACTGGCCTGATTTAGTGAACCCTGTATTTGATGCACGAACGATTGCTGATGAACTGAGAAAAACCTATGGATTTAAAGTTGAGTTCATAGAAAATGCAACCCAGTCTGTAATTTTGAAGGCCCTCCGTGATTATGGCGAAAAAAAATATAATCCATTAGATCAATTATTCATCTTCTTTGCAGGTCACGGAACGTTTGACCAAACATTTGGTGAGGGTTTTGTAGTTACAAGAGAGTCTCTACTTAAAGACGAGGGAAAGACAACTTATCTGTCTCACAATCGATTACGATCAATCGTTAATAATATTCCAGCGGAGCACATCTTCTTAGCAATGGATGTGTGCTTCGGTGGGACATTTGATGCGGCACTTGCTTCTTCAAGAGGTGTGGACGATGAAGTGTACAGGGAGCAAACTCAATCAGAATACATTACAAGAAAATTGACCTATAAAACAAGAAGATTTTTAACATCTGGCGGGAAAACCTATGTGTCGGATGGTATTCCTGGCAAGCATAGCCCTTTTGCTAAAAACTTTATTGAAGCCCTGCGTGCAAGGGGGGGGCGCGACAATATCTTAACATTGCCTGAAATTTATTCCTATGTTGAGAAGCTTAAAATTCAACCTCGATTTGGAGAATTCGGTGACAACGCGCCTGGCAGTGACTTTGTTTTTATCGCACGTTAATTTAGCAAGACAATAGAAATGAAAAGGTGAGAACGAGTTCTCACCTTTTTTTGTGCTTATTTACTAAATTTAGTTGTCTTTGATTTTTTTATGAAAGTAACCCGTCTTTTAGTTCAACTGATCTTCCAGTTTTGCAGCGTTGTTTTAATGGCGCAATCGGGCAATTACTTTCTGTCGCATCATGCCCCAACGGATGAGGGTTTGGATTATCTCAGCTTTGACATTGCGCAAACTGAACGCGGTGTTATCTATTTTGCCAATAAGGCAGGAGTGGTGGAGTTTGACGGGAGAAACTGGCGCGTAATCGATAGCCCTGGAGCCATATATACAATATCCATTGCCAATGGAAACGAATTGTATGTTGGAGGCCTTACCGGCTTTGGTAAGCTTACACTAAATGATGATAACATGCTTGCTTTCGAATCTTTGTCTTCGGATAAGAATGCAAAGAATATTTTTGAAAGCATTGCTACATCCGACCATGTTTACTTTTTAAACGAACATCATCTTTTTGGAATCAATACAGAATCGCAAAAAATTGATGTGCACGTTGAAAGCATTCCCACTCAGTCTTTTACCGGATTATTTGAGTTGGACGGCTCCATTTATTTGAACATGAGCCAGTCTGCCGTTCAAAAGTTGGAGGCGGGTAAATTGACCACTGCATCCATTGCGTTCTTTGATGGAGATGAGGTGTTATTTACCGACAAGCGGCCAGGTTCGGTCAATTATCTGGTAGGAACAATTTCAGGTAAGCTTTATGCCTATGAGAATGGGGTAGCTCGGGTAATTATGACGGCAGAGACAGAATACCTGCTTGCCAACGTTGCGGTGGGAGGGAAATGGGTAAATGAAAATTTGATTGCAGTGGGTACGCTAAGTGGAGGTGTAATTTTTATTAATCCGACCAATGGAAAAGTTGAGCAAATTATCAATTATTATACTGGCCTCCCCGATAATGAAGTATTTGCCTTGATGACGGATCGCAATCAGGGCGTGTGGGTAGCCCATGATTATGGTTTTACGCGCATTGCCCCCTATCTGCCCTTCAGAACCTTCAACCATTATCCTGGCTTGTCAGGAAATTTACTAACTGCATATTCTGAAGATAGCATGGTGTATGTAGGCACCTCGGTGGGATTGTACAAGCTGACCAAAGAAAAAATATATGCAGAAGAAACCTACTTTGTCACCCGTTTGAAAAAGACCACAGCCGCTGAACCGGAAGAGGAAACGGCTGAGAGAAAAAAAGGACGGAAGGGATTATTCGGTTTCTTGAAGCGAAATAAGAATAAGGAAAGCGAAACGGATGATGAGGAAAAGGGGCCTGAAAAAAGAGAAACAGTAAATAAAATTGTTGAGAAGAAAACCAGAACAGTACTCAAAGCCCTTGACTATGTATACAAAAAGGTGGAGGGAATCGAGGGAAAAGTTACCCATTTGATTAAAGTAGAGGATAAGTTGATTGCAGCTGGTGTCGGTGGGGTCTTCGATATCAATCACCTTAGTGCAGCAGCGATCGTTGACATGCCTGTTCGCACTGTCTTTTTTTCTCCTACACTCAAACAGATTCTGGTAAGCACGTACAACGATCGGGTGAGAACGTTTGCAAAGTCAGCGAAAACGTGGGAGGAGACTTATCTATTGGACTCATTACGGGCATATGTGGGCAACATCTTTGAAGATCACATCCAGAACATCTGGTTGTGTGGCAGGGCAGATGTGATAAAAGTAGAATTGATCGATGCAGAAATCAACAACATTTCATCGGTACCATTTAGTAGTCCTGTAATGGATGAAACCATGGGATTTGCACTTGGCACCGAAGTGTTTATGGCGGCATCAGGAGCTTTTCACCGTTACGATTTGATAAAACACGAGTTCATTAAATACGATTCACTGAGAGGTCCCAGAAAATATTTTACCTCTCTGGGTACATTCTGGTACAATGACGGACATCGCTGGAGAACAGTTAATCAGAAGCTGAGGAATGATCTTCGATTGGAGTGGCTGGGTCTTTTTCCTGACATCCGATCGCTGTCCATGGCGGACAACGGCAGTGGTCTTTGGTTGATTACTTCAGCCAATGAGCTGTACAAATTTACCCGATCGGAGTTGAGTGAAATCATCAATAATTATCCCTTGTTTCTTAAAGAAGTGAGAGGGCCAGGCAGCAAACTAGCTCCGGGAAAGGAGTTAACCATCAATGAGCAGGAAAGCGCTGTGTCATTTGAATTTATTCAACCTGAGTATACCAATGCACTGGCTATCGAATATCAGTACATGATTGAAGGGATAAGCAAGGAATGGTCATCCTGGTCGACTTCAAATAACATTGTCAATTTTCCGTTCTTAACACCCGGAAAATACAAACTCAGAATTAAGTCTCGCGATTTATTCGGTCAGGAGTCTGAGCTGCAATACATTGACTTTACCGTTATTCCGCCCTATTGGAAACAAACCTGGTTCTATGCCCTGGAGTTTGTCTTCTTTGCCATGCTGGTATTGATTTCGCTAAGATTGAGTGCCGCCAACAGAAAGTACCGGCACATCAGTCAATTGCTTTCGATTCTCACCGTAATCATGCTTATTCAACTGGTTCAAAATACAGTGGAATCCTATATCAGCGTGCAAACCACACCGGTGATCGATTTTTTCATACAGGTTTTTATAGCACTGCTTATTCTGCCATTGGAATACGGGATGCGGAGAGTAATGCTAAACGCATCTGAAGGGAAGTATGACCTCAAGAAACTTAGTAAGATCAAAGGATAGAGCGTAGAATAATCGAGATTTTTTTGATTAACTTCACTTTTCACCAAATTTTTAAGATTATGAAAAACCTATACGCAGGTTTGGTAGTGACTTTACTTGTCTGGTCTTGCTCAAATTCGAATCAGGGAGAGCGGCAAACATATGATAATCCCGCAGCTGAAGGTTTTAACTTTGATGACTCAGATCCTGCGGCCATTGAATTAGCAGATAGCATTATGATGGCGGTTGGCGGAAGAAAGAACTGGGATGCGACCAAATTTATTTCCTGGAACTTTTCTGACAGAAGAAACCTGGTGTGGGACAAGCAGGGAGGACGCGTAAGAATTGAAAGCCTGCCTGACAGTATAATCTATTTAGTGAATGTAAATACCGGAGAAGGAAGGGTACAGATCAAAGGACAAGAACTTACAGAGCCGGATTCGCTGGCAAAGATGCTGCAAAAAGCCAAGAGTATTTGGATCAATGACTCTTACTGGCTGGTAATGCCCTTTAAATTGAAAGATTCCGGAGTCACTTTAAGATATATGGGCGAAGACACATTGGTGAATAAAAAATATTACAATGTGCTTCAATTGACATTTGACGGGGTAGGGGATACGCCCAACAACAAGTATGATCTGTACGTGGAGGTAAAAGAAAAACTTATTAAGTACTGGTCCTACTATAGTGATGCAAATCAAGATACGGCCAACTGGACGCGCCCCTGGGACAATTATCAAAAATACGGTTCGATTCTGTTATCAGCTGACCGCTCGGATGGAAGGGGGCCAAAAAATGTAAAGGTGGATGAACAGTTGCCTGATGCCGTTTTTACTGAATTTTAGATTTAACCATAAGTAATTTCAAGTATGCTCCTTAACCTTGATACCATTCCCCATTTTTACAAAAATTATGTAAAGCTGATCGAAGAAACGGATCTCATTCAGGCGCTAAGAATTTCAGGAAATCGTGCACAGGAAGTTTTACATGCCATTCCTGTGGAAAAACAGGATTTTAAATATGGCGATGGCAAATGGACCATCCGTGAAGTGCTATGCCATATGATCGATGCGGAAAGAATTTTTGGTTACCGGGCTTTGCGCTTTGCCCGAAATGATCAAACGCCTTTGCCCGGATTTGATGAAGCAACTTATACCCCTGAATCAAATGCAAGCGGGAGAGAGCTGAAAAGCATCATTGCTGAGATGGCGCACCTGAGAATGTCAACCATTGACTTGTTTAGCGGATTAAATACAGAAATGCTTTCGCGAAAAGGAACAGCAAATAAAAACGAACTTTCCGTTGCCTCTCTGGGGTTCATCATTGCAGGCCATGAAACCCATCACATCAAAATATTGAATGAACGATACTTCAGCGCCTGGAATTGATGAGAGGTCTGCTGGTTGCCATCTCCGTCATATTTTTGACGTCATGCTCGCATCGTGTCAAAGTCGAAAAGGCATTGGCAAAGGATGAGCTCAGATTTCAAGACCACAAGGGGCTATTTGTTTATGACCCAGCGTCCAAGAAAACGCTTGCTGATTTCAACTCGAGCAAGTACTTTACACCGGCCTCCAACACAAAAATATTTACTTTTTTCAGTGCACTTCAGCTACTAGGCAGTACTATTCCTTCTTTGAAGTATGTACATAAAAACGATTCCCTGATTATTTGGGGTACAGGAGATCCATCATTTCTATATCCCGAAGTGTTTCAGAGCACCACAACCTTTGACTTTTTGAAGAGTCATGAGGGTCAGATATACTTTTCATCTAGTAATTTTCATGACGACTATTTCGGACCCGGCTGGGCATGGGGCGACTACAATTCTTACTATTCTGCCGAACGATCTTCATTCCCCATTTATGGAAACTGCATGACGCTGACAGACAGTGTAGACAATATTCTAAAAGTATCTCCCCGTTTGTTTTTTGACTCTGTAGTAATATCAAGGTCAAATGATTCTACCAAACGTGCGATTCGAAGCGTGCATAATAATAGGGTAAGATTTGTCACTGACAGCAGCACTAAAGTATTTAACAAAGCGATACCATTTCATACCTCAGCGCAGCTCGCTGCCGATTTGCTTGCAGATACTTTACAAAGACCCGTTGAGGTTATTGAGTTTGCCACGCCTTACGATGCGAACACTTTGTACAGCATACCTTCGGATAGCCTCTATCAAGTGATGATGCAGGAAAGCGACAATTTTGTTGCAGAACAATTGTTGCTCATGTGTGCTATGGTGATTAGTGATTCGCTAAATGCCGAAATAGCCATTGACTATGTCAAGAAAAAATTCCTGTTTGATTTGCCGGACGAGCCACAATGGGTAGATGGTTCAGGGTTGTCGCGGTACAACCTTTTTACGCCAAGATCAATTGTTCGACTGTGGGAAAAGATTTTGGTCCTTGTGCCACGGGAAAGGTTATTTGAACTGCTGGCCATAGGTGGAAGAGCCGGTACGATCAGTAATTCTTATAAGGCAGATCGTCCATACATTTTCGGCAAAACTGGTACACTGAGCAACAATCACTGCATTAGTGGTTATTTGATTACCAAAAAGGGAAAATTGTTAATCTTTAGTTTCATGAACAATAACTTTACAGCCCCAACACGCGAGGTAAGAATTAACATGGAGCGGGTATTATTTGAAATACATGAAAAGAACTAAATCAGTTATTTTTTCAATTTTGACTTTGTGCTTTGCGTGGGGTCCGTCATTTGGTCAAAACAAAGACAGTCTTGACATTAAGATTGGACAAATGATCTTGATCGGAGTGCCCGGCACAAAGATTGACTCGATGGTGCTCAAAGAGATAAGAGAAGGGAAGGCTGGATCCATTATTTTGTTTGAGAAAAATATTGCGGACAAAAACTCCTATGGACAATTGAAAAAAATGATTTGGACGTATAGCATGGTAGCGCCTATACCACTATTTGTTTCCATAGATCAGGAAGGCGGAAGGGTTAACAGGCTAAAAGAAAAGTACGGATTTCCCAAATCTCTCTCAGCGGCCAACATGAGTTTTTCTATTGACTCTGTAAGATATTATGGTCAAACTACGGCCGCCACCCTATCCGGATTGGGATTCAATGTAAACTTTGCACCAGTGGTTGATCTTGCCACCAATCCCGACAACCCGGTTATTGCAAAGGTAGAGCGATCATTTTCAGCTGATCCGGACACAGTGGCCCTTTACTCCCGAGAATTTGTGAATACCCACCGCCAGGTTGGTGTTGTTACCGTAATAAAGCATTTTCCGGGTCACGGGAGTTCAAAAGATGATACGCACCTCGGGATAGCGGATGTAACTAAAACCTGGGAACCAAAAGAATTAATACCTTATCAAGCGCTTATTGATTCAGGTTATGTTGAGGCTATCATGACTGCCCACATTGTAAACAAAAGGCTTGATAACAAAGGATTGCCCGGAACATTGTCATCTAGAATATTAGACTCATTGTTAAGAAAGTCCTTTGGATTTGATGGAGTAGTATTTTCGGACGACATGCAAATGCACGCGATCACAAAACACTATGGTCTGGAAGAGGCCATTAAGCTTGCGGTAAATGCAGGGGTTGACATTCTCACTTTCTCCAATAATATCCAGGGCAGTGAAGACCGGACAGTGGACAAGGTTCACTCTATCATCAGAAAATTTGTGGAAGACGGATCTATTCCAAAAGCAAGAATTGATCAGTCTTTTGAGAGAATTATGAAACTGAAAAGAAAACTAGGACCGCCAGAGATTAAATTTTACCAAAAGGAATTGGCAAAGGCTCAAAAAGAGCTGGTGCTAGCCAATCAGAAAATTAAAACACAAGACAGTTTGCTGATAAATCAGAAAAAAGGTACGGAGCTAGAAGAAGTGAAAAAATCAAGGAAGAAGAAAAAGAATCAATAGCGTTTGAATCCTTATCAAATCAATATTCCAAAAGGGACGCAGGTGCCTATCCTGCTCAGTGTACCACATTGCGGTATCAAATTTCCGGCAGAGTTGCAATCCGCCTTTGATCCCAAATTATCGGCCAAGCCTGATGACACAGATTGGTTTGTAGACAAACTCTATGATTTTGCACCCAGTATGGGCATTTCCATGATCAGTGCGGTCTATAGCCGATGGGTTATCGACCTGAATCGCGATCCGGAGAGCAAGCCATTGTATACAGATGGCCGGATCATCACGGCTCTTTGTCCAACGACAGACTTCTTTGGTAATCCAATCTATGCAGATCAAAGAAAAGAAGTCGATCCTCAGGAAGTAAACAGAAGGTTAGAGAATTATTATCATTCTTACCACAAGAAATTAGGTGAATTGCTAACCGGTCTTAAAGAGGAGTTTGGAAAAGTTTTGTTGTGGGATTGCCACAGCATCAGGCAATTTGTGCCAACCATTCACAAGGAAAAATTTTCAGACCTCATTTTAGGTGATGCAGATGGAACTTCCGCCTCTCCGGGCTTGATTGAAACAGCCCTGAGCGGTTTGGAAGCTTCTGGTTTTGAAGTGAAGCACAACTATCCCTTCAAAGGCGGATACATTACAAGGAACTTTGGGAAACCGGCCGAAAACCAACATGCGCTACAATTGGAAATGAGCAAGCTGCGTTACATGGATGACACTGAGCAGACCTATCATCCAGCCAGGGCTGAGAAAATTCGGGAGATGTTAAAGGCAACTTTTGAAAAACTGATTGATGCACTTGAATAAAGATCATACATGGTCCAGAGACAAAACTCCAGAATCCATTCTTCACTTTGCCAGAGAGATGAGGAAAAAACCAACAGATGCAGAAGTTTTGCTTTGGGACAATTTGAGAAGTAGAAAGTTAAATAATCTTAAGTTTAGGAGGCAACAGCATATGGAGGGCTTTATCCTTGACTTTTATTGCCATGAGGCAAGGTTGGGAATAGAAATAGATGGGAAATATCATAACGATAAAGAACAAAGAGAATTTGATGGACAGCGAACGCAGTACCTGAATGAATCTGGAATCGAAGTGATCAGATTTTCAAATGAGGAGGTGATCAATAACATTGACAATGTGTTAAGTAAGATTAAAAGAGTTAGTGAGGAAAGAATGGAAAAGAATCCCTCACCCCGACCTCGTACCTCGGCCACCCCTCTCCCTAGGGAGAGGGGAAGGGGTGAGGGACTACAGTACTTTAAATTCAAATCGCTTCTTCAGCGCGATAAATGGATTTGCCCTGCTTATGTTGGGGTAGATGAAAATGGAATCATCACCTATTTATCAGCAACGCCTCCCACAGATGGCTTTTCCATGGATTCGGTGGACGGTTATGCCATTCCAGGTTTTCAAAATGCGCATTCCCATGCTTTCCAGTATGCCATGGCAGGCCTTGCTGAAAATCATCCTGTAGGTACTAAAGATGATTTTTGGACCTGGCGCGAAGCGATGTACCAATGTGCCTTATCCGTTGATCCCGATCAGGTTGAAGCCATTGCGACCATGCTTTATTCTGAAATGGTAAGACATGGATA
>CAYNCP010000025.1:22523-36430 GCA_964395905.1 uncultured Ohtaekwangia sp.
GTTCCATTATTTGCACCACGACAAAAACGGAAAGCCTTACAGCAACATTGCCGAGTTAGGTGAGCGAATTGTTGCAGCAGCAAAGACGGCTGGTATCAAGTTAACATTGGTGCCCGTATTTTATCAAAAAGGCAACTTCGGACATGACCCTCAGCCAAGGCAAAGGAGATTTATTTCGAAATCAATAGACGACTATTTTAAGTTATTCGAAGCATCCAGGAACGCCATTAACCATTATAAAGACGCATCACTTGGAGCAAGTGTGCATTCCTTGCGGGCAGTTGATTTAAATGATATCGTAAAAACAGTTGAATCTATACCAAGAGATTTGCCATTCCACATGCATGTGGCAGAGCAAAAAAAAGAAGTAAAGGATTGTCTTGATCATTGTGGCAAGCGACCCATGCAATGGGTGCTCGACAATTTACCTCACAGTGGAAGATTTCACCTCGTGCACTCAACCCATTTAGATGACGATGAATTGGCCAGACTGGCCAAGTCAGGAGCCAATGTAGTTTTGTGTCCATCAACGGAAGGAAATTTAGGGGACGGCATTTTCCGAATGAAAGAGTATGTAAGCCTGGGTGGCAGGTGGTCTATTGGTACAGATAGTCATATAGGTATCGACCCGCTGGAGGAATTCAGAATGATTGATTACCGCCAGCGATTGATGACCAATGAACGAAATACTTTTAGTGGGGATGCTGCCCACTACATGATTAACGAAGAGATAGTTTCGGGTAGGAAAGCCATGGGAATTAATTCGAAAGATAATTTTGAAATTGGGGAGCCGTTTGACGCAGTCATCTTTGATGGACAAGCCCCTTTGTTAAATGGCATATCGGCAAATCATCTGGCAGCAACAATAGTCTATAGCTCGGATGCGAGCGCCAAGCTGGGTACAATTATCAACGGCAAGTGGATTGTCAAATTCAACAAACACTTTTCAAAGGACATCAGATCAAGGTTTGCTACAGCCATTGGGCAGATTGGCAACCGGTAAACGAGCCTTTTATTCCGCTCCGATTCCTCAGCCGATCAAATAATACTTTTAGGAATCTCCATCGCCTTTTAGTACTTAGCTAGTTCCAAAAACCTAATTCGATCATGAGAAAAATTAATCTGCTAGCCATCATATTGGTTTTGCCTACGGCCTTGATTTTCGCACAAAGAAGATCAAAGACTCCGGCAGCCACACCCACATCAAGTAATGTAAATGCTGATTTATATAAAGGCATGAAATGGCGAAACATTGGGCCATTCCGCGGAGGAAGGTCAAACGCGGTTTCGGGAGTAGTCAATAACGACATGCTTTACTATACGGGTTACACAGGTGGCGGTGTATGGAAGACTAATGATGCAGGTAGCTCGTGGACCAATATTTCTGACGGTTTTTTTAAAACAGGTTCTGTGGGTGAAATTGCTGTGTCGGAATCGGATCCCAATGTGATTTATGTGGGCATGGGCGAGCATGCAGTTCGGGGGGTAATGACTTCTTATGGAGATGGTGTTTACAAATCAACCGATGCAGGAGCCACGTGGAAAAACATTGGCCTGGAAAAGACACGCCATATTTCTGACATCGCAATTCATCCCAATAATCCTGATCTGGTTTTTGTAGCAGGACAAGGTCCCGTACATGGACCAAGTGCGGACCGTGGTGTTTACAAATCAACTGATGGTGGAGCCACCTGGAAGAAGACATTGTATGTAGATGAGAATACAGGTGTTTCCAGCTTGAGCATGGACATGAACAACCCAAGAATCTTGTATGCGGCCACCTGGCAGCATAGGCGCTATCCATGGAAAGTCGAAAGTGGCGGACCCGGATCAGCACTTTGGAAGTCGACAGACTCAGGAGAAACCTGGGAAAAAATTGTAGAAGGATTGCCCAAGGAATTGGGTAAAATGGGAATTTCCGTATCGCGGGCCAACGCTAATCGGGTGTATGCGATTGTGGAAACTGAAAAGGCAAAATCCGGATTGTACCGGTCTGACGATGGCGGAAAAAAATGGACAATGCTTAGCAACAATCAGGACATCAGTTCTCGCTCCTGGTATTACATGGAGGTATTTGCCGATCCCATCAATGAAGACATTGTATATGTGTTGAATGCGCCCATGATGGTATCTATTGACGGAGGTAAAAACTTTTCTCGTGTTTCCGTTGGCCATGGAGATACACATGACCTTTGGATCAATCCAAAAAATAACAGCAACATGATTTTAGGGGATGATGGTGGAGGCGAAATTACCTTCAATCGTGGGGATACGTGGAGTACCCTTGGCAACCAGCCCACTGCGCAGTTTTATCGCGTTAATGTAGACCATGTTTTTCCATATAAGGTTTATGGCGGCCAGCAGGATAACTCTTCTGTCGTGATAGCAAGTCGTACCAATTCAATGGGCATTACGGATAAAGACTGGACCAATGGACCGGGTTGTGAAAGTGCATATATCGTATTTGATCCAATGAATCCCGAATTGCTAATGGGTGGTTGTTACCAGGGAAACATAGAGGTGTTGAACGCGGAAACACGCGAAGGCAAAGATGTGCGCCAGTATCCTTCCAGCAATCTGGCTTATAAAGTGAAGGACATGAAGTACAGGTACAATTGGAATGCACCAATTGTTAGCTCGCCCCATGATGTAAACACGATCTATCACACAGGCAATGTGGTTTTCAAGACAACCAACTGGGGCCAAAGCTGGGAGGTGATCAGCCCTGACCTTACCCGTAATGATACGACCAAACAGGGCGAAGGTGGAGGCCCGTTTACCAATGAAGGTGCGGGAGGAGAGAATTACAATACAATATTTTATCTTATTGAATCACCGCATGAGCAAGGGGTCATTTATACAGGCAGTGATTGCGGGTTGGTGCACATTACCAGAGATGGTGGAAAGAATTGGAAAAACATTACCCCACCAGGATTGCCGGAAAGCTTGATCAGTTCCATTGAAGTTTCACCTTTTGATAAAGGGACTGCTTACGTTTCTGCGTCTCGTTACAAGTTCAATGACTTTAGCAATATGACATATAAGACTACAGACTATGGTAATACCTGGACAAGAATTGGAAGTGGTGTTGAACCAGACGATTACATCAGGGTTATCCGCGAAGACAAGAAGGTAAAAGATCTTCTTTACGGTGGAGCCGAGCGCGGATTCTATATTTCATATAATGGTGGTTCATCGTGGAGCAAGTTTCAACTTAACTTACCTGTTGTTCCAGTTACCGATTTGATCATTCATGACAATGACCTGGTAGCGGCTACGCAAGGACGCGCATTTTGGATTCTGGATGATCTTGGAGCCATCCAACAATCAAAGGGTTCCCTTGGCAGTGAAGTGGTTAAGCTGTACAGCCCTAAACCCACCTATAGATACACCAGTTTCTCACCTCCGTGGATGCCTGTTCCAAAGGGAATAGGTCAAAATCCGATGAACGGAGTTATCCTTGATTACTACCTGAAAGAAAAGGCGGACACCAATAAGGTTAAACTTGAAATAGTGGGTCCGGATGGCAAGGTGATTCGGACTTATGTTAACAAAAAAGATGAAAGCTTTAAGCCTTATCCTGGTGGTCCTCCGGCTCCGGTGGTCATTCCTTCTGAAGCAGGAGTAAATCGTTTTGCCTGGGATTTCAGACATGAAAATATTCAGGATGTGCCTAATGCGTACGTGTATGGAAGCTACAAGGGTCACCAGGTGTCTCCAGGCAAGTACAAGGCACGTATCACTTACAAGGGAAACACATCAGAAACGGAGTTTGAAATCATACCTGATCCGAGGATAAAGGCTACTTCAGCAGATTGGTCAGCGCAACAGCAATTCTTAACAGATGTAGAAAGTAGAATTGCAGAAATCCACAATGCGATAAATTCAATGCGTAAAGTGAAGAAGCAAGTGGAGACCTACAATGAAATGTTGAATTCGAAGGAAGATGCCAAAGACGTGCTGGATGCCGGAAATGCTTTGATCAAAAAAATGACAGCGTGGGAATCCAATTTGATTGAGACAAGGCAGAAGAATGGACAGGATGTGATCAATTGGCCAAGCAAGTTGAACACAGAATACTTTCAACTGCTGGGTGTGGCGGATGTACATGAGCCTGCACTAACGCAGGGGGTTAAGGACAGGTACAAAGATTTGGAATCACAGTGGTCAACGTACAAACAACAGATGCAAGACTTGATCAGCAAAGATATCGCCTCTTACAATGCGATGTTCAAAGCCAAGAATATCCCAGCTGTAGTTACAGAATTGAAATAATTATATCGGGGTTCAATTCTCAATTGATTTGAGCCCCGACTATTTAAAAACATAAACATTGAAAAATCATGCGAGCTAAGTTGTTATTAATGGTTACGCTGGCAACCTTTATTGCCACCTCAGCAATTGCCCAGCGAAAGAAAGGGAGTCCTGCTTCTTCATCAGCAAGTACAGGTGTTTCTTTCAATCAAGATTACTACTCAGGAATCAAGTGGCGGGAATTAGGACCATTCAGGGGAGGAAGGTCTGTGACCGCTACTGGAGTAGTTGGAGATCCCAACACCTATTACTTTGGGGGCGTTGGTGGTGGCGTGTGGAAAAGTATAGATGCCGGACAGACCTGGTTCAACATTACAGATAAATATTTTGGTGGGACCATCGGTGCGGTGGCCGTTTCTGAGAGTGATCCCAATGTGATCTACGTAGGTGAGGGTGAGCAAGGCGTACGAAGCAATGTTTCCTCGGGATGGGGCGTGTGGAAGTCTGTTGATGCAGGAGCCACATGGAAACACATTGGATTGAGGGAATCGAAACACATTGGCCGAATAAGAATACACCCCAAGAATCCGGACCTGGTGTACGTAGCGGCCATGGGCAACCTATGGAAGCCAAACAACATGCGTGGCGTTTATCGAAGCAAAGATGGAGGTACCACCTGGGAAAGAGTGTTGTACATCAATGACAAAGCGGGGGCAGTCGATTTGACCTTCGATCACAACAATGCACGGATTTTATATGCAAGCACCTGGAACATCAAACGCAATGGATACCGCATGGATAGTGGAGGTCCGGATTCAAAGCTTTGGAAAAGTACGGATGGAGGTGATACCTGGGATGAGTTAACTGATAATCCCGGCATGCCCAAGGGACCCAATGGAATAATAGGCGTAGCGGTTTCTCCTATGAACTCCAATCGTGTGTGGGCCATTATTGAAAATCTGGATGGAGGCGTATTTAGATCCGATGATGCGGGGGCTACCTGGAAAAAGATAAACAGCGATCGGGCATTGCGTCAGCGCGCGTGGTACTATACGCGCATTACTGCCGACACACAAAATGAAGACAAAGTGTGGGTGATGAATGTGAGCTATGGAGTGAGCAAAGATGGAGGATCATCTTTTGAACTAAAAAATGCACCGCATGGCGATCATCATGACTTATGGATAGACCCGCACAATAACCAAAGAATGATTGTTGCAGATGATGGAGGCGCTCAGGTTTCAAATGATGGTGGTGAAAACTGGACCACCTATCACAATCAACCAACCGCGCAGTTTTATCGCGTCACTACCGACAACAGTTTTCCATATCGAATTTATGGGGCGCAGCAGGATAACTCAAGTGTAAGAATCAATCATCGTGGAACAGGAGGCTCTCTTACAGAACGAGATTGGATTGCGCTTTCCATTGGAGAAAGTGCACACCTTGCTCCTGACCCTTTGAACAACAACATCATTTACGGAAGCGACTACAAAGGTTATATGAGCATGCAGAACCTGGAAACAGGTCAGGAACGATCTACTAATGTGTGGCCCGATCTTCCAGCCGGTTCCGGTGCTGAGGTGATGAAGTATCGATTCAACTGGAACTATCCGATAGGATTTAGCCCACACGATCCAAAAAAATTATATGCAGGCTCCAACCATTTGCACGTCACTACCAATGGCGGCCAAAGTTGGGAAACCATCAGTCCGGATCTGACACGCAACGACCCGGAGACCATAAAATCATCTGGTGGACCAATTACACAAGACAATACAGGGGCAGAGTATTATGCCAACATATTTGTGATCACTGAGTCACCATATACCAAAGATGAAATCTGGACAGGCTCAGATGATGGATTAATTCACCTTACATTGGATGGTGGAAAATCCTGGGCCAATGTGACGCCCAACGCAGCCCCAAAGAACAACATGATGAACAGCATCGATGTGAATCCTTTTGTAACTGGCGGAGCGTATGTGGTTGGCACTTCCTACAAGTTTGGCGACAATACACCTTACATCTATAAAACAAACGACTATGGGAAAACATGGACGCTGATCACAAATGGAATACCTGCTGAAGAGTACGTTCGTGTGGTGCGAGCAGATCCTAAAAGAAAAGGATTACTTTATGCAGGGACAGAGAAAGGAATGTGGATTTCATTTGATGATGGTGCCAGTTGGTCAAAGTTTCAATTGAACCTGCCTCCAGTCCCCATTCACGATTTGGTTGTGAAAAATGACAACCTCATTGCAGCAACTCATGGCAGAAGTTTCTGGATGATTGACGATCTCACTCCGCTACATCAGATGTCGAAAGAAATTGAAGCCAGGCAATCGCATTTGTTCAAGCCCATGCCAAGTTATCGCATGGCCGGTGGACCTGGATGGAGGGGTCCGGATAGGAGATTGGAGGGTGAGAATCATCCAGGGGGGGTGATGATGCATTTCTATATTTCGAATTTGGATGAGAAACAGGAAGTGAAAATTGAGGTGATGGAAGTGGATGGAGACATCATTCAAACTTACTCTTCGAAATCAGCGGATAGAGGCACGCAACTCAAAGTGGAGAAAGGAGGAAATCGTTTTGTGTGGAATATGCGATACCCAGGGTATAAAACTTTTCCCGGATTGGTTTTCTATTCTTCTCCCAACCTCGGACCTAAGGCCGTACCAGGTAAATACAAAGCAAGGCTGACCGCCAATGGCCAGGTGTCAGAACAAGAGTTTGAGATTTTGAAAGACCCCAGAATAGCAACGACACCGGAAGAGTTTCAAGCACAATTTGATTTTTTAATGAAGGTGAGAGACAAAGTGAGTGATGCCCATCAAGGGATATTGGACATAAGAAAAATTAAAACAGATTTGGATTATGTGAAATCGAAAGTGGACGATAAGCCTGAAAATAAAAATCTGCTTGAAGCGATGAAGAAATTTCAAGATGAGCTGACCGTGATAGAAAACAACATCCATCAAACCAAAAATCAGTCTGTACAGGATCCGTTGAACTATGGGATCAAACTTAATAATCGATTGGCTCACTTAATGTACGAGCAGGCACATGGAGACTTCCCACCAACCAAACAAGGTGAAGAAGTGCGTGTAGAGCTGACCAAAAAAATTGATAATGAGTTGAATAAACTCAATGCGTTAATAGATACCAATATCAATTCAATCAATGAAATGATAAAGGAAAAGGGAATAGAGATGGTAATGATTAAGAAAGAACCAACGAAGATGTAGAATAATTGCTGATTTAAGATTTAGGAATGGGTTTAATCATTATTCTCACTCCTAAATCTTAAATTTAAAATCCTCGAATTTTAAATTCTAATCCTCCCACTTCCAGTCTCCGGCAATTTTAAGCGGTTCCTTCAGGTTGTTCTCGATCATAAATTGCCTGGTGGTTTCGCTGTCCATTTTCCTGGCGGGCAGGGTTTCTGCATTGGCCAGTCCGTATAAAATCATGGTGCCGAAGCGAGCCGTATTGATCATGTGTGTTTCATTTACCAAATTAAAATCATCACAATCAGAATGATAACAACCATAAATAGACCGGTCCAGATTACTAATCACGCCAACAATGGGAACACCTTCAAGCATAAAAGGTTGATGGTCGCTGTGCAGTCCAGAACGATTTGAGAACTCATTTTTAAACACGGAATCAATGCGCTGAATTTCAGCGCCCAGGTTGGTGAAAAAATCAGGAGCATCCAGTTGTCCGCCTGCATTGATGCCTTTGGGATTGCCACTCATGTCTAGGTTCATCATGTACTTGATGCTTTCTATGGTGCCGTTTTTTATCTCTTGAGCGACCATGTGCCTTGATCCCAGCAATCCCTGCTCTTCACCCATGAACATGACAAATTGTACGGTGCGTTTCGGTTTTAGGTTGTTGGCTTTAAATGCCCGGGCTATATCCAGCACGGAGAAGGAACCTATACCATTGTCTATCGCTCCGGTCGCCAGGTCCCATGAATCCAAATGCCCTCCAATAACAATTCGTTCTTCCGGAATTTCTGATCCAATCAGTGTAGCAACCACATCGCGTGCTTTAATCATGTCACTGTGGTTGGTCATTTTGATATGAGCTTTTGCTGACTTTGTTTTCAGTTTTTCTTTCAAAGCCATCCCGTTTTCTTTGCTTATGCAGACAGCCGGAATAGGAATAAGCTCGCCTGTCACAGATGCGGTGCCAGTAAGCAACACACCATTGGGAACCTGATTAATGATAACAATTCCCTTCGCTCCATTTTTAATGGCGATGGCTGTTTTTTCACTGCGATGCAAATTGTTGAGGCCTTCAGGACTTCCCTCTAGTATGCCAATGTACACCACCACAATTTTATCTTTTGCTGCATTTGGCTTTGAAGTATAATCCACTTCCAATCCATTGCCCATGTCTACCAATTCTCCGCTGACGTCTGCTTCGACAGGTGAATGACCCAATGTAACGGCAGGTATTTTTTCACCATCAATTTCCACTGCTATCTCTCCCCTCGACCAGGCTTCTACTTCAAACTCGAGATATTTCACATCGTCAAATCCATATTCCTTGAATTTGTTGAAGGTATATTCTTCCGCCTTTTTTCCATTTTCTGAGCCAGTCAGACGGTGACCGATAACGGAAGTAGCTTCATCCAGTGTTGTGTACGCTTTTGAATTTTGAAGCACCTCGACATTGATGCGTTGAAATGTTTCAGACAACGATTCTTCTTTAACCGGGGAACAAGACCAAATCAAAAGAGCGGTAAAAGCAAGTAGCATCAAATAAGAAAGTCGATTCATCATTGTATTAAAATTTAAGGGGCAAAGATATTAAACAATGAAAGGATGATTTGAATTTTTACTCGGATGGTTAATGGATCACGCAGATTGAGCCACCGGAGCGGTGCGTGACCAATAAGTAGCGATCAGCAAGCCCGATAAAATATGCCAGATGCCCCACCAGGCAGCTACAATTGCCATTCCGCCTAGCCCATCGAAAAAACTAAAGATCAGAATGAGCCCCAAGCCGGAGTTTTGTATGCCTGTTTCAATGGCCAGTGTTTTGCTATTTTCAAAATTCAATCCGAAAAGTTTGGCTACGTAAAACCCCAATGAAAGCGCTGCAAGATTGTGAACGAATACGATCAGAATTACAAGATGGATAAACTGGAAGAAGGATTCTAAATTTCCCACGAAGGCAACGATCACAAAGGTGGCAAAAAACAATATCGAAATGGGCTTCACGCGTTTTGATATCAACAATGCAATCATTGGATACTTCTGACGGACAGTCATTCCAATAATCAATGGGATTCCTATCAGCACCGCGATGGTATTAAATACTTCCCAAAAGTCGAGACTGACTTCATGAAGTATCGATGCGGTGGGCTCATACTGCCCGGCCCAGATTTGCAAGTTTAATGGCGTCATAACAATAGCCAGAATCGTACCAATGGACGTGAGGCTTACAGACAATGCCGTATTGGCCCTGGCCAGATGCGACATGAAGTTGGAGATGTTGCCGCCAGGACAGGCCGCCACCAGCATCATTCCCAGCGCAATGCTAGGAGATGGTTCAATGATCAATACTAAAATATATGTAGCTGCAGGCAACAGTAAGAACTGTAACAGAAGCCCTACAAGCGCAGCCTTTGGTGCAACAAAAACTTTCTTAAAATCATCCAGCCTGATATCCAGTGCCACGCCAAACATGATAATGGCAAGACACAGGTTGAGCACCCAAAGGGAGTCCTGGCTAAAATTCAGCCTGGCGGAATCGATAGACAAATTATATTTTGGTTTATGACGCTTGTGAAGTTACTGACTTCTCTTTTTGTTGTAATGCTTCATCCAGTAACTTTTGAATTTCCGTTTGCATTGCTTCATTCCCCAAAGCTTTGGCCGCAGCCAATTTTCCTATAAGTGATAAAATTCTCTTTGGCGCTCGCTGCAAGCTATAGTCAAATTGAATGATCGCTTCATCAGCCCTTTCCTGAGTAAGCAACCACTCTCCATAAATTTCGAATGATGGCTTCACCACAGATGGTGGGCCATATGAGTAACTGATGCTTTTTTCCAATTCAGCAGCCTTTCTAAACCAGTCATTGGCTTCTTCCTGGTTTTCCTTCAAGTCGCCTGACAAACCACGCAATTCCATTTCCATCACATGGGCCTGATCCACATCCAGTTGATTGGCTTTGGACTCATATCTACCCCCGCTGCAAAGTGCAATGCCCTCGTTCTCCAGTTGAATGGAAACTTTTAGTCGCTCTTTTTCCAGTTCATTGATGATGGAAGTGAGTGATTCAATATTCTTATTCTCGTATGCCATTTTCCCGGCAATAAAGTAATTGACAGCTTTTGTACTGATGTTCAATCCGGTTTGATCCACTTCTATTGCTGATGCTTCGCCATCCCATTCATTAGCCTCTACCATGTAGGCCGCCCTGATTACACTTAAGTGATATCTCGCTCTTGAGGAAGGCAGCTCTTTAGAGTACTGAGCCATATCCTTTACGATCTGCCTGGCTTCATTGAACCGTCCTTGTTGCAGATAGCCGTACAGAAGCCACTGAAGAGCATGGTATCCGCGCGCATCGTTATCGAGGTTTTTTTCTTTCATTCGATCCACGCTCGCCTGGTAGGAAAGTTCATTTGACTTCACCACGTCATCCCACATGCCCATGGCCACATAAATATGGCTAGGCATATGAAGGGCATGACCGGCCGCGGAGGCCACTTTCATATACCGATTCGCGGCTTCCACCGCTGCGCTGGCATGTTTGGGGTCGTCATAGGAATGGATTAAATAATGCAATGCCCCAGGATGATTGGGATTTTCCTCTAAGATACCTTTTGCAATGACAGCTCCCTTCTCGTAAGTGGCCTCATCTCTGCCCACTGGAACGGAGCCTAACAATGAAAGCGCATAAAATGCTGCGGCCTCCTGACTTTTTGGGTATTTGGTATAAACCTCCTCCATGTATTTGGAGTAGGCTACATCCCGATCATATTTTGTTCCTTCACCGTATAATATGTTCACGGCTTGCATAAAATCTTTTTCTATTGGTGTTCTAGTTTTTTCAACCCTTCGATCAGGTGACTCATCCAATTTGTTCAGCGCTGTAATTGCTTCGTCATAAGATTGTTCTGCCCATAAAGGATGGTTGTAGGTCATGGCTTCACCCCAATATGCCATCGCCATGGACGAATCTGCCTTTTGTGCTTTTATAAATGCCGTAGCGGCATCATCAAATTCGAAACTGTGAAGCAACAGCAGGCCTTCTTCAAAATATTTGATCGCCTCCTTTGAACCAGTTACCTCGAAATAAACATTGCCAAGCTTATCGTTGTCTTTGACAGGTGAACAGCCAAATGCAAGCAAGCATACAATAAACAGGATTTTACGAGTAAGTATGTCATTCATAGTTGAGGGAAAAATATTCAACTAAAGGTAGCCAAATTGACCATAAGCCGCAAAATCCAAGCAATCGACCAATCTGCGACTAATGCTATTTTCTGGTAGTTTTTTATCATAAATCAGAAGTGGTGGTAAAGCGAAAAGTCGCACACACTTTGATTAAAGATAGTACGTAACTAACGGCCAGCTGGCTGTGTTTTTTTACGAATGGCTGTTTGCAAATACGCTGGGTAAAATCTATTGACGTCTGGGATTCGACATCTCAGAAAACATGCTGTTGAAGATGGACAGTATCAGACTGAAGGCCATTGCCCACCAGAATCCATCCACATCAAATTTGGGCACAAAATAGTCCACCATTAAGATGATCAGTGCGTTGATTACCAAAAGAAAAAGCCCTAAAGTGAACACAGTAATGGGAATGGTAAGCACAACCAGTATTGGTTTAACAATGGCATTGGCGAAAGACAGGACCGCAGCAACCAATAAGGCATAACCATAATGTTCAACATGAACCCCGGGCAACAAATAGGCGGTCAGGAGTACAGCAAGGCCCGAAAGGAGAAATCTTACAATTCCGTTCATTAATCAAAATTTGACGAAAGTTCCACTTTTAAGTGCAAAACACAAACTCTAATTTTGATGATTCTATGTATGCTATCGTTGACATCGAAACTACGGGGGGATATGCGAATAACCATAAGGTTACAGAGATTGCCATTTACCATCACGATGGCATGCAGATTACCAACCATTATCACACCCTGATCAATCCTGCAAGGAGTATCCCTTATTTTATAACAGGACTAACGGGCATTAATTATGAGATGGTGAAAGCGTCTCCTTCTTTTGAGGAAGTAGCGTCAGAAATTTATGAGCAACTGAAGGATCGTGTATTTGTGGCTCACAATGCCCAATTCGACTATGGTTTTCTAAAAAAAGAGTTTGAAGATGTAGGGATTAATTGGAATTCAAAAAAGTTGTGCACCGTCAGGCTAAGCAGAAAAATTATACCAGGCCTGAGCTCATATAGTTTGGGCAGGTTAGCCGAAAGTCTTGGCGTGGAGATTCGCAACAGACACAGGGCCGGAGGTGACGCTGAAGCTACTTCACAGGTGTTTGATTTGCTGTTGAAGAGGGACACCAACGGTGTAATAGAAAAAGCATTAAAGCGGAACTCAGGGGAAACCATACTGCCTCCCAACCTGCCCAAAGAAGACTTTGATAAACTTCCGGCTAAAGCGGGCGTCTATTATTTTTTGGATTCACGCGGCAATGTAATCTATGTGGGCAAGGCCATCAACATAAAAAAAAGAATTACAGGACATTTTACAGGAGATGCGCGTGAGTGGAATAGATCCAACATCAGAAACGAAATACATCACATCACCTACGAGCTTACGGGAAGTGAATTGATTGCATTAATTTTAGAATCACAAGAGATAAGACGATTGTGGCCCAAATACAATTTGGCTCAAAAATTCAAAACTGAGGAATGGGGAATATTTGAGTATGAAGACAGGGCCGGATATTCGCGCTTTAGCATTAACACGGTAGGTCGGGGAGCCAAGCCTTTAATCAGTTTCAGTTCCAAAGGTGATGCCTGGAATTTTATGTGGGAGAAGGTTCGTGAGTTTGATCTTTGTCCAAAACTTTCAGGCTTGCAGGTGGCCAAGGGGTTGTGTTTCAGTTATCAAACCGGGGAGTGCAAGGGAGCCTGTATGGGGGTAGAGACGGTGAAGCAATACAACAATCGGGTCGAGGAAGCCATTCATTCTTTTTTTGATGAAGGAAGCTCAGTGGCCATCATTGGCAAGGGAAGGAAAAACAATGAACGATCACTGGTTCTGGTGGAGAAGGGTGCTTATTTGGGCTTTGGTTTTATTTCCAAGAATGAGACATTGGCAGATTTTGATGCCGCTAAGGATTTTATTAAGGTAAGCAAAGAGAATAGAATTGTTCAAAACTTGATCAACTCCTATTTGGTAAACCCGAGAGGTGCCGAAGTGGTTGCATTTTAAGATCTGATTCTGCCTGTTACGCCAGGATAAAGAGCTGGAATAGGGTCGCTTACAAAACTTTCCAGTGTATCAATATTCATCATAGACAATCTTCCTGACCAACCCGCACCTGTATCCATCATCCACACTTCACAATACTTCACAGGGTGTGGATCAGGAATGGGTGTATGACCAATGAATACAGAATCAAACTTTGTCAGGTGTTTCGTGCTATCA
>CAYNCP010000025.1:36440-50516 GCA_964395905.1 uncultured Ohtaekwangia sp.
TTCGTGCTTGGCCAGTCTGGTAAAACTTCTGTCCCACAAAAATGTTTCGATGTTTTGTTGCTCCAGGGGTCGATCCGTCAGGATACCGGCATGTACAAATAATTTGTTTTCAAGAATGTAGTACGGTTTAGCTCGTGAAAAAAAACGTATATGTGCATCGGGAACACTGCCCTGGTACGAGTCAATAGTAGCTTGTCCGCCTTGTGCAAGCCATACCTCCTCCGCGAATCCAGACATCATCCATTCAAGTGACCAGAAGTCGTGATTTCCCAATACATAGATCAGGTTTTTTACTTTAAGAAGTGCATCGATGGCCTGTCGTGTTTCAGGCCATCCATCCGCCACATCACCAAGGCAAATTAAAGTGTCTTCATCGCGATTGAATTTTGATTTTTCGAAACATTGCAACAAAGCCCGGTGGGCTCCGTGAATATCTCCGATAACGAAAGTTTTGGGCATCATTGTTATCAAATGAAATGAGCTGAAGGTCAAAAAGGATCATGTTAATGGCCTTTAAACCTGAATCCATCCATTTGTAACTAATTTGGGCCTAATTCTTTATAATTGCGCTAAAATTGGGTTTAAAAAAGTGAATTATGGCGTTTGAGACGGCAACTGAGGTTCATCAAGAGCACAACCAAAAAGTAAAGCAAGTTTTTTCGGAGGTAGCCAAGGTAGTTGTGGGCCAGGAGTATATGGTCAATAGGCTGCTTATCGGCTTGTTTACCAATGGTCACATATTGCTGGAGGGCGTGCCGGGATTGGCAAAGACGCTTACCATAAGTACCCTGGCGCGAGTGCTCCACCTTGATTTCGCACGCATTCAGTTTACACCTGATCTGTTGCCTGCCGACCTGGTTGGAACCATGATCTACAATCAAAAGGACGGAAAATTTGAAGTAAAAAAAGGACCCATTTTTGCCAATATTATTTTGGCTGACGAGATTAACAGGTCACCTGCCAAGGTGCAGTCTGCATTGCTGGAAGCCATGCAGGAAAAGCAAGTGACGATTGGTGAAACCTCTTTTCAATTGGATCGACCATTTTTGGTAATGGCCACCCAGAACCCGGTGGAAAATGAAGGAACCTATCCGTTGCCAGAGGCGCAGATCGATCGATTCATGTTGAAAGTATTTGTAAACTATCCTTCTAAAGATCACGAACTGGAGATCATGAGAAGAATCTCGAATATGCAGTTTAGCTATGAGGTCAGCCCGGTATTAACCAAGGAAGACATCTTTGCCATCAGGCAAGAGGTGAATAAGGTAAAAATATCTGAGTCCCTCGAAAAGTATATCATTGAGTTGGTAACTGCCACACGGAGACCCAAAGACTACAAACTCGATCATGAGGCTCAGTATATTCAATTTGGCGCCTCTCCTCGTGCGAGCATCAATTTAAATTTGGCCTCTAGAGCTATAGCTTACCTTGATGGACGAGAATTTGTACTTCCTGAAGATATAAAGGAAGTAGCGCTTGATGTACTCAATCACAGAATTATCCTGAACTACGAAGCTGAGGCGGACAATGTAAAAACGGAGGACATCATCAAAGTATTACTTACCAAAGTACCCATTACTAAATAGGGATCGCTAAAAACGCGTCTCAGATTCCAGATAGACCGCTTCACGCTTGCATAACACAAAAAAGCGGACTGTTATTTTTTTTATAATCAACCGATTAGTCGCTGTTCTTCAAGTTTTCATATTGGAGCAGATAATATTTCCATAAAGTTTTCATCATCTTCTTTAACAATTTGGTAAACCACCATTGTGCTTCATGTAACATTGGATGTTCACCTTTGCGACTGAATTCAGAATGATAAAAACTATCTTAAAAAAATTAACTCAATGAAAAAATTATTATCACTAGGCATTATTGCTGTAATGATCACCACGTTCTTGGCGTGTAGTGAAGAGGATCCGAACCTGGCCTCTCCCTCATTAACAATTCCCACTCCGGGTGATGTAGAAGTCGGAGGAACCGCAACCATTGATTTTGCCTATACCGCAGCTGCCGGCTTTGCTTCTTCTGCTGTAACAGCCACGGGAGGAACGGCAGTCATTGCCACTGATGGTACTCCGGGAGCGACTGCCGGTACCATTAGCGTAACATTCACTGCCGGCACAACAGCCGGAGCAGGGTCTGTAACCTTAACTGTGACAGATAATGAAGGGGACGTAAATTCAGCAACAGCTGTATTTGCAGTTGCTGCTGAGGTGTTAGTATTTACCATCTCTTCGAACATCACAGCAAATACAACCTGGGAGACTGGTAAAACCTATATACTGGGTGGAAGAATCGCAGTTGTAGATGGTGTTACGCTTACGATCGAGCCAGGTGTAGTTGTGAAGGGCGAAGCAGGTTCTGGTGCAAACGCGACTGCATTACTAATAGCTCGTGGTGCAAAGCTAATGGCCGAAGGAACGGCAAGTCAGCCCATCATTTTTACAACAATAGCCGACCAGATAGAACCTGGTCAGATCGCAAGTCCTAATATGGATTCTGATCTGAGTGGACTTTGGGGAGGCTTGATCATTCTTGGTAAAGCTCCTATATCTGCACCAGGCAGTGTGGAGGCTTTTCAAATTGAAGGTATTCCACCAAGTGATCAGAACGGTCTTTATGGGGGTACAAACGCAGCTGACAATTCAGGTGTTATTAAATTTGTATCCATAAGACATGGAGGGGCAAATATCGGTGAAGGAAACGAAATTAACGGGCTAACATTAGGGGGTGTAGGATCAGGCACTGTAATTGAGAACATTGAAATTGTTGCCAATCAGGATGATGGAATCGAGTATTTCGGAGGTACCGTTAATGTGAAGAATGCCATTGTTTGGAACGTAGGCGATGATGCCCTGGATACGGACCAGGCCTGGAGCGGAACGCTAGACAACTTCATCGTGATTGGTGGAGCGGATACAGACCATGCAATGGAAATTGATGGCCCGGAAGGATCATCAGTTGGAACTCCTCACACTTTGAAAAATGGGACCATTAAAATCTTCACAACCGGAACTCCTCCCGTAGCAGGACCTGGTGGTGGTGAAATTGCTGATTTAAGGTCAAATGCCAGAGCCAATTTTGAAAATATATATATTTTCAATTTACATGGTGGATCAGATTGGGAATTGGACAATGCAGGGGTTTCTGCAAACTACCTGGCAGGGCTCATTACGTTCTTGAACATCCAGATAAATACGAGCAACTTGACAAGCCCTCCAAGTATTGCTACCATTTTTAAAGATGATGGAGGAAATGATGCACAGTTCAATACGGATGCTGCAGGTTTTGCCTCTATTGTAACTACACCCACGGTAGGAGCTACAAAATCATCATTTACCGGTTGGACTTGGGCGGATGCCAATGGTCAGCTAACCGGACTTTAATTGACATTTGGCTCACGAGTACATTTTGCCCGTCCCGATTACTTTGGGATGGGCATTTTGCATTTCTAGGGTTGGTAACATTGGCCTAATTTTGATCCAAACCAACTATGCACTAATTACCATTAGACAAAATGTCATTAGGATTTATAACTCCATTTACAAAATTTCAACGCCTCATTTCGAGTACGGTATTATCGAAATATTACCTCAATGTGTACTAATTAACATATTGGTAAAACCTATCATAAGCCCAAATAGGGAGTCTCCGGTACCTTTGTGTAAAATTTGAAACCACAGATGATTAACACAATAAAAGGGACGTTCGCGGCAATTTGTATCCTGGCATTTTCGACAGTTTTTGGCCAAAATGGAACGATTAGAGGTAAGGTTACCGATAATGCGACAGGTGAAGAATTGATCGGAGTGAGTGTGCTCATTAAGGGCACAACAACCGGAGCCGTAACTGATTTCGAAGGCACCTTTCAAATTAGTGTAGCCCCTGGAGCATACGATTTGCAAATATCTTATGTTTCATTTGAGACCGTGACCATATCCGAAGTTTTGGTTGAGCCAAATAAAATAACGGTATTCGAAAATGTTGGCCTGCGTGAGGCTGTTTCCGAACTTGAGGAAATTGTAGTAACAGCAAAGGTTATTAAAGATTCCGAATCAGCTTTATTAACGGTTAAAAGAAAGTCTCCAAATGTGCTTGACGGTATATCTGCTCAGAACTTCAAAAAGATAGGAGACGGAGATGCCGCTTCAGCTGTAAAGCGTGTTACCGGAGTTTCTGTTCAGGATGGTAAGTACGTGTTTGTGCGAGGCCTGGGAGACAGGTATACCAAATCAATTTTGAATGGTATGGATATTCCCGGATTGGATCCGGACAGGAACTCACTTCAGATGGATATTTTCCCGACTAATGTAATCGACAACTTAATTGTTCTAAAATCATTTACATCAGACCTTGGAGCAGATTTTACCGGAGGTGTAATCAACATTGAAACGAAGGATTTTCCTGAAGAGAGAATCAGTAAATTAGGAATTAGTGCAGGTTACAATCCAAACATGCACTTCAACAGCAACTACATTAAATACGATGGAGGAAGCACAGACTTCCTGGGTTTTGATGATGGAACCCGTGATATTCCAACCCATGGTTTTAGTAAAATTCCATTCAGAACAGATGCACTTACCAATCCGGGGGATGCGGCCACTTTTTCTCAAATTCTGAATAATTTCAACCCCAAGCTTACCGCCATGCAGGCATCAAGTTTGATGGATTACGGTGTTAACCTGTCATTAGGGAATCAGAAGCCGAAGGGAAGATTTACGATTGGATACAACCTGGCCTTATCCTATAAGAACAGCACAGAGTTCTTTCAGGATACTGAATTCAACCGTTTTGGAAAAGGAGATACACAAGACGTGATCGAGCTACAGCAATTTGAATCGCAGGTTGGCGACTATGGAGTTAACAACGTCTTAATGGCAGGGCTAGGTGGTTTTGCAGTGAAGACCAGCAAGTCTAAGTTCAAGTTGAGTGCTTTGCACCTGCAGAATGGAGAATCAAAAGCGGGTATTTTCAAATTTGTAAATACGGATCAGGGCGCAAACTTTGATGCCCTGCAGCATAACCTGGAATACAGTGAAAGAACCATGACCAACTTACTTTTAAATGGTACCCACTCATTCGGTTCCAAAGGAAGTTGGGGCGTTGATTGGAAAGTGTCACCTACCCAATCTAAAATTGTTGATCCTGATATTAGATTTACTCGGTTCAGAACTGATGGTGGAACTTTTAGAGTAAGCACGGAGTCAGGTTTGCCTGAAAGAATCTGGCGATTTTTAGATGAACAAAATTTAGCAGCCAAAGTAGACGCAACAAAAGAATACAAAATCAATGGAACCACAGCCAAATTAGGATTTGGTACAGGCTATGTATACAAACAACGTGATTACAATATTGAGAATTTTCAAATTCTGCCTGGCAACACTACGTTTACCGGTAATCCAGATGAGTTGTTTTTCCCTCAGAATTTGTGGTCAACGCAGAACACGAATGGGGTTACATATGACCCACAATTCATTCCTACCAATCCAAATCAATACGATGCCAACATAAAAAACACTTCGTTTTATGTTTCCAACGAATTTAACGCATTCAAAAACCTTAAAATGATTGTTGGGGTAAGGGCTGAAAACTATGAGCAGCGATATACTGGCGAAAACCAAAATGGAGATAAGTTTGACAACGCCATGGTGCTTGATGCCGTTGATTTCTTTCCATCTGCTAATCTGATTTATTCCCTATCAGAGAACAAGAACTTGAGATTCTCTTATTCCAAAACAATTGCAAGACCCTCATTCAAAGAAGCTTCATTTGCAACCATACTGGATCCCTTATCTGGACGCACATTCATCGGTGGATTTTTTAATGACATTAACGTGGCCACGGGAGAGGAAATTTGGGATGGCAAGTTGAAGGCAACGGACATTCATAACTTTGATTTAAGGTATGAAATTTTTCAGCCAGGCGCTCAGACCATTTCTGTAAGTGCATTTTATAAGACTTTCAGCAATCCAATAGAGATCGTTCAGTACGTGCAAGCGGCCAATAACTTTCAGCCTCGAAATGTGGGAGATGGCCAGGTTATAGGTGGAGAGGTTGAGTTTAGGCAAAACCTGGGTGCCCTTGGAAAGTTTTTTGAAAATCTCTCTCTCACATCCAACGTGACTATCACAGAATCTCGTATCGATATGAGCGCCACGGAATTCCTATCGAGGCAGCAAAATGCCAGAGATGGAGAAAGGATTAAGAATACACGGGATATGGCCGGGCAGGCACCTTATATCGTCAATGCAGGCTTTATGTATGATGGTCTTAATAATGGTTTGGAAGCTGGCTTGTTTTACAATGTGCAAGGAAAAACATTGCAATACGTTGGAATTTCCAATAGACCAGATGTTTACTCAGTTCCATTTCACAGCCTTAATTTCAATGCTAACAAATCTTTTGGACAAGTCGATAAGCTTCAACTAGGGATAAACATCAGTAACATCCTGGGTGATTTTAAAGAGCAGGAGTTCAAATCGTTTGGTGCCCAAGATCAATATTTTAGTAGATTACGGCCAGGAACTACCATCGGAGTAAGTCTGGGCTATAAACTTTAAGAATTAGGATCAGTTAACTTTCCGCTGACGTTCCTTGTGAAGTTCAATCACCTTCTTGATCTGCTCAGTGGCTGCCCTCACGGAATCTTGCGCCAACTTGTTATTCTCAATTTTTTGCAACAACACGGCATGTTCTAAGGCGTTGGATTGCAGGCGCTCTTCTAATTTAATTTTTTCCTGCTCGTTGTTGCCCAATTGTATGTTCAGGTCCTTGTTTTGATTAACCAATCTTTGACTTTGCCGTGTGGTAGCATCATGGGCCCGTTCGGCCTCGTCAATCTGTGCCTGGATTTTATCTTTGTAATATTTGATGCCAAATCGATACACCTCTTTCTCCAAATCTCTTTCTACAATTCCCAAGTCGTTAACTACCCATTCACCATCCTTTATGCCCAACCATACTTGCGTATTGTCTCCTTTCTCTTTTATATCCGCGTAAATAATGCCTTGAGGATAAACGGTGCCCCCGAGAGCCGGTTCATTGATCGCCATCACTGTTCCAGATCCAGGTTTCGGCTTTCCAAAGTCCTTTAAGAATTTATTCCATGCCAAGGCCACCTCATCTTTTTTCCCTTCCAGCACTGTGGCAAAACCCTTGCATTCATCGCCACTCACTTTTTGATTTTGCTTTTCGGTGGTCACCTTTTGAGCAAAGCCAGTACCGAATGAAAGAATGATAGCTAGTAAAATCAGCGCAAACTTATTTACATTCATGATGTTAATATTAGAACTTAAAGCTAGTAATTATATAAATGCATAAAAATATACTCGTCACCGGTGCCACTGGGCTGCTGGGATCTCGACTTACTGAACTGCTCTTGCAAAAAGTTTACCAGGTTTCACATCTGTCGAGATCGAGGCAGGAAGGCGTTATTCCCACATTTCAGTGGGACATTTTAAAAAGGGAAGTAGATCTTGATGCATTAACTCAAACAGATGCAATTGTTCATTTGGCCGGAGCGGGCATTGCAGACAAAAGATGGACACCCAGCCGGAAGAACGTGATTGTGGACAGCAGGGTCAAATCAACTGAGTTGCTGTATGAGGTCTTAAAGAAAGAAAACCACAACGTCAACACTTTTGTGTCTGCATCAGCCATTGGAATTTACGGTTTTGCAGAATCCGAAAAGGTATTCGATGAGGAAAGTAAACCAGCAGGAGATTTTTTGGCTGATGTAGTGAAGCAATGGGAAGCAGCAGTAGATAAAATCAGCACGTTGGGCATTAGGGTAGTCAAAATCAGGATAGGAATTTTATTAAGCGAACAAGGCGGGGCCTTAAAGGAAATAATACAACCGATTAAATGGGGCGTAGGCTCTCCGTTAGGAAGCGGAGAGCAGTTCCTGAGTTGGATACATATTGATGATGTATGTCAAATATTCATCAAAGCAATTGAAGATGAAAAGATGAAAGGGGCTTACAATGCAGTAGGGCCAAAGCCCGCCACCAATAAAGAACTCACCCAGGCCATTGCCAACGTGCTGAACAAACCATTGTGGCTGCCCAAGGTTCCCTCCGTTGTATTGAAAATTGTTCTTGGAGAAATGGCTGATCTTGTACTCAAGGGAAGCAAGGTGTCTTCAGCCAGGATTCAGAAACATGGCTATGAATTTTTATTTCCCGATTTGGAAGAGGCGCTTAAGGACTTGTTAACTAAATCTAGGTCTTCTTAGCCACATTGGAGGCAACAGAAGTGACAGCTTTTTTAATTTTTTTGCTGGTAGCCTTTACCACTTTTTTAGGTTTTAACTTCTTCAACTCTTTTTCTTTTTTCTTAATTCCTTTATTGATCTTTTTTAACTCTTTATCAAAGCCATTGGCAATTTTTCGCATGGATTGCTTGATTGCCTTCCTGTTTTTCTTGGAAAATGCTGAAAGCTCAAGCGTTTGCAATGTCTTGTAAACAGCATCCTCTAATTTTGATCTTATCTCTTTCTTGGTAATAGATTTCATTTGTATGTCTCGGTTTCAATCAAATTTAATCTTTATTAAACACAGTTGTCCTTTTCCTAAAAAACTTAACATTAACCTAACACTGTCAAGTTAACTTGTTGATTTTGAATAAATTAGTTCCCTTTGAGACGGATCACCTATCTGCGATTTGGCAAGCCCGCGATCACGGATTTTTTTGTTGAGGTCATATTCCTGGCACTACCGAATATCACTAACAGGGATCAGGCAATGCCGATAAAACTCCATACCTAATGATCTGTTAATAGTGATGTCATATTGAGGTGATGCGAGTAAGGTACATTTGAAAATTAAATTATCTTCTTCTTCTGGGTAAAGGCAGACGTTCCAGTCTGCCTTTTTATTGCTACATCACTGCCAACAGTTTGCTTTCTTTTTACCCTTATATTTGTGATTTCAAATACGATTTTATGGCAAAAGCGAAAGGTGGAGAGTTGACGAGCAAGGAAGAGGAGCAAAAGATTAGGAAAGCTTTTAAGGACAAAGATTGGGCGGAAATAAAAAGTTCTGACAGCTGGGTGATCTTTAAAGTGATGTCTGAGTTTGTGGAGGGGTTTGAAAAACTGGCCAAGATAGGACCTTGTGTAACTATTTTTGGATCTGCACGCACCAGTCCTGAGCACCAATCTTATAAGATGGCCGAGCAAATAGCTTTTAAATTAGTGCATCACGGTTATGGAGTAATTACCGGAGGCGGGCCCGGCATCATGGAGGCCGGTAACAAGGGGGCTCATCGTGCCGGAGGTAAGAGTGTGGGTCTTAATATTTTCCTTCCTCACGAACAGAAGGGTAATATCTACATCGATCCGGAAAAGTTGATTTCGTTTGATTACTTTTTTGTGAGAAAGGTAATGTTCGTCAAATACTCTCAGGGATTTATCGTAATGCCCGGAGGTTTTGGCACGCTGGATGAATTGACAGAGGCACTTACCCTCATTCAAACGCAGAAAATCGGCCGGTTCCCGATTGTGATGGTGGGGAATGAATTTTGGAGTGGGATTGTTGACTGGTTTAGAGAAAGGCTTATTGCGGATGGAATGATCAGCAAAGAGGATCTTGATCTGTTTAATGTAGTGGATACTGCAGAAGAAGCAGTTAGAGTAATTGATGATTTTTATTCCAGGTATTTGCTCTCACCCAATTTCTAAAAATGATGGAAGAATTTTTGAAGAAATATCGGATAGAAATAATCGTAGTGCTAGGGTTGGCCGTCCTGCTTTTTCTGGTGCTGTTTATTAACAAGCGAATCGAAAGAATAGAGCGAATGCTTGTAAGCAACAATACAAGTACGAATACTGATTTTGCAAAGCTGGCCACCACCGATGGACCGCTAACGGCTATCTCCTATGACCTTCCATCACAAATTAGTTTTGCAGGTGAGGCCGTACCCATGGACAGATCAGATTTACGGGAGCAGATTGACAAGGAGCTACAGATTAATATATATTTTCACAGCAATACCATTTTTCTCATCAAGAGAGCCAACCAATGGTTGCCCCAATTCGAACCAATCCTGAAAAAGCATGGCATACCCGATGATTTTAAATACTTACCCCTGATTGAAAGCGGATTGCTAAATCAGGTTTCTCCCGCCAACGCAGTGGGATTTTGGCAAATCGTAAAAAGTGCCGGTAAAGAGAATGGTCTCGAAATCACAAGAGAAGTAGACGAGCGATATGATCCGATAAAATCAGCGGAAGCTGCCTGTAAATACTTGAATCAAGCTTACAAAAGATTTGGCAACTGGACCCTGGTTGCGGCTTCCTACAACCGGGGAATGAGCGGACTGAACAGGGCAATAGAAAAGCAAAAGGTGGATTCTTATTACGATCTATTTTTGAATGAGGAGACGTCCAGGTACGTTTTCAGAATACTGGCTATAAAAGAAATTATCGAAAACCCCGAACGCTACGGATTTAAAATCAAGCCGCAGCATTTGTATCAGCAGGATTCGGTTAAATACATAGAAGTTGATGCAACCATCCCCGACCTGGTTGATTTTGCAATTGCGCAGGGAACCAACTATAAATTGCTCAAGAGATTCAACCCATGGCTCCGTGATGACCGGTTGACAATCCGCAAGAATGAAACCTACCAGATAGCACTTCCTTCTCCTTGACCAATAGACCTTACATACTTGCCGAGTCAAACTGGAGCGCCATTAAAGAATCTCAGTTCGAGCTGGCCATATTACCCTGGGGGGCTACCGAGGCTCACAACTATCACCTACCCTATGGAACAGATATTTTAGAAGCTGAGGCGATTGCTGCTGAGGCGGCACGAATGGCTTATGAAAACGGAACAAAGCTCATTGTATTGCCGGTCATTCCATTTGGCGTAAATACCGGGCAACATGACATTACCCTGGATATAAATATGAATCCCAGCACACAGCTGCTGGTGGTTCGGGATGTAGTTGAAACTTTAAACAGACAGGGAATCCATAAATTGATTATTCTTAACAGTCACGGAGGCAACGACTTCAAGCCTATGATTCGTGAGCTCGGTCTGCAGTTTCCAAAAATGTTTATCAGTAGCTGCGATTGGTTCAATGCAGTTGATCAATCTGCATACTTTGAAAACAAGGATGACCATGCTGGGGAAATGGAAACGAGTTTGGTGATGTATTTACATCCGGAACTGGTCTTACCATTGACAGCGGCAGGGGATGGTACTGCAAAGAAGTTTAGATTTGATGCCATCCGTGAAGGCTGGGCATGGGCAGAGAGAAAGTGGTCGCAGGTGACTGACGATACCGGGGTGGGTGATCCACGGAAGGCCTCTGCCGAAAAAGGGAAAAAGTATTTTCAAGCAGTAACAAAAAAAGTAGCGCTTTTTTTTGAAGAGGTGGCCAAAACAAGCCCGGATAATTTTTATAAATAACACCAGGAATCAGATGATCGGCAAAATTAAAGAGGCGGCTAACTTTATTCTGAACCAGGGCGTTGCCGACCCCAAAGTTGGAATAATTCTGGGAACAGGACTTGGAAGTCACTTTGTTAAAGCCATCAAAAATTCAATTGAGATAGAATACAGTTCAATACCTCATTTTCCGGTTTCTACTGTAGAGTTTCACAAAGGCAAATTGATTTATGGTGAGATTGGCAATCAAAAGGTACTGGCTATGCAAGGTCGATTTCACTACTTCGAAGGATATTCCGCTGATCAGATCACATTACCGGTGCGGGTAATGAAGGAATTGGGAATTAACTATCTCTTAATATCCAATGCGGCAGGCAATATGAATATGGATTGGCGCAAAGGAGAGTTGATGTTGATCGATGATCATATCAATCTACAACCGGATAATCCGCTGCGCGGAAAAAATGTTGATGAGCAAGGGCCACGCTTCCCTGACATGAGTTGCCCGTATGATAAGAACCTGAATTCAAAGTTGAAAAAAATCGCAAAAGAGAAAGGGATCAAACTCAATGAAGGTGTATACGTATGTGTTGCCGGTCCCAACCTGGAAACGCGCGCAGAGTACAGGTTTCTAAAGCAGATCGGTGCGGATGTGGTGGGGATGTCTACCGTACCAGAAGTAATTGTAGCCAATCATATTTCACTGCCATGCTGTGCAGTTTCGGTGCTTACCGATGATTGCGATCCGGATAATTTACAGGTAGCTAATATTTCTGAAATCATTGAAACGGCTGGAAAAGCAGAAATTTCTTTGACTGAATTGTACATTAGGCTCATCAGCACATTGTAGTGTGCAACCTCAGAGGAGAATTGCACGTCATATGGTAAAAATCACCTGTTATGAAATCACTTTTAGCAATAGCTGCCTTCTTCGCATCACTTACCTTACTGGCTCAAAAAGATGGCGATTACCACCTTGACAAGGAGTTTGACCTGAGTGCGTCCGGTACCATTGAACTGTCCTCTTCTGATGCAAAGGTCTCCATTACCGGTTCAGATAGAAAGACCGTGCATTTGAAAGTGGATCGAACAGTCACTACCAAAGGATTATTTTTTGGAAGCGATGAGTTTGCACTTGAGATTGACAACTCTGGAGGGAATTTAAGAATTAGAGAAAGGTCTAGCTCATCAAACCACGGGATAGTAGGGTATTACAATGAAGAATATGAAATCACTATTGAAGCACCTTGGGGGGCGAGCCTGGTCATCAAAGGAGATGACGGAGATTATACCATTAGAAGCATCAATGGATCTATTGCCATGGGTGTGGATGATGGTGATATTGATTTGATGGGTTGTAAAGGAAGTATTTTCAAATTCAGGTTAGATGATGGAAATTTGAATATGGATCAGGGTCGTGGTGCAATTGAGATTGATACCGATGACGGTGATGTAAGAATCAGGAATGCACATTTTACTTCCATCATCGCCAATGTAGACGATGGTGACCTGATCATCGAAACCTCATTGGCCAACAATGGAAATTACAACATCCGTGCCCAGGATGGAATGGTATCGATGATTGTCACCGGAGGAGGTGGAGCATTTAATGTACGCCATGATGATGCGCGCGTGATAGCTGAAGGTGGATTTGATGTGCATGAAAAGTCAGAGTCGTTTACCAGCCTTACCTTGCCAAATGGCTCCGCCAAAATTGATATTAGAGCAGATGACGCTAGGATCAGGCTTTCAAAAGTCCAGTAGTGTTATTTGGGATAAGTATAGTGCCCGATTATTTCATACTTGAAAAGACAGTCCGAAATTTCCTGCCCGTTGCCAATGTTGTGCACGACCAAAGGCGTTTTGCCATCGCTGGCTTGCTTACTGATGAGAATTCCGATGTGCGTTATTCCACCCCCTAAATCCCACGCAACAATATCTCCAGGTTGAAAGTCTTCAGGGTTTTGGGATTTCTTTTTTACAATACCATGTCGTGCAAAGTAGGTCATTAAATTCGGCACCCTGCGATGATCTATGTTCTTGTCTGTCTTTTTCAGTCCCCAATGATTGGGGTACGCTGAAAAGTTTTCAGCCATATCTTCATGCACGGCTTTTTGTAAATCGATGTTCAACTTTCGGTACGCGCGAATGATAACATCAGTACAGACTCCACGATCAGCAGGAACGTCTCCATTCGGATAGGAGATACTGAAATAAGAAGGGTCGTATCGGACTTGATCTGCAGTCAGTAAGATGGCAGCAGCAGATAATTTTTCTGAAAAGGATGATTGAGCCTGGCCAAATAAATGGCTGAGCAGCAATACGGTTGTCGAGAGTGCAATTTTTCTATTCCTGTTTATAAATGACGCCATCTTTCATAACAAACGAAATCTTCCGCAAATCAGATATGTTAGCGGTTGGATTTCCTTTCACTGCTATCAGATCGGCCAGAAAGCCGGACTTAATTTCACCCAAGCCATTGAGATGGAGTATTCTCGCATTTACAGCTGTCACTGATTTTAAAATTTCCATCACATTCATTCCATAATCAGCCATCAGCTCTAGTTCGATTGCATTTGTACCGTGCTCGTATACACCCACATCCCCTCCGGCTACAAAAGTAACTCCGGCTTTCAGGGCACTTTTAAAACTCTCTTTCTTTTCTGTTATTCTCTTC
>CAYNCP010000026.1:0-49750 GCA_964395905.1 uncultured Ohtaekwangia sp.
ATTTGCTATTCTCGCTCTATTCGGGGTTCTGACTTTTGGGTCATACTCTTTGGTCTTTGCACAGGAAGGAGATTCAACAGAACAAGTGAGCGAACAAGCTGATGCAGTATCTTCTGAACAAGAACCAGCAATGGATGAAATGGCAACAGAAGTAGTTGCTGAAGATGCAAGCTTCCATCAGAGAATTAAAGAGAAATTTATCGAAGGGGGTGCCAGCTTTATGTGGCCTATCCTTATCTGTTTAATATTTGGACTAGCCGTTTCTATTGAAAGAATCATTACATTAAACCTGGCTACCACTAATACCAAAAAATTATTGGCTCAAATTGAAGACGCTTTGTCCAAAGGCGGAATAGAAGCAGCCAAAGACGTAACCAAAAATACCAAAGGCCCTGTTGCCTCCATATTCACACAAGGACTGATGAGATCATCAGAAGGAATGGAAATGGTAGAAAAATCTATTGTTTCTTATGGTGGTGTTGAAATGGGCAGGTTGGAGAAAGGATTGATTTGGATCTCGCTTTTTATTTCACTCGGTCCCATGTTAGGTTTCTTTGGAACGGTAATTGGAATGGTGGCCGCTTTTGATGCGATCGAAGCTGCCGGTGACATTTCTCCTCAAGTGGTTGCAGGTGGTATGAAAACTGCCTTGTTGACAACGGTTGGAGGTTTGATTGTTGGTATGGTGCTTCAGGTATTCTATAACTATTTGGTTTCTAAAATTGACAACCTGGTAAATGACATGGAAGATGCTTCCATCACCCTGGTTGATCTTTTGGTAAAACATAAAATTGTAAAATAATGGAAGACATTGGACTATACGTGGGTTATGGCCTGCTCATCATTGCAGTTGGTGCGGCTGTATTGCTCCCATTGATCAATACCCTGAAGTCGCCTAAGGAGCTAGGTAAGGCTGGTATGGCACTGGGCGTGTTGGTAATCATATTCCTGATTTCCTACGGACTATCAGGGTCAGAAGTAACTTCTAAGTATACTGCACAAGGAATTGGAGAGAGTAGCTCAAAATTGATAGGCGCTGGTTTGACGATGTTTTACATTGTTTTCCTGTCAGCTACCATTGGAATTGTTTATTCTGAAATTAGTAAAGCGTTTAAGTAATGGCTAAACCACTTCCAGAAATACCTAATGCCTCTATGGCTGACATTGCGTTTTTGTTGTTGACCTTCTTTTTGGTTACCACAACAATGCCCAATGACAAGGGATTGAGCATGCAGCTGCCCCCGCCTCCAGAGGCACAGCCGCCTGAGGATGTTAAGATTCAGGAGCGGAATATGTTTAAGATTCAGGTAAACTCTTCTGATGCCCTTTTGGTGGAAGGTGAGCCCATGGATGACGTGTCAGGATTGAAAGACATGATTAAGAAGTTCATTCTTAACAGAGGTGTCGATCCGCACAGTTCGGATAGTCCGGAAAAGGCGATCGTCTCTTTCAAGACTGACAGGGGAACCACCCATAAGCGATTTGTGGAAATATTGGATATTATTCAGGCTTCATATTATGATATCTATGCTGATCAGGCAGGTGTTACCAATGCAGAGTTTAGAAAAATAGCCTCGGATTTGAATAACCCGGAAAACAAGCGCCTGTATGATAAAGGACGTGAAGGCATTCCGATGGGTATCTCGATTGCGGAACCAACTAAGGTAGGGAACTGATAAAAATTGAATTATGTCGAAGTTTAGGAAGAAAACGAAAGTTAAGCAGGACATTCCAACTGCGTCAATGCCGGATGTGGTTTTTATGTTGCTGTTTTTCTTTATGGTAACCACAGAACTTAGAAAGACCGCAGTAGACGTAATGCAGCGCATACCACAAGCGACTCAACTGCGTAAATTGCAACGTAAGACATTGGTTACCAATTTATACATTGGTGAACCCAAAAAATCGGAGCAATTTGGTGAAGAACCCAAGATTCAGGCGGAGGATGTATTTATTGAGCCCAATGATATTATTCTGTGGGTGAATAGAGAAAAGGACAAGCTTCCTGAAAACGAGCGCGAACAATTGACGGTGGCGCTCAAAGTGGACAGCGAAGCAAAACGCGGAATTATTGCTGACGTGGAGACACAACTCAGGAAGGCAAATGCCAGAAAGATATTGTACTCTACACTTCAGAAGGCTGAGAAATAACTTGTTTTTGGTTTAAGATAAAACGAACCCCTTCCTTCACAAGAGGAAGGGGTTTTTTAATTTATGCACGCAGCGGTAGTTGGGTATGAGCTAAATAATGCCAGGACGGTACGGGCCTGGTGCATGTACGATTGGGCCAATTCGGTTTACTCTTTGGTCATCACGTCTGCAATTTTTCCCATCTACTATAAGTCTGTAGCCGTGTCGGGCAACGGAGATTTTGTGCAATTCATGGGCTTTACCATCAATAACTCTGTCCTTTATACTTATTCCCTTTCGTTTTCATTTCTGGTAGTGGCAGCCATCCTTCCCTTGCTATCAGGTGTAGCCGACTATGCCGGCATGAAAAAGACATTCATGAAGTTTTTTGTGGTCATGGGCAGCCTCGCTTGCATGGGGTTGTTTTTCTTCAACGACATCAATGATTTGGAGTGGGGGATACTCTGCTCCATTATGGCAAGTATTGGCTATTCCGGCAGTCTCGTTTTCTATGATGCCTTCCTACCGGAAATTGTGACGATGGACCGGTATGATGCTACCAGCGCACGAGGCTACTCTATGGGATATTATGGCAGCGTGATTCTCATGGTGATCTCCCTGATACTCATTACCTATCACAATTCGTTTGGGTTTGATACCGAAGGCGGGGCCGTCAGATTTACCTTTCTGCTGGTTGGACTGTGGTGGATGGGCTTCTCCATGATCACATTTAAATACGTACCAGAAAATCCCTATGGCAGGATTCCCAGAGGAAACATTTGGGTAAAGGGTTACGCGGAACTACTCCTGGTGTGGAATAGTCTAAAATCATCACCTGATCTAAAAAGGTACCTGACTGCGTTTTTCTTTTTTAACATGGGTGTGCAAACGGTGATGTACCTGGCCACCCTATTCGGAACAGACGTGCTTCATCTGGATAGCAACAAGTTGATCATGACGATTCTGATCATCCAGTTGGTTGCTTCCATTGGCGCATGGCTCTCTGCAAAGTGCTCCGCGATATACGGCAACAAAAGGGTATTGATGGCGATGATAGGTATTTGGATAGTTGTATGTGTGGCTGCCTATTTTACCGCCTCAGAGTTTCAATTTTATGCCCTGGCATTTGTCGTTGGCATGATTATGGGCGGGGTGCAGTCACTGGCAAGAGCAACTTACACCAAATTGATTCCGGAAAGCGCAATCGATCACGCTTCCTACTTTAGTTTCTTTGATGTCACCTACAACCTGTCTATCGTGATGGGAACCTTCTCTTTTGGACTTATCAATCAGCTCACGGGTAGCATGCGAAACAGTGCGCTGGCCCTGGCTGTATTCTTTGTTTTGGGGATGATCTTCCTGACGCTGGTTAAATCCAGAAACCTTCTCAAAGCTGCTTAGTACCTCAAATGCTTTACTGTGATGCCTTTATTGATCAGTTGTTTCAGTGATTCAATTCCAATTTTGAGATGCAAATCAACAAAGCTGCCTGTTACTTCCTGGTCGCTGGTTTCGGTCTTTACCCCCTCTGCGATCATCGGCTGGTCCGACACCAGCAGCAGGGCACCAGCAGGAATTTCATTGTAGAACGCAGTGGAGAAAATGGTGGCTGTTTCCATATCAATGCCCATGACCCTGATTTTGCGCAGGTATTCTTTAAATGGAGCATCCCATTCCCATACACGCCTGTTTGTGGTGTAGATGGTTCCGGTCCAGTAGTCCTGGTTTAAATCCCTGATGGTGGTTGAGATGGCCTTTTGAAGGGCAAATGCGGGGAGTGCCGGAACTTCAGGAGGCAGATAGTCATTAGAGGTTCCCTCTCCTCTGATGGCGGCTATGGGCAATATAAAGTCTCCGATATCATTTTTTTTCTTCAAGCCTCCGCATTTGCCCAGAAAAAGAATGGCATCGGGCTTTATGGCAGTCAGGCAATCAATAATGGTTGCGGCATTAGGACTCCCCATTCCAAAATTAATGATGGTAATGCCCTCTGCGGTGGCGCTCATCATTGCTTTATCGGTACCGTCCACTTTTACATTATGCCATTCTGCGAACTTGTAAACGTAGTTGTCGAAATTGGTCAGCAGAATATCCTTTCCAAAAGATGCCAGCTTGACTCCGGTATACCGTGGTAGCCAGTTCGATACTATTTCCTGTTTGGTTTTCATAGGCAGTTGTTTTCGTGCGGTATTCTAGCTCAGATTTGAATTGCGGAAATATGTATAATTTGTGATCATGATCCAACTCAACCTCCCCGCGATTGAGCCTAAGCTGAAAAAGGAACAGGGAAAAGTATGGATTTTTGATATCATCCGGAAAAAGTTTGTGGTACTCACGCCAGAAGAATGGGTGAGGCAACATTTTGTACATCACTTGATTCAAAATCATCATTATCCAAAATCTCTTTTTCGGATAGAGGGTAGCCTTGCCTACAATGCTATGCAAAAGCGATCTGACATTCTCATTCGCGATCGGGAAGGAAAACCATGGATGCTGGTAGAAT
Source organism: uncultured Ohtaekwangia sp. (assembly GCA_964395905.1). Taxonomy (GTDB): domain Bacteria; phylum Bacteroidota; class Bacteroidia; order Cytophagales; family Cyclobacteriaceae; genus ELB16-189. The sequence continues at coordinate 4,634 of CAYNCP010000026.1, forward strand.
GCAAGTCTGCTTCCATCAAGCTAACACAAAAGGCTTTCAATCAGATTGCGGTTTACAACATGACGGTGGGAGCCACTTTCTTGGCCGTCACCAATGGCATGGTACACTATTGCTGGCATGCGCCTGTCCAGGGTAAAGAGGCAAAATTTCTGGATAAATTTCCAGCATTCGAGAAGTAATGATCGGAAATTTTGTTCTCCGATCATTTTGATTATTTCAAAAACTCAGCAACGTCTGTGTAGGGAAGATTAAAGGCATCAGCAACGGCTTTATAAACCACTTTTCCGTTGATTACATTCAAACCTTTTTTCAAATCTTCATGTTCGTTGCAGGCTTTCTTCCAGCCCATGCCGGCTAGTTTAATGGCATAGGGAAGTGTGGCGTTGGTAAGCGCAAGTGTACTGGTATATGGTACTGCCCCCGGCATGTTGGCCACACAATAGTGCACCACATCATCAATAATGTAAGTAGGGTCTTCATGTGTGGTAGGCTTACAGGTTTCAATACAACCGCCCTGATCCACCGCCACATCAACCAGTACCGTACCCGGCCGCATGGTTTTCAACATGTCTTTTGAAATTAACTTAGGCGCCTTGGCACCATGAATCAATACAGCCCCCACAATTAAATCGTGTGTTTTTACGAGTTCACGCAATAAATATTCGTTGGATGCCAGAGTGCTTACATTTTTTGGCATTACATCATCCAGGTAGCGCAATCTGTTTAAGTTCAGATCACAAATGGTTACATCTGCTCCCATGCCTGCAGCTATTTTAGCTGCGTTCGTTCCTACTACACCTCCGCCTAATATCAAGACTTTGGCCGGCATCACCCCTGGGACACCCCCTAAAAGAATTCCTCTACCTTTCAATGGTTTTTCAAGGTATTTAGCCCCTTCCTGAATGGCCATTCTGCCTGCAACTTCTGACATGGGAACCAAAAGGGGAAGTCCTCCGTCTTTTTCAACTGTTTCGTATGCCAGACAAACCGCACCTGTTTCAATCATGGCCTTCGTCAGAGGTTCATAACTGGCAAAATGAAAGTAAGTGAACACCAGTTGATTTTTCTTGATGAGTTTGTACTCTGGTTCTACCGGCTCTTTTACTTTTATGATCATCTCTGCGATGTCGTATACCTCTTTGGCTGAAGGCAGTATAACGGCACCTGCACCTGCGTACTCCTCATCGCTGAAGCCACTTCCCACTCCAGCAGTGGTCTGAACATATACCGTATGACCTCGCTTTTTTAGCTCCTGGGTTCCGGCAGGGGTAAGCGCCACCCTGTTTTCGTTGTTCTTAATTTCTTTGGGGACTCCTATTATCATGGTCTTACAGTTTTGGTCAAAAATAAACGGGCAAATATAGCATTAGGATAGAATAGCAAGTATCAAATTACCCAATTTTGCATGGATATGGAAGAAACTGAATTATTTGCTTTTTACGGTTCGTTGAGAAGAGGAATGGATAACTACAATTCCTTCAAAAGATCACTAGAATATATCAGCACAAAGCGAATTAAGGGTTTCGATCTTTATTCTCTGGGGTCATATCCTTATGCGGTCAGATCTAATGATCATTCAGCATCCATAGTGATTGAATTATTTTGCATACATGATGTTACCGCAAGGGTGGCCATACATGAGCTTGAAGCAGGAGCAGGGTATGTCTTTGAATGCATTGAAGTTGATGGAATGAAAGTGGGTATTTACCTATTTGAGAGGCCTGGAGATGATCCTAAGGTAAAAAGCGGTGATTGGGTAACATTCTATGGCAAATAAGAGTAATAGAGGAACAATAATTTGCGCATAATTGCTTTTTGATGCGATGCCTGTTTTTGATTATTTTTGAATTTAAAGCCCCGGATTTTGACGCAAGTAAAAAATGTAAAATCTAGCATTTCAGCTAAAAGAGCAACATACATTCTGGCGGATTATCAGTTGGCCTGTGAGAGTAGAGAAGCAAGCTTGTTGGGCAGGAAAGAAGTGTTCATGGGCAAGGCAAAATTTGGAATCTTTGGTGATGGCAAGGAGGTAGCGCAGATTGCCATGGCGAAGGTGTTTCGCAAAGGGGATTTCCGATCTGGCTATTATCGGGATCAGACATTCATGCTTGCGATTGGTGAACTCACACTTCAGGAATACTTTGCGCAATTGTATGCTCATACAGAAGTCGAAGCAGACCCTGCTTCGGCTGGTCGTCTGATGAATGGTCATTTCGCTACGCGCATGATCGATGAACACGGTAACTTCAAAGATTTAACCAAGCACAAGAACAGCAGTTCAGATATTTCTCCTACCGCAGGTCAAATGCCAAGACTTGTAGGGTTGGGGTATGCCTCAAAATTATTCAGGAATAATCCTGAGCTGGCAGCCTTGAAGAAGCTATCCATCAACGGGAACGAAGTTGCATTTGGAACAATTGGCAATGCTTCTACCTCTGAGGGAATATTTTTTGAAGCGATCAATGCAGCTGGAGTATTGCAAATACCCATGTTGATGTCGGTGTGGGATGATGACTATGGTATATCCGTTCCCGCCAGGTATCAGACGACCAAGGGTAACATTTCCAAAATTTTGCAGGGATTTCAGCGCAGTGAGCACGAAGAAGGTTTTGAGATTATCACGGCAAAAGGATGGGACTATGATGGACTCTGTAAGGCATATGAGAAGGCAGAGAAAATTTGCAGGGATGAGCACGTTCCGGTGCTGCTGCATGTGCTGGAGGTGACTCAGCCGCAAGGGCATAGTACTTCCGGATCGCATGAGCGATACAAACCCAAGGACCGTTTGGCTTGGGAGAGAGACCATGATTGCATATTAAGGATGCGTCAGTGGATATTGGAATTGGAGATGGCGAGTGCTGAAGAATTGGACGCGATTGAAAAGCAAGCAAAAGTTACCGCAAAGGCGGCCAAGGAAAATGCCTGGAAAGAGTTTAACAAGGACATTCAAGAAGCGAATGGTGCATTGATTGCCATTCTATCCAAGCTAAATACAGATAAGCCGGTCATCCATAAAATATTAAATGACTTAAAAACCACCATCAACCCATTGAGGCTGGATGGCGTGAAGGCAGCCAAGCATGCCATCAGGTACCTTCGTGGGGAGGAATCTGAGGCCAGAAACGAATTGGTAGCCTGGATCAGAAAAAATGAAGACGATAATTGGGAACGCTACAGTTCCTACTTGTACAGCCAATCGGAACAATCGGCTTTGAAAGTGGAGGCGATAGCCCCTGAGTATTCCGATTCCTCTGCACTGGTGGATGGCAGAGAGGTGTTACAGGCTTGTTTTGACAAGGCACTTGAGCGAGATCCAACCATTTTTGCGTTGGGTGAAGATGTGGGTCAGATCGGTGATGTCAACCAGGCTTTTGCAGGATTGCAAAGCAAGTACGGAGAGCTGAGAGTGACGGATACGGGCATTAGAGAAGCGACCATCATTGGGCAGGGTATTGGTGCAGCTTTGAGGGGACTGAGGCCCATCGCAGAAATTCAGTACCTGGATTATCTGCTTTATGCAATACAAATCTTGAGCGATGATTTGGCAACGCTTCAATACCGAACAAAAGGAGGACAGAAGGCTCCGCTGATCGTGCGAACCCGAGGGCATCGTCTGGAGGGTGTTTGGCATTCGGGCTCTCCCATGGGAATGATACTTCACAGCCTTCGGGGAATGCACGTGTTGGTGCCGCGCAATATGACACAGGCAGCAGGTTTTTATAACACCCTGCTGAAATCAGATGATCCCGCCTTGATCATTGAATGCCTGAATGGCTACAGACTAAAAGAAACCTTACCCGACAACATAGGTACATTTTGTGTTCCGTTAGGCGTGCCTGAAATCCTGAAAGAAGGTACTGATGTTACTATCATTACCTATGGCTCGATGTGTCGAATTGTAATGGAGGCGGCAAATGAATTGTCAAAGTTTAATATTTCATGCGAAGTACTCGATGTGCAGACACTCTTGCCATTTGATGTGGGGCATACCATTGTCGAATCGGTAAAGAAGACCAACCGTGTTGTCTTTGCTGATGAGGATGTGCCGGGCGGAGCAACGGCCTTCATGATGCAAAAGGTACTTGATGAACAGGATGGATACAGGTACCTGGACGCCAAGCCAGTGACCATTGCGGCCAAAGAACACAGACCAGCTTACGGTTCTGACGGAGACTATTTTTCCAAGCCCAACACGGAGACTATTTTTGATGCGGTCTACGAAATCATGTGCGAGGCCAATCCGGAAAGCTTTCCGCCTTTATATTGAACTACTTGAATTGAAATTCTGGTGTTTCGATAATGTTGCTTCGGTTAAGCAGGCGATCCTGAATTTGCACGCGGAGTTTTAATGTTTTGATGCTGAATTGTGCAATAAAGGCTGAACTTACCATGCCATACTTCAAGGTACCTTCAACGGGACTTTGAACGCTTAAATCACCATTCTTAGCCAGGATCGGAAATCTTCCATCAAAGGAGGTGGCACAGCCGGGATACTCAAATTCAGTTCTCCAGTCGAATAGCTCAAAAGAGCCATCGTTCTGCTTGACCAAAAAGTCAATAAAAATGTTATAGTGATCTGGGTTAAGTTCAAAATAAATGGTGTCAGTCACGATATCGTTTACCTTTACCACTTCCCAGTTGATGCAACTGTAGGGTGGTTCAAAATCCGGTAAACTGCTTAGTTCCGGAACAGTTCGCTTGGCCTTATAATTGATTGGATTACCCTTCTCATCTACAAACCAGAATTTGTCAACATAGCAAACGGTGTCGCTGCCAATCAAATAACAGCCATTTTCTGAAGGGTCAAGCCCCAAGTTGCCATCGCCATCCCTGAACTTGATAAAAAGAATGAGCGAGTCTGCCCCAGAGGTCTCAACAAACGATAATCGCTCAAACTCAATCTCAGGTACTACGGAATATTCCGGAGGATCAAAGCAGGAAGAAAGCCCGAGCCCCAATACAATCACCATACCCAATCCCCAAATGAACTTCATTGCCTATTTTTATGGTTTGTAAATTACTTAACGCTTGCCTGCAATTAAAAGTTTTGAACACGATTTATCTAATGTCAACGAATTCAATTTCGAGAATATTGCGTTGTCATTGTTCAGGTGGCAGGCCGGGGAGAACCCGGTATATCGAAAGTACCTCACCTATCTTGGGGTAAACCCGAAATCAGTTTCTGATATCGCCTCTATTCCCTTTCTCCCGATCAGCTTTTTTAAGGAGCATGATGTGGTCACCGGTAATTGGAACGAGGAAACGGTTTTCCTCAGCAGTGCTACCGCTGGAATGGATCAAAGTCGTCATAAAGTCAGAAGCAAAGCAGCCTATTTGAAAAATGCGTCTGACATTTTTCAGCATTTTTATGGCAATATGAGTGACTACCATTTCTTTGCCCTTTTGCCTTCTTACCTCGAAAGGGAAGGGTCTTCCCTGGTGGAAATGATGAGACATTTTATTGCCCGTAGTCAGTCCGATCTATCAGCATTCTACCTCCACCATCGGGACGAGCTGATTAAACAATTGCAACAGACCAAAGTGGCACAAAAAAAGGTGCTGCTGATGGGGGTTACTTTTGCGCTGATGGATTTAGCTGAACAAACGGAGTTGGATTTAAGCCATTGCCTCGTAATGGAAACGGGAGGAATGAAAGGTAGGCGGGAAGAAATTACGCGAGAGGAGTTGCACGGATACCTTTGCTCAAGATTTAATGTGAAGTCAATCCATTCGGAGTACGGAATGACCGAGCTTTTTTCGCAGGCCTATTCGAAGGGAAAAGGTTACTTTAACTCGCCCCCGGGAATGAAAGTGATCATTCGCGACATCAATGACCCGTTCAAAACGTTGAATGAGGAAAAAACGGGAGGTATTAATGTGATTGATTTGGCAAATATTTATACCTGCGCGTTCGTTGAAACTCAAGATTTAGGTAGGATTCGGCAAGATGGTAGTTTTGAGGTACTTGGCAGATTGGACAATAGCGATATCCGTGGCTGCAACTTATTGGTTGGATAGCCGTAAAAGTCGCTAAAATGCCATTTAAGGATGATAATGTTTGCTGAATTTGAAAAGATTGATAATTTTGATACTTGCTAAAACTATGAAAATGAAGAGAATTCTAGCTTTTGTTGCCCTTATCGCCTTCTTGAGCGCATGCAGTCAGTACACATGCCCTACTTACAGCAAGAAAGAGGTTAAGAAAAGCAACACCGAAAATCGGATATAAGCAGATTTAGCGGATTTAGAGATATTTTTTTACCTCTTCCACGCCAATCTCCTCTCCGCTCATGATTACCAGTCGTTCGACTACATTTCTTAGTTCCCTGATATTTCCTGTCCAGTTGTAGTTTTGGATTTCCTTTAGTGCCTTATCGGTTATTTTTTTGACTTTTGCGCCATGCTCCAAAGCTAGGTCATTGAGGAATTTGTCCACTAGTAAGGGAATGTCCGATTTGCGATCGTTGAGGGCAGGGACCTTGATGATGATAACGCCCAGCCGGTGATACAGGTCTTCCCTGAAATTGTTTTGCTCAATTTCCATCTTTAGGTCTTTATTGGTAGCTGCCAACACCCGCACGTTTACGGCAATATCCTTGTCTCCACCTACACGGGTAATTTTATTTTCCTGGAGCGCCCGCAATACTTTCGCCTGGGCTGCAAGACTCATATCTCCGATTTCATCCAAAAAAATGGTGCCGTTATCAGCTTGTTCAAATTTTCCAATCCGTTGCTTAACAGCCGATGTAAAGGAGCCTTTCTCATGGCCAAACAATTCGCTTTCAATCAGCTCTGATGGAATGGCCGCACAATTTACCTCAACAAAGGCGGCACCGGCACGGTTGCTTTTTTCGTGTATCCAACGCGCTACCAATTCTTTTCCGGATCCATTAGGACCCGTGATGAGCACGCGGGCGTCTGTAGGCGACACTTTTTCGATCATTTCCTTTACCTGCTTAATGGATTCCGACTCTCCGATCATGTCGAATTTCTTCGCTATTTTTTTCTTCAGGGTTTTGGTTTCGGCCAGTAAAGAAGTTTTGTCCAGTGCATTGCGCAGGGTAATCAAAAGTCTGTTCAGGTCAGGTGGTTTTTGAAGAAAATCATAAGCCCCCATCTTGGTGGCATCCACCGCCATTTCGGTAGTTCCATGTGCTGAGATCATGATGAATGTGGTGCCAATTCCCTTTTCTTTGGCTTTTTGAAGCACTTCCATGCCATCCATTTTGGGCATCTTAATGTCGCAGAATACCAGGTCAAACTCATCGCTCTCCAACAGCGCAAGACCTTCTACTCCGTCTTTTGCTTCGGATACTTTCAGGTTCAACTCTTTTTGATCGGTCAGGATGTCTTTTAAGACAGCACGTATGCTCGCCTCATCTTCAATTAAAAGCACTTTGGGCATGTTGACAGCGTTTCTTTTGTTGGTGAAGGTTAAGCCGGATATTTAAAAAATGCAAGCCTGTAAGCCGGGTTCTGTTACTGACGCCTCAAGGGAATCAGCATCTTATCATTTATCTAGCCCTGACGTCACCGTCAGGATCAATCAGCTTACCCACCCCGATTCCACAAGTGGATGAGTAGAGCGGCTCAGGATCGGGGCCTATTTGGCCTTTCAACTCGTAAGGTTTACCATGCCTGCCATGTCACCATAGCAGCGGTGAGCTCTTACCTCACCTTTTCACCTTTTCCCTGGCGGCAAGCGTCAGGGTAGTTTGTTTTCTGTGGCACTTTCTGTCCCCGACAAGTCGGGGCCTTCCTGTTAGGAAGTACGATGCTCTAAGTTGCCCGGACTTTCCTCCCCCGACAAGTCGGGAACGATAAGACGGCTTGCATTCCTTGCAAAGTTAATGATTAATCCGATAATGCTGGGTGAGCGCTAATGCACGTCAGCACCAGTCAATTTCATTTCGTATTGGTCGGCAAGGTTGGCGACCTCCTGAATCATTTCCTTGATTGAAGATTCTGGTGTCCCTTCCATGGAAGCTACGGCTTCCATTTGCAAATAATTTTCACTGATGATGAAACGGGCATAATTGAATAGCGAACTCTGTTCCAACAGGTCCTTGAGTGGTAAACTTGGATTGTATGCCGCAATTTTTGAAGTAAAGGTTACCATATTCCTGCTGTACAGTTTATTTTCCTTAATGGTGCCAATGACAGACTGAAAGCGCCCGCCTGCCAGGGGTACCACAATAATGGAGTGCGTATTGTCATAGGTTGAGAATTGTCCGCCTATTTCATCGGAGTAACTTTTCATGAATGAAACTAAGTCCATAGGATTAAAATTGGTTTGGGAAGAATGAAGGTACAAAATGATATTGATATGATACCAGCGCTTTAGAAATAGAATGCATGGGTTTTTAGCCTTCCCTGAGAAATTTCCAGGGTAGGAGCAGGTAGTTTTATCATATTAACGATATACAACAGCGCGTTTATTCCACGATATTTGGTCTTAATATCTGTCAAGTCGAAGTCGATGCTAAAGTAGAGTTGGCGGTAAGGGTTGTACCCATTGGCAATTCCTTCAGCTTTGTTGGCATACACCATATCATGACCGCCATACCCGATTGCTATATTGAACCATTTTGGAAAGCGAGTAAATTTATCTACGTCCACAGACAGCCACTGGGTTTGCCCGTTATAGTCTTTGATGATTTCTTCTCCCAGGTTTTTTCCAAGAAGTGAAGGCCTTTGACTAGCCAGTGCAGTTTGATGAAATGAGAATTTGGGGTGCAGCCTTACTTCGTTCCACAGCATTTGTTGGCCTAAAAATAAAAATCCACCCAGTGCATTGGCAGCCAGGTCAGTAGCAGAGGCGCCATAGCCTGCAGAGTAGCCATCAAATATTTCAATGGAACTGACCATAATAAAACTACTTAACGCTGCGATCTTGTCTGACTTTTTCTTTGGTAGCCCAGACCAATGTAAGGCATTGGAACCGAATTTGCTGATGTGGAATGTAGAAAATGTGTGACCAAGCTTGTCCATTTGAAACCATTCTTTTGAATCATTAAAAAATGCGAAGGGTTGCTTGTCGAAGTCGCTGTACCAAACTTGATTCAAAACCGTCATGGAGGCGGCATAGCCTGTTGATGTAACAAGGATAAGTCCGTTAAGTCTTTTTCTGTGAATGGAATCTTTTTCAAAAGCTTGTCCCTGGGCATTAGTAATGCCAGTATACATCAGAATACATGTAAATAATTGATAAATCCTTTGTGCCATTAGCCTTCTACAGCCCGCCATCATCATCCTCTTTAAGCGCTTCCTCGTTATCGGGGAGGGTGGATTGATTGGATTGATTTTTCTCCCGTGCAGATTGCCAGAGATCTTTCACTTCGTTAAAATTTTGCGTGTGCAGTAAGCTCACCCCGGTTGTCACAGCATTCTGTGTCCCCAGGCTATTGGTAAGTTGATTAAAATTAGAACGACTGTACATTTTTACTTTGAATTTACCATCAGGAGTCAATAAGTAATCCACCGTCCAGTCGCCTGCCAGGCCGGAGATATTGTCTGAAGGCCTGTACTGATTGGAGAATGTTCCGTCTCGTGTTACTCTTAGCCTCCCATTCAGGAATGAATAGGAGAGACGTAACTGGAAAGTATTGAAGGCTTCCTGATCCAGAGTGCCCAGGTCAAGATCTATTTCCAGGTTTTGATCAACCTGGGTGAGCCAATAGCTCAGTTGATTAGATAGTAATTCACTTACACTGTTGTACAAAGTGCCACTGGTGCTGAAGGCATCCGGGGGCGAGAATCTGCGCAGGATAATTAAACTGAAAACCTGCCTTTTTAGTTCTTGTTCATCGAGTCGCGATTTAAAAGACTCGAACTCAAAATTCAGTCGCACGGGAGCCCTTCCGTCCACTATGATGTTGTCAGGTAATTCGTTGGCTTCAATATCAAAATTGATTCGTGGCGACAGCATTTGACCTTCAAGTTTCAATTCTACATCGGTAGGATATTTCCTTCTTACCTGTGGATTGCTGGTTACTTCATCTGATTGATCAGTAAGTATCGGGCTCAGCGAAGCCATCTGCCGGTAAGTTGCAGTGATATCCATTACCCCTTCATACGGATTGCCATACCAGGCGATTCTACTTCCGGGCTGGATGTCAAATTCCTTGTTGATGATATCGTATAAAGTGAAATTGTATGCACCTTGAGTAAACTCCACGGCTCCAAACATGAAGAACTCGCCTTTGGTATCGAGTTGCAGTTTAATTTCTCCATTACCGCGGCCTCTAATGATATCTCCTGATTTGATATCAAAGATTATTTCTGTGTAGGCATCAGGCGTGATCTCCAGGTTAAGGTCCATAGAAATTCCCCGTGGGTCGCCTGCTTTTTTTGCATCGGTTTTTCGTTTTGCTGCTGCTGCTGAGGTGGTATCGGTAAACGGCACGAAATTGATAAAATCCTTTTTCTCAACTGTTTCACTGGAAGACATGGGAATAAAAATTCTCGTGTTCTTCTCAGATTTGGCGGTGGCCGAAATTTTAAAATTTGATGCAGGACCAAAGAAATTCGCGCTTCCTGTTCCGTAACCCTGTCCGTAAAATAGACTGTTGTCTTTGGAAGAAGTATTAAGCAATTGAAGATTGGTAAAGGAAGCGTCAAGATTCAGGTGAAACGCGCTGAAGCTGCTGTGGGTAATGGTGCCTTGCAGCGTGCCCGGGTTATTAAAGATGTCAGTGAGTTTGAAATCCTTAAACACAAACTGGTTGGCGTTCATGCCAAAAGTTCCTGTGAACTTGTACAATGTTTTTAGGTAATTAATCATGATTTGCCCCTTTTCAATATTGCCTTCCCCATGGATTAGCGGCTTTGAAAAGGAGCCCGAAATCATGTACTTGCCTGTCAGGTTTCCATCCATTTGTGAAAATAAATCAGCCAGCAGGGGTTCAGCAATTTTCAAATTTGCCTTGTTAAACTGCGCACTGATTTGCAAAGGACTGGGTTCGTTTGGGGAATAAAATCCTCTCAGGTCAACCGTACGAATGTTGAGTCTGTCGATATTGAAATTGATATCAAACCTTTCTTGCTGCTGATTCCAGGTATTGATGCCGGTGATATCACCAATCAGAAAGTCATTAATCGATAGTTTCTTGATGGTGAGGTCATTTTGAATGTAGGGGTTGTTATAAAGGTCACGACCCTCAGCTGAACCGTTGAGCACACCAGTAAATGCTTCACCGCTAATACTGTTTAAGAAAGACAGGTCAAGGTTGTTGACATAGAGCTTAAGCGATTTTTCGGGATTCGGTGAGATGTCGCCCTGCACCAATACAGACTGATTTCCATTGTTTACCTCCAAATGGTTTATTCTCCATTCATTGGCGGTGACGATGGTAAAGTTTTGCTGACTTACCTGCCAGTCTTCATTCAATGCCTTGATTTTACAAGGAAGAATTTTGATGCGCGTGCTGTCCTTCAGAAAATCGACAGCTGCCTTCAGCCGGGCAAAGTTGTCTTTTCCATCCTGATCAAAATCAAGTCCGACCTCGATATGGTCTGAATTCCAGATGGCATCAGCCACCAGGTTTTTGGTATTGAAATTTTTTGAAAGCTTTTGTGCTTCGGAAAATACAGTAAACATGGCCAGGATGTGGGTACTGTCGCGAACTTTGGCTCCATTAAATTCTATCACATTGTTGATAAACAGTTTCTGGTCATACCATATGGAGTCAATATTTGAATAGGCATTGAAAATGGAAGTAAACCCGTTGGTAAATTTCCCTTCAATCCTGGTGTTTTTAGAGAGGTTCGCATTAATTCCTGCCACCTTGATGAGCGGGTTAATGTCTCGTAGGATGACATTAAAGTTGGCATCATACTCCTGATCAGTTTTGTCTTTGTTGGTATAGTGTTGCTGAAGTTCAGACCGGTCATTCTTAATGGTCAGATAAAATTCTTTGAAAAAACGGCTCATATCGTTAAAGAGTGTGGAGTAAAAATATTCTCCATGAAGATTGATATCAGCAAAGGAACTGCGCAATAGCAGGCTTCTTCCTTTTTCGAGCTGACTTGAAACGAGTCGAATAGAGTCTATCTCCAGTGATTCCTCCTGGTATACAATTTTGGTTTCTCGGAAAAAGGCATTTCCAAAAATGCTGTCTATTTTCAGGCCTGTAGAATTGATATCAATGTCGGATCGGAGAAAGAATTTTTCCTTTGAAAACCCAAGATTATGCAGCAGCGCAGTATCGAGATTGGCTTTTATGTTTACCAGGTTATTTTGAGAACGCAAATCAATTGAACCCTCGGCACTGAATTTAAGATTGGGGTCATCGATGGTTAGTGTTCCATTAAAAAATTGAGAACGAAATCGGGCATTGGTTGTAATGTTTTTATAGTTATAGTTGCTGATTCCAATGTGGGAAACAGCACCATCCAGAATAAAATCTGCGGCACTCTCGGTAAACCCCTTGCCATTGATGTGGCCTTTCAATGAAACTTTTTTAAACAGGCTGGAGTCACCCAGATACCTTCCAATATCAAAATCAAGAAGTTGGATATTTCCTTTATACTCCGACAGATCCGGATTTTGATTATTGATCTTCAGGTTAAGGTCAGATACTATTTTTCCGAAATTGCCCTTAATGGTGCCATCTGCCACAAAATCGTTGATAAATCCGGTGAAGTTTCCAGTGAACTGAAATTGGCCCAAAGGCTCAATTCGTGAATAGGTATTTGTTGGAAACAAAAACCTAAGGTCGTTGATGTCCAGGTTACCTTGCTTTAATTTTAAGTTGATAAATGTTTCACTCATTAGCGGGAATCCATCCATGTTCAAATTTCCCGTCAGAAGTGTTCGGCCTGTGTTTAGCTTCAAATTGTGAATAACGAAACGACTTACCTTGCCATTAAAATTTCCTTCTATACTCATTGGGGCCCTGATCTTCTCAACTCCAGGCGCAAACAAGGCTAAGTCAGCCGGATCAATTTTTGAATTCTTAATGGATGCCATAATGTTTACCCTTTTGTTAAAATCATTGAGATCGAGCATGCTATTGTATGTGAAAACAACAGTATCTTCAATATGGCTATTGCCTGCGTCAAGTTTAAGTCTTTTGAATTCCATTGAACGCTGTGATATCCTGAAGAAGGTGGAAAGCCGCTTAATGTCAAACTGAGTTTGTTGATCTTTTGCGTTTAACGACTCCACATTAAATTGAATGGTGTCGCCTATCACTTTAAAGTTTTGAAAGAGCCCGTCAGTCAAAGCCAGATTGAAGTGATGGTAATCAAAGCGGGGAGCAAGCGAATCCTTATTGCCGTCATCGTATCTGAATTCAGAATTGTCAAGTACGATTTCACCAATGTTTACCTTAGTGCTGCCTGCAGATGATTTACCGGATTGGCTTCCAAGCCTTTTGATAAACACGTTTATGTTGAAATCCCTGATGGAATCTGACTCATTTATCTTCACCAGGTTGACATGGGTTCCGTCTAATGAGGCGGCATCAAGATTAACATTGTTGTCTTGCAAGATGGAGCTAATGCGAAAATTAACAGCAATCTTCTTAGCTTCAATCATGGTATTTTGTTCCGGATCTACGATGACCAGGCCATTGATTTGGAATCTATCATACCAAATCACTGATACGGATTCAAAGGTGGTAGTAAACCCAGAGGCACTAGAGAATCGATCTGTATAGTATTTGAGTATGTATTTTTGAACGGGAGGGATTTGGAGAATTCCAAAGCCCAAAACAAAAGAAACCAATAGCAAGTAAAGGCTATATAAGATAAATTTCTTTAGCCATGAAAGAATCCGAATTTTGATAACTTGCAGGTTCATTCAAACTCAAAATGCATCCTAAAATCCTTGCCATAGAGTCATCATGCGATGAGACATCTGCCTCCTTAATAACAAACGGCAAGGTAATTAATAATGTTATAGCCTCTCAGTCTGTCCATGAAAAATATGGTGGCGTAGTCCCTGAGTTGGCATCGCGTGCTCATCAAAGAAACATCGTCTATACTGTTAACGATGCCTTGGCTTCAACTGGTATAAAAGTGACTGATCTGGATGCGATTGCCTTTACCAGAGGTCCCGGACTGCTTGGGTCACTGTTGGTAGGGGTATCCTTTGCCAAGGCAATGGCCTTGTCGCTGAAGATTCCGCTCATTGAGGTCAATCACATGCAGGCGCACGTATTGTCTCATTTTATAAAAGATCCGAAACCTGAATTTCCTTTTTTGTGCCTAACCGTTAGCGGTGGCCATACCCAGATTGTATTGGTAAAAAACTATCTGGAGATGGAGGTGATCGGGCAAACCCAGGATGATGCAGTTGGTGAGGCGTTTGACAAGGCTGCCAAGATTTTGGGATTTCCTTACCCTGGTGGACCCCTTATCGATAAATATGCCCAATTGGGAGATGGAGCCGCTTTCAGCTTTCCCTATACCAGCATGGAAAACTATAATTTTTCATTCAGTGGAATCAAAACTGCTTTTCTGTATTTTATAAGGGACGAAGTGGCTAAGGACAAACATTTTATTGATAAAAGAAAGAATGACATTTGTGCTAGTTTGCAAAAACATCTGGTGAACATGCTGATGGAAAGACTTGTGAAAGCTTCCAATGAATTAGATGTCAGGCAGATTGCTATTGCCGGTGGGGTGGCTGCCAACAGTGAACTTAGAAAAGCTTTGACAACGGCAGGAAAGGAAAATGGATGGTGTACTTTTATACCTGATTTTGAACATTGCACTGATAATGCGGCCATGGTGGCCATGGCGGCCCATTATAAATTTTTAAAAAATGAGTTTAGTGATCTGAGTATTTCACCACTCGCCCGTATGCCATTATAAAAAGAATGAAACAAATTTTTAAGGTTGGCGATACCAAAGTGTACAAAAAGAAAGTGACCCATGCAGACCGGGCCATCTTTCATGGCGAAGTCTTGCATCAGGTTTGTTCCACTTTTGCGCTGGCCAGAGATATGGAATGGTCGTCAAGGCTTTTTTTTATTGAGATGAAGGAGGAGGACGAAGAAGGCGTGGGAACCCACCTAAGTATTGATCATCGGAGCCCGGCATTTGTAGGCGATGAATTGGAAATAACAGCTGCGGTGGATCAGATAGTCGGCAATGAGCTGATCTGTGATATAGTAGTAAGGGCAGGGGAACGCTTAATTGCTACGGGCAAAACCGGACAACGAATGTTAAAGAAGGAAAGGTTGAAAAGTATTTTTACCAGAGACCAGCATTGAAATGAAAAAGCCACGGTTTTCCAATAATGTAAGCATTAAAAACAAGCAGGCCTCTTTTAGATATGATCTGTTGGACAAGTATGTGGCAGGAATGGTGTTGAAGGGATCTGAGATAAAATCTATTCGTGAGGGCAAAGTGAATTTGCAGGATGGTCATTGCTACATCCACCAAGGCGAGGTCTATGTCAAAGGCTTGAGAATTACACCTTATACGGAAGGAGCACATTACAATCATGAGGCTGACCGGGAGCGCAAGCTGCTATTGAAGAAATCAGAGATAAAGAGGTTGGAAGCAAAATCTGAAGAAAAGGGATTAACCATTGTTCCCATCAGGTTGTTTATCACTGAAAGGGGATACGCTAAGTTGGAGATCGCGCTGGCCAAGGGAAAGAAAACCCATGACAAGCGAGAAAGTATCAAAGAGCGGGACGTAAGGCGCGAGCTGAGTCGAATTAAACTGAGGTAATCAAATTCATGGACAACGTAACTTTCGGAGTATCAAGACTGGCGGTGGTGGCAGTAAGAAAAGAACCGGATGATAGAGCGGAGCAAACAACGCAACTTTTATTTGGTGATCATTACGAACTGCTGAGTTTTTCAACAGATCAGAAATGGGCTTACATCAGAATATTTGCGGATAAGTATGAAGGCTGGATGGATGCCAAGCAGCATCATGAAATTACCAAAGATTATTTTGAGCAAATCAATCACGCTAATTTTAAAATTACAACAGACATTGCTTCTGGTATTTTATACAAAAAGAATCCACTGACCATACTGATGGGGAGCATCGTGCCGATTTCAAATTCGGAGTTATTCAAGATGGAGGAGCAATTTGCTTTTAATGGCGAAGCGAAAAGCCTGGGGCAGAAAAGGGATTATGAATTTCTACGGACGATAGCCATCAAGTATTTGCACGCGCCTTATCAGTGGGGCGGTAAAAGTCCATTTGGCATTGACTGTTCAGGATTTACTCAGATGGTGTTCAAAATTAACGGCTATCAGATTCCCCGGGATGCCGGGCAACAGGCGAATGCGGGGAGGTCGGTCGACAGCCTGGGTCAGGCTTTACCTGGTGATCTGGCTTTTTTTCATAATGGATCAGATGTGATTTCGCACGTGGGCATTATGATGGAGAATAGCAGAATCATTCATGCCTCGGGTCAGGTGCGAATAGATCAACTGGCTCCGGAAGGCATCATCCATTCAGAAACGAATTCCATAACCCACACCCTCAAGTCGATTCGCAGGGCATTGGTGCAATAGGTTTTTTCGAAGCGGCAGGACGCCCATGCTTGTTTAAAACGAGTATTCCAGCTATCTTTCTACGATGAATAGCCGGGTACTAGTCTTGAACCAGGATTTTAGTCCGCTGATGGTGTGCTCCGTACAGCGCGCCTTTATATTGGTTTACCTGAACAAAAGCGAAATGGTACGTCCCGCCAACGGCCATAAGCTGCGCACAGTCACTCAAAGTTTTGCCATGCCTTCGGTTATCCGGTTGAACCGGTATGTTCGGGCGCCTTATAAAGGGGTCAACCTGACCCGCCAGAATATTTTCAGGAGAGATAATAATGAATGTCAGTATTGCGGCACACATAAAGACCTTACGCTGGACCACGTTATTCCAAGTTCGAAGGGAGGCCCTCATTCTTGGCTCAACTTGGTGACAGCGTGTAAAAGGTGCAACGCAAAAAAGGGAGACTATACACCTGAGCAGGCTGGCATGCAATTGATGCGTAAGCCCTATAAGCCCTCATACGCCCTGTTCCTTCGCGATAACAGTGGATTTGGAAATGACTGGGATGACTATTTGGCATAGGCTCTCGGCCTCACTTTTCTAAAATCTTAATGTAAAAACGGTCCTTACCCCGGGAATGGACTTCACATACAAATTCCCATTGTGCATTTGCATGATCTGACGAGATAAGCTTAAGCCAATACCAGAACCGGTTCTCTTGGTAGAAAAGAAGGGGACAAAGACTTTGTCCAACGCTTCACCAATAATGCCGGGCCCGTTATCAATTACTTCTATTAGCACGTGTTCATCAATATAGCGACCCCTTACCTCAATTTTGGCATCCCTGGTATCTGCGCAGGCCTCAATGGCATTTTTTATCAGGTTGATCAGCACTTGTTCGATCATTTCCTCATCCGCTTCCACGGTCAGATAGGCCGAGTCTACATGTGCAACAAATTCAATATCAGTTTTCCTGATTTCATTGCGCATCAGGCTTTCCACTTTTCCAATCAGCTCCTTTAAAAATACCACTTTAAATTTGGGATGAGGCAATGAAGTATACTCCCGGTATGCGTCTATGAATTTGATAAGCCCCTTGCTTCTGCTTTCGATCGTGTCCAGGCCTTCTTTTAAGTCCTGGGCACCCTCATTTTTTAATTCATAATGTTCATTCACCTTTTTGAGGTCATGCACGAGCACTTCCCTGAGTGTGGAGGTAAGAGAAGAAATGGGAGTGATTGAATTCATGATTTCATGTCGGAGCACCCTCGTCAGGTTTTGCCAGGCTTCCAACTCCTGACGTTGAAGTTCATTTTGAATATTTTGCAATGTCACCAACTTTACGGTGTCGCCACGTAATCGCATTTCTGTCGCTTGTATGGTCAGCAGTAAGTCGGTATTGCCTTTATACAAAGTGCTTTTGCCAGGCAAAACATCATAAATGGCTTTATAAAGTCTGGGATTAATTTCGATCAACTCCTCCAGGTTTTCAATGCCACTCACGCCCAAAAATCTTTTGGCGTTGGCGTTGATCAATTGAATTTCTCCATCGGCATCAAAAGAAAGGATGCCTGTTCTTACCTGCTGGACTACGGTGTTGAGGTATTGCCAATGCTCTTCCTTCTCTGACCTTGCTTTTCGGAAGGCTTCAAGCACTTCGTTGAACGCTTCATTCAGGTCTCTGAAACTTTGACCCAATTTGTTATCGCTGGTAAAGCCTGAAATAAAGTCCGAGTACTTGATGGACTCCAGAAAGCGGGTGAGTTTGCGATTGGTTTTGGAAATGAATCGGTAAAGTTCAATGAACTGGACCACGATCACAATAAAGGTAAGGAGCGCAGCGAAGATCATATTGGGCTGAGACAGCATGTAAGCTATCATGGCCGCAACAAGACCAATTAATACTACCCTGAAAGCAACACGGAACCTAAAATCATTAAAGGCCATATTTCTCCAGTCTGCGGTAGAGTGACGAGCGCGTGAGCCCCAATTCCCCGGCCGCTTGGGTAATGTTGCCGTTGTATTTTTTCAACACTTTGCGGATCAGAATTTTTTCTACTTCTTCCAGATTGAACTGCTCCAGATTAAGCTGCTGGTCTGCTTCCTTGTTTGACGAAGCATTAAAATTAAAGTCTTCGGGTTGTAGAACTGGGGAGTTGCTCAATATGACGGCACGTTCCAACGCATGCTGAAGTTCTCTGATGTTGCCGGGCCAATTGTGCTTATTCAAACGAGTCATCGCGGCATCGCTTATTTTGTTTAGACTCTTGCCGTATTTTGATGCGTAATGTTTCAAGAAATGATTGGCCAATACCGGTACATCTTCAAATCGATCCCGAAGCGGAGGTATCTCTACTTCTATGGTGTTGATTCGGTACAGCAGGTCCTGCCTGAATCTATTCTCTTTGACCATCTCGTACAACGGCATATTGGTGGCACAAATCAGCCGGATATCGACAGGTGTTTCTTTATTTGCACCCACTCTACTCACTTTTCTGTTTTGAAGTACTGCCAGTAATTTAGCCTGCAAGGGCATGGAAAGGTTGCCAATTTCATCAAGGAAAAGTGTCCCTTTGTTGGCCAACTCAAATCTTCCAGCCCGATCTTCTTTGGCATCTGTAAACGCCCCCTTCTTGTGACCAAAAAGTTCACTTTCAAATAATGTTTCTGTGATGGAACCCAGATCAACACTTACAAATGATTCATGCTTGCGCGATGAATTTCTATGAATGGCTCGTGCAATTAACTCCTTGCCCGTTCCATTTTCACCAAGTATCAGCACATTGGCATCAGTATGGGCTACCCTATCAATGGTTTGAAAAATGCGCTGCATCGGCTGACTTTGTCCGATGATGTCACTGAATTTTTCGTTCAATGCCTGGTTGATTTCTTTATTTTTTATTCTCAGGGTTTCAATTTCGTTTCGGGATTCTCTCAGGCGCAGGGAAGAATAAATGGTAGCCAGTAATTTTTCATTCTCCCATGGTTTCAGCACAAAATCAGTGGCGCCTGCTTTAATTGCCCTCACAGCCATTTGTACATCGCCATATGCCGTGATGAGTACTACTACGGAAGATGGATCTATTTCGAGAATTTTCTCCAACCAATAATATCCTTCACTTCCGCTGCTCACATCTTTGGTGTAATTCATGTCGAGCAGGATGACATCGTAGCTTTCATTCGCCATCAGGTTGGGTATTGCTTCAGGATTTTTTTCCGTGTCAACCTGTGCAAAATGTCTTTTCAAATGCATTTTGGCAGCCTTTAGCAAATCTTCGTTGTCATCTACAATTAGAATTTTTCCTGTTTTAGTTTCAGTCATATATTTCTTTCATCGCGTTAATGATCCGGACCGACCAATGTCCATAAACGAATGGTCATTGTCCGAAAGTGGAGCTATCTGCTGCCAGGGATGGCAATATTGATACCGAAGTATGAAATAGGGTCTTGGGAGCACCTTACCGAGGGATCAAGGAATAAATGTATAAAAATTTGTCCGTAAGCGAACATATGCGTTCAGTTGTGAACGTAAAAATTAGCAAAAATGGCCTGTTTGGATCATCATTTGTCATATTTATGCCTTGGCACGTTTGTTGGCAATTGCTGCTCGGAATTAATATTACAGGGCCCTTTCATGGACAAAAAGATTAAAAAGAAGACTTGGACACTGAAGCGAATTTCAACTTATGGTGGAATAGCGTTGCTTGTCATTTTCGTTTCCTATCAGTTCATTTTTGCTGATAGACGTTCAAAACTCAAGGTTGAGAAAGACAAAATATCCATCTCCACAGTGAGTCGAGGTGTATTTCAGGAATTTATCCCGCAAACTGGCACAGTAGAGCCGAGTCGTACGGTTTACCTCGATGCGATCGAAGGCGGAAATATCAAAAGAATTGTGAAAGAGAGTGGTGCACTCGTGAAAGAGGGAGATGAAATCATGACCCTTTCCAATTTGAGCAGAGAGCTTTCCGTGTTGGGCCAGGAGGCCCAGCTCAATGAAAGTATCAGTCGTCAACGAGAAAACCGACTTCAGATTGCTCAGAATGATTTGCGTCAAAAGGAGTCGTTGGCTGCCATAGATAACCAGCTGGCGATTTTGAAGCCACAATATATGCGAATGAAGCAGTTGTATGAAAAGAAGCTGGTTTCAAAACAGGATTTTGAGCGGGTTGAAGCTGATTATGAATATAATGTAAAACGCAAAGCGTTCACCTATGAAGCCTATCGCATTGACTCCATGGATCGCCAAAGACAATTGAAGCAGATCAGCGACTCTGAAACAAAAATGCTTCAAAGTCTGGAAGGGGTTTCAAAAATTTTGGACAACCTGACCATCAGGGCCCCGATTAATGGTCAATTGTCAACACCTCACTGGGAAATTGGACAGGGGGTAACTCAAGGTCAGCGACTGGGTCAGGTGGATATTATTGGAAGTTATAAAGTGCGCGTACCCATTGATGAATTGTACCTGCCGCGCATTTCTACCGGACTTCACGCAACCACAAGTTTTGCCAACAAAGATTATTCATTGGTTATCACTTACATCTATCCAACCATTACCAATGGACGATTTGAAGTAGACATGGATTTTGATGGTGACACTCCGGAAGGAATTCGAAGAGGACAGTCCTTGCGCCTGCGCATTGAACTGGGACAATCATCCGAAGAACTTTTACTTCCTGTCGGTGGCTTTTATAAAGACACTGGTGGCAATTGGGTTTTCGTAGTGGAAGAAGGTGGCAACAGGGCCGTACGGAGAGACATCAAATTAGGCAGGAAAAATACGGAACACTTTGAAGTGTTGGATGGACTTAACCCAGGTGACAAAGTGATCACCTCTTCATATGAGAATTTTGGCAACAACGAAGTATTAATATTGGATTAATGCAACTATTTAAAAATTTTAGCGTCTAAATACTGAAAAATACAACTTCCGGTAACTATTTGAACCTTCCGGAGTAATGAATTGAACTTAAATCAAACTAATAAATTCTAATTGTAAACAATCAAGACCATGATCAAACTTAAAAATCTTGAAAAGGTGTACTCTACTGAAGAAGTAGAAACCACGGCACTCAATAACATCAACCTTGAGATCAAGGAAGGTGAATTTGTTGCCATTATGGGACCGTCAGGTTGCGGTAAGTCCACGTTGCTAAACATACTTGGATTGTTAGATAACCCTACCAATGGCGAGTATCATTTTGGAGAGCATGAAGTGGCAAAATATTCAGAACGCCAGCGCGCTCAATTAAGGAAGGGTTCAATTGGATTTGTTTTTCAGAGTTTCAACCTCATCGATGAGCTCACTGTTTTTGAAAATGTGGAATTGCCGCTGTTGTACCTGAAGGTTCCTTCAGCAGAACGCAAAACCAAAGTTGAAGAAGTATTGGAGCGCATGAATATCATGCACCGCAGAAATCACTTCCCTCAGCAGTTGTCCGGAGGGCAACAACAGCGGGTGGCTATCTCGCGCGCTATCGTGGCCAAGCCCAAAGTAATACTTGCCGATGAGCCTACAGGTAACCTGGACTCAGCAAATGGTGAGGAAGTAATGAAATTATTATCTCAGTTAAATGAGGAGGGTACTACCATCGTAATGGTAACTCACTCTCCTTATGATGCCAATTATGCGCACCGCATCGTCAATCTGTTTGATGGTAAGGTGGTGACTGAAAACATTAAAGAGCGTTTCCACGTATAGTGGGTTATCGTTGGCAACAACGATTGATTAAAGAGTTCAGGGTTTGATCATCCTGATTCGTTCTCTTAGTAGTTTAGGTTTAGGTTTAGGAATAAGGCCTCGGAATTTTCTTGAGGCCTTATTTTAATCCATATACTATGTATTGCAAGGTACTGATTGTGCAACCTTTAATTGGTTTGGCTAGTCTATGAATAAACGCTTCTCGAAATGTTAAAAAACTACTTCCTGATCACCCTTCGCAGCATGATGAAGAACAAACTCTACATCTTCATCAACATTTTCGGATTAGCCATTGCGGTGGCCTGCTGTATTGTTTCTTACTACAATTTTGAGTTCAACGCATCGTTTGACGAAAATCATAAGAACTATCAGTCCATATATCGTGTAAATTCAGTTAGGGAATTCAAAAATGAGGAAACTGCTTACGGCTACGTGCCTATTGGATTGGGCAATGCAGTGAAGGAAAATGTTCAGGATATCAAGTGGCTTACAAGATATTCCCCAAGTGGCGGTGATTTCAGGGTGGATGTAGAGATTTTTTCTGAAGGACTACAGTATGTTGATCCTGATTTTTTTAACATATTCACCTTCGAATTTATTGAAGGGAACGGAGAGTCTATCAAGGACAAGCAGACGATCGTTATCAGCGAAGGTCAGGCCAGGAAATACTTCAATGAGGTAAATGTAGTGGGAAAATCCGTTACCCAAATGCTCGACAGCGGCAGAGTAAAAGATTACGTAATTGGAGGTGTTTATAAAAATCAACCTGAGAATTCCAGTTTTGGATTTGAGTCCTCATTCGCTTTGTATGACAATCAATTCGATGGAAGGGACCCGGAATACAATGAAAATAGTTGGAGATACAGGGGGGCATTGTTTATTCAGTTGAATGATCCGTCACGGATAGCAAGCATTGAGTCTCAATTAAAACCGTTCACTGAGAACAATAATAAAATCAGGGAAGATTTCATCATTACCAAATTCGTTCTGGATCCATTGGATGGAATGGGCAGGCGTGATAGCTACAATGAAGTGCCGGGTACCTGGACACGCGAAGCTTCACCCATCGCTGCTGTAGTGGGCACGGGCTTGATGGGCATTCTGATTTTGCTGATAGCCTGTTTCAATCTCACCAATACCTCCATTGCCATCTCCTCCGGCAGATTGAAAGAAATTGGTATACGCAAGGTTATGGGCAGCGAAAGAAAACATCTGATTCTCCAGTTTATGGGCGAAACTGTTTTTGTCTGCTTCATTGCCTTAATCCTGGGCGGGTTTCTTGCAGAATTTTTATTGATACCAGCATTTAATGAAATGTGGGAATTCATGAAGTTGGAGACCAATTATTTCGGTAAACCCAATTTTACCATTTTCATGATCCTGACTTTGTTGTTTGTAGCACTTGCCGCTGGCAGCTATCCAGCATTGTACATCAGCAAATTTCAGTCCGTGGCCATACTGAAGGGAAAACTGAAATTCGGAGGCACCAGTCCGTTCACGCGGATTTTGCTTACCCTCCAATTTGCTATATCCTTGATTGGTATTGTTTGCAGTTTTGCTTTCATAGAAAATGCGGAGTTTCAAAGGGCATTCGATTTAGGGTTCAATAAAAACGGAGTGGTTTATAGCTACGTTGAGAACCGATCAGATTATGAAGTGTATAAAAATGAACTGGCAAAAAATCCGGATATAAAACTAATCAGCGGTACTCAGCATCACTTCTTCTCCAGCTACTACAACGATCCAATCAAGAGCGGTGACGAGCAAATCGAAGTTGATATTCTCAATGTAGGTGACGACTATTTGAAGACGCTTGAGCTTACCCTGCTGGAAGGGCGTGATTTTATTAAGGATTCTGAGACCGACCGTAAAGAATCCGTCATCGTTACTGAAGGACTTACCCGGAAGTTCGGTTGGCAAGAATCTATTGGAAAGGAAATCATTTGGATGGATACGGTGAAGCTTTATGTTGTGGGCGTGGTCAAGGACATATACAGTCATGGCCTATGGGATCAACTGGAACCTACCATGCTTCGCTATGGAGGCAAAGAGCCGATCAATTACATTGTGGTTAATGGATCAGTGGATCAGATTACAGCAATTAATAAAGCCATGGAGAGCACCTGGAATGAGCTATTTCCAAATCGAATGTACCGGGGAAGGTACATGAATGAGGAAATTGTGGAAGCCAATGAAGTGAATAACAACATTTTGAAAATGTTTGTGTTTCTTGGCGTGGTGGCTTTATTCCTTTCGGCTACAGGATTATTTACCATGCTCTCACTCAATATTATCAAACGGATGAAGGAGATTGGTGTAAGAAAAGTATTGGGCGCCACCATTGCGAACATTTCAAGGGTGATCAATATGGAGTTTGTCGTTATTCTTTTAATCGCATGTGTGCTGGGTGCATTGGGTGGATATTATTTGTCGGGGATGCTGATGGGAAGTATTTGGGACTATTATCTGGAGGCGACCATGACATCCCTGGTTGGTTCCGCATTGTTAATGTTGTTCATATCATTTTCATCCGTTGCATTTAAAACTTACAGTACGGCTAGAATGAATCCTGCCAAAACATTAAGAGACGAGTAAATATTTTTTACAGGCTGCAACTTCAGTGATGCATTTGACGTCTTAGGCTTGAGTTCTCGATTCTCTCCCTATCAATAAAGTTAAAAGTGCTATGATTAAAAATTACATCAAAGTAGCCGTAAGGAATATTTTAAAATACAAATTCTTTTCGGCCATCAATATTTTGGGCATGACCATCGGCTTGACGGCCTGCCTTTTAATTTCTCTGTATGTGGTAGATGAACTGAGCTTCGATCAGTTTCATCGCAATGCAGATCGCATCTATCAGGTAGGGCTGCATGGTAGGATTGGAGATCAGGATATTAAAACGGCCAATACATGTCCACCCATGGCAAAGGCCCTGGTAAATGAAATTCCAGAAGTGGAGGAAGCAACGCGAATCGCCCCCTTCTTTGGACAGCCAACCTTTAAGTATGGCGATTTGTCATTTGCTGAGGATAAAGTGTTTTTTGTTGATTCCAATTTTTTTGACTTTTTCAGCTTTAAACTGTTGGAAGGCGATGCTAAAACCGCATTCACCGACCCACAGTCTGTGGTGC
Organism: uncultured Ohtaekwangia sp.; assembly: GCA_964395905.1. Classification (GTDB taxonomy): domain Bacteria; phylum Bacteroidota; class Bacteroidia; order Cytophagales; family Cyclobacteriaceae; genus ELB16-189. The sequence goes on from CAYNCP010000026.1 coordinate 29,933, forward strand.
TTACACCTGAATTGGCGCAGAAATATTTTGGAAACAATCCGGCATTGGGTGAGTTGTTAACAATCGGATCTGAAAACAAGACTTTCAAAGTGACGGGCATAGTTGCAAGTGCGCCATCAAATTCCCACTTCATTTATAATGCACTGGTACCGGCCCATGGCTCTGAGAACCTTAACCAGGAGATATGGCTCAATAACTTTATGTATACTTACTACAAGCTCAGAGACGGTTCTTCAGTAGATCAGGTTAATACCAAATTTGAGAACCTTGTGGTTAAATACATTGGACCCGAGATAGAACGGTTTATGGGAGGAACATTGGCTCAAATGCGGGAGAGTGGTGGGGAATACGGTTATTTCTCTACCTTATTAACAGATATCCATCTGCGATCCACTGCTCAAGATGGGCTAGAAGCAGCAGGGAATATAACCTATGTCTACTTTTTTGCGGGTATTGGAATTTTCATCCTGATAATTGCCTGCATCAATTTCATGAACATGTCCACCGCAAAATCAGCTGGCCGGGCCAAGGAAGTTGGACTGCGTAAGACTTTGGGATCTTTAAGGAGACAGTTAATTAACCAATTCTTATCAGAATCCATAGTCTACAGTATCGTGGCGGTGGTCCTCGCGATCGCTATTAGTTATTTACTGCTTCCCTACTTCAATTTATTGTCCGGGAAGAACCTGGATATCAGCGCATTTGGCAGTCCTTTATTCATTGGAGGATTCGTTGGAATGATATTGGTTGTGGGCCTGCTGGCGGGAAGTTACCCCGCATTTTACCTCACCTCATTCAATGCGGTAGAAGTATTAAAGGGTAAAGTTAGGGCTGGTATGAAGAGCAAAGGCGTAAGGAGTGTTTTGGTTGTTTTCCAATTTGCCCTGTCCATTTTCCTGATCATCTTTACAGCAGTGGTTTACCAGCAAATCACATACATGCAGGAGAAGAATCTGGGCATCGACAAGGATAATGTAATCATCGTGCAAAATGCAAACAGATTGGGTACAAATAAAGAGGCGTTTCGCAATGCATTGCTAGGACAAACCGGAATTGAGAAAACAAGTTATACTAACAATAGTTTTCCTGGTGTTAACAACACAACTGTTTTCAAAGAAGCAGGTTCAGAACAGGATCATATCATGGGATTATACTATGCTGACTATGATCATATGGATGTGCTGAAATTTGAAATGGCAAGCGGGCGGTATTTTTCGAAAGACTTGCCAAGCGACTCAACGGCTATCATCTTGAACGAAGCTGCTGTCCGTGAGTTTAATTTTCCGGATTTACAAAATGCAGAAGTGCTCTACAATGATGGGGGCGAAGGGATGGAAAAGTATAAAGTGATTGGTGTGATGAAGAATTTCAATTTTGAATCTTTCAAAACAGAAGTGCGGCCTCTGGCTATTATGCTAACCAATAGTTCCCGAAATTTAATGATTCGATATTCGGGCAGTTCCGCTGAAGTGGTTACAAAAATAGAAGGACTTTGGAAAGAATATGCCAATAATGAACCATTGAATTACGAATTTATGGATCAGAGCTTCGACAAGTTGTTCAGAGCTGAGCAGCGAATGGGAGAGGTATTTAGTGTCTTTGCCGGACTTGCCATTTTTGTTGCCTGCCTCGGCTTGTTTGCACTTAGTGCCTTTACCTCCGAACAACGCACGAAAGAGATTGGTATTAGAAAAGCCATGGGTGCAAGCTCATTGAGCCTTACTATTTTATTGTCAAAAGAATTTACAACCCTCGTAATTATTGCGTTTGTCCCGGCTGCTGCGGTGGCGTGGTATGTTGCCAATTCGTGGCTACAGGGATTTGCCTACCGGATTGATGTGAATCCTTTCATTGTCTTGTTGAGTGGTATAGCTGCCTTCATCATTGCTTGGCTGACGGTTAGCTTTCAATCTATCAAAGCGTCTCTTTCCAACCCGGTGAATTCACTGCGCTATGAATAACATAGAATAATGGAAACCAAAAGGTAGTGTTCTTGAGGATCGATTGGATATCAGTCGATCCTTTTTTTATTTCGTATGTTTCTGGTGTTGTATAATAATGATTTTTTGATGATTGGATAGACATAATACCTGGGAATTGTAAATTACCTTTTACATTGAGCCACCAATGATTATGGTTATGAAGAAACTATCCCTTTGCTCATTATTACTTCTAAGTTCCACTCTTTTACTGGCACAGCAATTTGATCCCCAGCTGTTCTCTCAATTAAAATTCAGGTTCATAGGACCTGATGGCAATCGGGCAATTGCTGTTGTTGGTGAGCCTGGAAACCCAAACGTTTCTTACCTGGGCGCGGCATCCGGAGGAATTTGGAAGACTGAGGACCGTGGTTACCATTGGAAGCCGGTGTTTGATGAGATGGATGACTCCTCCATTGGCGCTTTGGCCATCGCCCCATCCAACCACAAGCAAGTATGGGCAGGAACCGGAGAAACCTTTTTGATCAGGCCCGCTCATGCAGTGGGAAATGGAGTGTACAAATCATCGGATGCCGGAAAAACCTGGAAGAAGATGGGTCTGGAAAAGAGCTTTAGGATCAGTAGGATAATTGTACATCCCACGGATACGAACACTGTATATGTAGGTGTACTGGGTCACACGCATGGCCCCCAGCAAGAAAAAGGGGTTTATAAAACTACGGATGGTGGCAAATCGTGGAGCCGTGTATTCTTTGTAAATGAGCAGACTGGTGTATCAGACATGGCCCTTGATTCCAAGGATCCCCATGTCATTTATGCTGCCATGTGGCAAATAGACATCAAGACCTGGAATTTAAATAGTGGAGGACCAGGAAGTGGAATATATCGATCTAAAGATGCTGGTAAAACCTGGCAGCCCCTCCGAAATGGTTTGGATAGCGGGCCTGGCCATCCGGTTGGAAAAACTTCTGTAGATGTGTCGTACAGCAATCCAAAAATTGTTTACGCACTCTTGGAGGACAAGGAACCACGACTGTACCGCTCAGAAAATGGTGGCGACTCATGGAGGCTCATGCAACAGGATCATTCGATAGCACAACGCGCAGCTTATTACACGCGGGTTCGGGTTTCAACCCAAGATGAAAACCGAGTGTACACCATAAATGTGTCCATGAAGATGTCAAAGGATGGCGGTAAATCGTGGTCTGATGAATTGGGGCCATGGGACGCAGGGGGTGACAACCACGACATGTGGTTCGATCCCACCGATGCCAACCGCATGATGGTGGCGCATGATGGATGCTTGAATATGTCATTCAATTATGGTAAGAGTTGGGAGAACATCAACCTTCCCATTGCACAGATGTACAATATTTCAGTTGATAATCGTGTGCCGTACTACGTATATGGAAACAGGCAGGATGCCTGGTCGTACCGTGGTCCGAGCCGGTATCTGGGTGGTTGGAACATACCATTGGGTGCCTGGCATGGGGTTGGCGGCTGCGAAAGTGGAGACGCCAAAGTGGATCCGTTTGATAACAACATCGTTTGGTCGCAGTGCTACGATGGAGGACTTGACGTATTTGACCTCAACAGTCGGCAAATGCGCGATGTACGGGTGTGGCCTGAGGCCGGATACGGATACGCCCCGGCAGAATTGAAATACAGGTGGCACTGGAATTTCCCGGTGGTGCTTTCTAAACATGAGCGTGGAAAAGTGTGGGCAGGAAGTCAATTTGTGCATGAAACGACCAACGCGGGTCAAAGTTGGCGTGTGATCAGCCTCGACCTCACCACCAATGACAAAAGTCATCAGCAAAGCTCGGGCGGAATGGCAGGGGATAACCTGATGACTTTTGATGGCAGCACTTTATTCACGATGGCTGAATCTCCCGTTCAGCAGGGAATACTATGGACGGGCAGCAATGATGGACTGGTGCATGTAACGCAGGATGGAGGCAGAACCTGGTTCAAGGCATCTGATTTCATGCCAGAACTTCCAAAGTGGGGAACCATTAGAAGTATTGATCCATCGCATTTCGATGCCCGCACCTGTTATGTGGCAGTAGATGCGCATCAGGTAGGTGATTTTGGTTCATATGTTTACAAGACCACCGACCTGGGCAAGACATGGCAACGGCTTAATGTTAATATTCCACTGTCCAACTCCAACTTTGTACACCAAATCAAAGAAGATCCAGAGAAGAAAGGACTGCTTTGGATGGGTACTGATAATGCACTCTACTTTTCCCCTGATGATGGAGAGAACTGGATTAGATTCAGACATGGACTGCCATCGGCTCCAGTTTTCGGCATTGCCATTCAACAACAGTTTAATGATCTTATCATAGGCACGTATGGGCGCGGGGTATTTATTCTGGATGACATCACGCCTATCCGGGAATTCAGTACAGCCATTCAGAATTCGGAAATTCATTTGTTTACACCTGGTGTTGCCTATCGTTTTCAACCCATTGATGGCATCAAGTCAAAAGGCAGTTTTAGCGATGGGAAAAACCCACCTTATGGCTTGTCTATCAATTACTACCTGAAAGAATCAGATAGTGTTTTTATTTCGATCTTAGATCAAAAGGGCAATGTGATTCAAACCATCCGCGAAAAAGGACAGGTGGGCATTAATCGTACCTGGTGGAACCTCCGCCATGCGGAGTATCAATTTCCAAAACTACGAACCAAGCCGAAGGGCAAGGACTGGGTAAAGTTGAATGATGATGGAACGCGCGAATTGTTTATTTACGATCTGGACATTGGACCTGGCATAAAGCCAACGCTTGTACCTCCCGTGCAATACAATGTAGTACTGAAAGTAAGGGGCCAGGAGCTAAGAAAGCCAGTGCTGGTGAACAAGGATCCCAACACCAAGGGATCGCTCAATGACATTCAGCGGCAGTATGAATTTGGTATGAAAATCTATAGCGAAGTAAACCGGTGCTTAAACCTGATGGACGAGATGGAAAAAACCAGGGCCGCGTTGCTCCAAAAGGCTAAAGATCAAAAATTGGCCAAGGTGACTATACCTTTAGAGGAGAAGGTGTATGATCTTGAGGCAAGAATATTTGATGTTCACCTGACGGGTGCACGCCAGGATATTTTCAGGAACCCGGCAAAAATTTTAGAAAGGCTGTTGGCCATTGCCAAAGAGGGTCAATCGGCCAGTGCCGACTTTCCACCTACGGACCAGCAGCAGGAAGTATTCGCATTGTTGAAAGGAAGGTTGGATGAGGTGCAGCAGTCTTTTGATAAACTAAAGAACAGCCTTGAGTACAAGAAAGCAGGTATGAATTAGTGTACTGCTATTGGCATTTAAAATTTGAACTTATTTGTAGAAGTTTGCATAGTCGCCAAATTTGGCGTAACTGATGTGATCAATGGTAAGTTTAAATTCCTTTTTCGAGCTGTCCCATTTTACTTCAACTTCTCTTTTACCTAAATCAGAAGAAATAAGGTAGAGCCGTGCGTTCTCTATGCGCCACAAGATATTTTTAAGATTATTGGGGTAGCTTTTTTCTAAAACTTGATCTTTAATAGTAACGCGTCCGTTGATAAAGAATGCAAGCTGACCATTAGTTGAAGGAAATTCTTTTTCGACTTTGGCCATCGCCATGGGCAAATTATATGAGACATTCTTCCAATCTCCCATTAACTCTGCCGCGTTTATTAATTCATACCTAGTAGAGTCGGGCAAGTAAATTCTCACTTGCTCTTCTGTAACTTGACCAAAACTAAAAGACGCAAAAAAAACAACACAGGCGAGCAGAATTTGAGTTTTCATTTTTGTAGTGTTTGGGATGAATTTACATAAACGATCGGAAGCTTTAATAATTACTTACCTTTTAATACGAATCTCTCCATCTTTAGTTGACTGGTAGCCTTAACAAGCCCGATTTTCAGCCAACAACCCCATTTTTGTTGCCGCTTATTCGCGGTAGTTTAACCCTAATATTTGCCTCCAGGTTGAGACTAAATAGAGCAGGCAAAATTATCCGCTCTCCAAATAATGATTTCGTTGTCGCGTATACTTAGAGGAATATCTTCATCCCCATCACCAATGACACCAATATTGTTTCCTGAGCAATCATAAACTGGCGTTATGGTATTACAGTTGGGGCAACAGTTTCCGTAAATGAATACTGGGTTCGACTCGTATATGGCCCATGACACGTAAAAATACTGTGATAGACTTCCTTGATTCAAAATTTTAATGTCATCAGCCAGCCACGTAAGATCCTTAATGGGGTTTTTGACTGAACACACGTAATCTTCTTCTTCCTTACAGGAGAAGTTTAATGCAATAAGTATAATAAAAGTCCAGGTAGAAATTTTCATAGTCATTTACCACCAGAAGTCAATTAGTAAATTTAATTATTGTTTAGGTGAGTTATCTAAATAGACCCATAAATACATTGGTACCTGGATCACGCGCTATGGGGGAATTCCCATTGCAGCTTTGGTGTTATGAGAGGCTATGGATTTTTTGTCTGCAGCCACTCGAAGATGCTCACATTCATGAGGATCAGCAGCATGCCATAAAACGTATCCTCCACGGGAATGGTGCCCATCCGGATGCCCAGGTTCTCTGCATCGTTGTACCACACGACCTCGCTTTCAATTCCGGTACCAGTCAGTATGCCGTTCACCAAAAAGAAAGGAATGAGAATGAATAAGTAGGCCAGGTAAAATTTACCCATATAGCCGGGCTTAAGTTTAAATTGAAGATAAGTCAGGAATAGGGCGAGGGAAATAAAAGTGACAAAGGTATACCACCTGTGATAGTTAATTAGTGCCATGATGGCAAGAACAACTATTAGGAAAACATTGATAATGTTAACAGCCTTTTTGAAATAATCTCTTTTTGAAAAGAAACCAACTGCTTCATAGGTGAACACACATGCATAGGGGATGCAAATGAAAAATAAAACTTCCTCAAGGGGTAGATTATATAGGTAGATGCCGGATAGGTAGGTAGGATTAAATCCCCATACACCCAATCGGGTAAACCACTCGTCCCAGACCAGAAAAATGACGGCTGGTATAATTATACCGGGAAATAAATATTTCCATTTTTTTGAAAAATTGGCTCTCGGATAAAAACTAAAGGCGAAAGGCAACGATATAGCCGCCAGATCAATAATGAGATAGAGGTAATTGGAATTCAATATGATTTATTGAGTTTCCTGCCGGTCAGTTCGCAGCTTAAATTCTTTCTTGGGCTCATACTTTTTGGGGGCATATAAAAAACCGAAAGCCTCACACCCTTCTTTGCTGTGCTTGCTGTGGTGCACATAATGTGCATTGATCATACGTTGCAAGTATTTACTTTTCTTCCTGGGTCTCCATTTGATTCGCTGATGTACGATGAAATCATGAAATAAAATGTAGAACAAGCCGTAGCAAAATATTCCTAAACCAACAGCCAGCAAATAAGGATTGTAAGAAACGATGCTTGCATAGTAAAAAAGACCGATTGATGGCAAACTGAAAACAACGGCAAACCAATCATTTTTTTCCAACGCATGATCGTGTACAGAATGGTGCGATTTATGCCAAACCCATAAAAAACCATGCATGATGTACTTATGGGTAAACCAGGCTACAAATTCCCAAAATAGAAATGTCCCGATTGTGATGCTTGCGCAAATTAAAATGGTGGTCCACTCCATGATCAAATTGTTTTCAACGCCTCGTCCACAACTGCTTTCTTATGCTTTGAGAAATACGCTTCCAGCGTTTTGTACCGATGTTCAAAAATACGATTTACCTGACGCCCTACAAAGAGCCAGTGGGCAAAGCGGCCCAAAAACCCAAGCGGGATGGCGTAATTAACCTCATCCACCATTTCCACGCCATTGCCAACGGCTTTGAAATGATGCTGGTGATGCCATAGAGCATACGGTCCGAAACGTTGCTCATCTACAAAATAATTGGGCTCTTGCACATGGGTGATTTCCGTTACCCAATTCACTTTTATTCCGCCCAGGATTTTGATTTTATAGGTAATGACTTGGCCTGGGTACGTTTTGTTTCCCCCGGAAATGTATTGGATTTCAAAGCCCATCTCTTGTGGCGTTATCTTGCTCAGGTTTCGTGGTGACGAAAAAAAATCCCATGCTTCATTCAAAGTGATCGGCAGAATTTGCGTTCGTTTCAGGTTATAAATTTTCACGGTAGTATAACAACAGAGTGGTTGTAATGTTTGCCAATGTTTAGTGTGCGTTGAGTGCTTTTTTGTAGGCTTTTAATACCCGTTCGCGGGCGAAGGCATGGTCTACGATGGGTTTGGGATATGCCTCCGTTTCCATTTCTGGAACCCACTTCTTTATGTATTCCAGTTTGGGGTCAAATTTTTTTGTTTGGATGTACGGGTTGAAGACCCTGAAATAGGGAGCCGCGTCACATCCCGATCCGGCTGCCCATTGCCAGCTTCCGTTATTGGCGGCCAAATCAAAGTCCAGCAATTTTGTGGCAAAGTAGGCTTCTCCCCATCTCCAGTCGATGAGCAGGTGTTTTACCAGAAAACTTGCTACAATCATCCTTACCCGATTGTGCATAAAACCGGTCTCGTTGAGTTCACGCATGCCGGCATCTACAATGGGATATCCGGTTTTGCCCTGGCACCAGGCTTCAAACTCCTCCGGATCGTTGCGCCATTCCATGCGATCGTACGCGGGCTTAAATGCATTTTCCACCTTGGGAAAATGCCAGAGGATCATGTGATAAAATTCCCGCCATATCAATTCATTGAGCCATGTTTCATTTTTCTCCAGCGCAATGGCTACCAGTTTTCGGATGCTAACTGTTCCAAATCTTAGGTGTACGCTAAGCCGTGTGGTTCCATTAACGGCAGGGAAATTTCTTTGCTGATCGTATTCTTCAATGATTGACAGGCGAATATGCCGGCTGGGAAATGTTGCTTCCGGGATTTCAAAACCAAGATCCGATAAGGATGGAAAGGGCAACGATTTTACCCGTAAGAAATGATCAAAGTATTTCCTGGTGTCATAAGTCTTATAATGCTCAGGCTTCAGGATGGCTTTCCATTTTTTACTATAAGGAGTAAAAACCGTGTAAGGAGATCCGTTATCTTTTACAATTTCATCCTTTTCGAAAATGACCTGATCCTTATGGGTTTTGAACAGAATTGACTTTTTTTCTACTATTTCAGCAACTTGGGTATCCCGTTCCCTGGCATAAGGTTCATAGTCGTGATTGGTATAAACGGCTTTCGGGGAAATGGTATCAAAAAAGTCTCCCGGGTTTTCATGTACCACCAGCAAGCTGGTACCCATTTCTTCGAGCTTATTTTTTATAGTTTGTAACGATGAGTGGATAAAGGCTACCCGTTTATCTTCTGGGTCTTCAAGTTTTTCAAGTATTTCTTTGTCAAAAATGAAAACAGGTAAAACCTTCTTATTTTCTTTCAGTGCGAAATAGAGGCCTGCATTGTCTTCAATACGCAAATCACGCCTGAACCAAAAGAGGGTTGTTTCGAGGTCTATAAAGTTTTTGATGGAATTCAGATTCACCCTACACCTCCATAATCTCGTGCGACAAGATTAACTTAAACCAGTGGGAATATTGGCTGGGGTTTTGTTCAATTTCCTTTTTCAGGTCTTCCTGGTCTATGTACTTCCAATCCGCTATCTCTTCTGCATTGGCCTGTGGCTTTCCATCAAAGGTACCGATATACACATGATCAAATTCATGTTCAATGAGGTCATTTGGAAAAGTAACTTTATATATGAATTTGTGGGAGAATCGAGGCTTTACTTCAATATTCAATTCCTCCCTCAATCTCCGCTCGACCGCTGTTTGCATGCTTTCGCCTGGTTTGGGATGGCTGCAACATGCATTGGACCACAACCCGCCACTGTGATATTTTGATGCGGCACGCTTTTGAATAAGCATCTGGCCCTTTGAATTGAAGATCAACACCGAAAATGCCCGGTGAAGTACCCCTCTCCGGTGACCTTCCATCTTTTCCATCTGACCTATTTCCCGATCTTCTGTATCAACAAGAATAATTTTCTCCATTTTCAGATCATGTTGAATTGATATTTGATATAAGAGAAGAAAAGGATAGAGAATTTGTGACGGTTTCGAATCCTGATTCGGTTACTCAGCATTTTATCCACTGGCGTATTCTTTATCTTTTTGAACAATGCGAGATAATAAAGATAGGAAATATAGACCCCAAATTTGGCGCCCTTGGGTAATTGTCGGATGCCCAGATAACCCTCATGAAAGTCTTCTGCGATATTATCCTCGATTTGCTTCTTGCTGTCAGCATCAAATCTGTCCAGGTCAATGCCAGGAAAGTAGGTTCTGCCCATGCCTACGTAATCTGCGCTCAAATCCCTCAGAAAGTTTATTTTTTGAAATGCGGAACCCAGCCGCATGGCGCTTGGCTTTAGTTTGTCGTAACTATCTTGATCTCCTTTACAAAATACTTTCAGGCACATCAAACCGACTACTTCTGCCGAGCCCAATATGTAATGTTTAAATGACTCCTGATTGTGAGATTTCTTATCCAGGTCCATTTCCATGCTATGCAGAAACTGGTCGATCAGTTTGCGGTCAATTCCATATTTGTTTACTGTTGTCTGAAAGCTTTGGAGGATAGGGTTGAGGCTAATTTTTTCATCAATAGCCTGATAAGTTTCATTCTTGAACCGGTCCAGCAATGATAGCTTGTCGTGCTGGTGAAAGGTATCCACAATCTCATCGGCAAAACGCACGAATCCATAAATTGAGTAGATAGGATCTCGCATTTCTTTTTCTAGGCAGAGGATGCCCAAAGAGAAAGACGTGCTGTATGACTTGGTCGTGAGCTTTGAGCACTTAAATGCTATCTTGTTAAATAGTTCCTTTTCCTTTGTCATTTTGATAGTCAATTGGCTCACCTGTCTTTCTTCATGAGTTCATCAGCTACTACCTGACCCGAGATGAGCGATGGTGGAACCCCAGGCCCTGGAACAGTTAGTTGGCCTGTATAAAACAGGTTAGTAACCTTATTGTTCACGATGGATGGCTTTAAATTAGCTGTCTGTTTAATTGTATTGGCCAGTCCATAGGCATTTCCTTTGTAAGAATTATAATTGTCAATAAAATCGCGATGGGCATAACTCCTTTTATAAATTACATGAGGAGCTATGGATTGATCGGTAAGCTTTTCAATTCTTTTCATCACAAGATGGTAGTACCGCTCGCGTGTGGATTCATTATCATCAAGTCCCGCAGCCACAGGAATTAATACAAATAAGTTTTCATGCCCGGCTGGCGCTACAGTATCATCTGTTTTTGAAGGACAGCAAACATAGAATAATGGATTGGTTGGCCACGAAGGGTGTTTGTAAATTTCATCTGTATGTAGCTCAAAGTTTTCGTCAAAAAACAGATTATGATGGAGTAAGTTTTTCAGTTTTTTATTTATACCCAGATAAAATATAAGACTGGAAGGAGCCAATTTCCTACTTTGCCAATAATCTTCAGAATACCTCCTGAAGGATAGGGGAAGCAGTTTTTGTTCTACGTGATGATAATCTGCACCGGCTACTACGTAATCTACGTCAATGGCCTCACCGTTGACATTCAATGATTTTATTTTGGTACTGTTTAATGCCAAGGATTGCACATTGCTGTTGTACGAAAACACAACACCTTTTTCCTCCGCAAGCTTCACCATTCCTTCAATGATTTTGTGCATGCCACCCTTAGGGTACCAGGTACCCAGTGCCATATCAGCGTAGTTCATTAAACTGTAAAGTGCAGGAGTGTCCGATGGGGAAGCGCCTAGAAATAAAACAGGAAACTCCAGAAGTTGAATCAACTTTGGTGATTTGAAATATTTTCTAATGTATTTGCTGATGGATTGGAAGACATGGAGTTTGAACACCCCTTTGGCCAGTTTCAGGTCAAACAGTTCGGTAATGGATAGCCCGGGCTTATACACCAGTTCTTCGACCCCTACTTTGTATTTGAATTCTCCCTCTTCTAGAAATTTTTCAAGCTGCCTGCTACTTCCAGTTTCTTCCTTTTCAAACAGGTCATATAATCCTTCTTTGGTTGACGGAATATCCCACGCACTTTCTTTTGAGAAAAATACGCGATAGGAAGGACTAAGCCTGATTAGATCGTAGTAGTCTGAAACTGATTTGTCAAATCGGTTGAAATATTTTTCGAAAACATCGGGCATCCAATACCAACTGGGACCCATATCAAAAGTGAAGCCTTCAACTTCAAACTTGCGAGCCCGTCCACCAGGTGCATCATTTTTTTCGTATACAGTGACGTCATATCCGTTGGAAGCCAGTGTAGTGGCTGCCGATATGCCGGCAATACCTGCACCTATGACTGCGGCCTTTTTCATTTCAAATGAATAGGATGACTATTGATAGGAAATTAATTTTTTCTGAATTTCTTTTCTGGCCTGAAAGATTCTGTTCTTTACCGTTCCCACAGGGATATTCAGATGATCTGCAATTTCATGATACTTGTAACCTGTGGTATACATTTTAAAGGGTACTTGAAGGTTCTCTTTTACCTGGCTAATATTTTCCCACATTTCTTTAAACTCCAGTGACTTGCCAGGACGATTAAATGTATGCGTGTCGGCTACGTTAAGATAATACAGTTCCTTTGTATTATCAGTACTTGTTTTTTCTTTTTTGGCTTTTCTGTAGTTGTTGATGAAGGTATTTCTCATGATGGTGAAAAGCCATCCCTTCAAATTGGTGTCCTGTCTAAACTTTTCACGATAAGTTAACGCTTTCAACATGGTATCCTGAACCAGATCCTGCGACTCTTCATGATTCTTGGTAAAGCGATAGGTGAATTGCCTAAGCGTGTCTTGCAGGCCAGCAATTTGCGAGGAGAATTCAATAGCCGTCATATTGTTTATTGTTTATAGTGTAAAATTAAACAAAATATCCTTTAAAACAAGATGTTAAACATTAATGTTTAATAAATTATACTAAAAATTAAACAAACTAGGCTAGAACACCCTCCAGGGCAGATTTTAGCTCCCTGGCCGTGGTAAAAAACCTCAGATTAGCGGCAGTCAATTTGAGTTGATTGGCTTGATTTCCGGACAGCATGATTTTAGCTTCTGGCATGTCATTGACCAAAGAATGGAAATATTCGTAGGTTTTTTGAGGCTTCTGAGAGCTAATGATGGAAGAGACGATATATTCTGGTTGATAACGATGGCAAATTTGGATAAGGTCTTTGTAGGGGAGATGTTGTCCTAAGTAATAAGTCTTAAATCCAAGCTTCTTGATGATGAAATGATAGAACAGGAGTCCAATCTCGTGCAATTCATTTTCGGGCAAAAAAAGCACAACCCTGGATGCATCCTTATTCGGGAATGGAAGTGAATCAATGGCAACAATAATCTTCTGTCTGACCAGATTCGATATGAAATGCTCTTGGGCGGGAGTAATGTTTCCTGTTTGCCACAGCACACCAATTTTCTCCAGAAATGGATAAACAATGTCGGTTACCGTGTTTTCAAAACCAAATTTCATGATCAAATGAGAGAGCAGCTTTTCAAATTGCTCTTCTTCCAGGTCAATCATGCATATTATTAATTGATCAATGAAAAGGTTTGCTTCATGGTGTTCACTGGAGAGCTCGACCACTTCATTGTTTAACTCATCTTCACTCATTTCTGCAATCTTGGAGATTTTTACTCCATGGCTATTGAGCAATGACACATTGATGATTTTTTTTAAATCGGCATCTGAATAATAGCGGATGTTGGTATCCGTCCTTTTGGGAACAATGATATTATAACGCTTCTCCCAGATCCTGATGGTGTGTGCTTTGATACCTGATAAAGTCTCTAAATCCTTGATTGAATAACTACCCATACTTTATGGTTATCCCTGGATAACCCTCAATTTTTATTATTGTTCAAACAATTTTTTAAAGGTATTCGGGAGAGCATACTATTTTTCTGTCTGCAGCAAGTTCGAAAATCCATTTCCGGAAAGCGGGTGGACCAAAAATACCTTTTGCATTGTTGGAAAAACCGAATCCTTCTTGAGGTATGCCTAGTAAATTTGTCTCGATTGCCAAGTTATCGTTTTCATCATGAAAGTACTTGAAGGCATATTTTGCCGGTTTCAAATCATTAATTAGAAAGATACTTTTTGCCTGCTGAATAACGGCTTTGAGGCTTTTAACTTCTACTTGATTTTCGTCATAAAGCATCAGGAGTACATGGCCGTTGTCGTTTCGGAAGTGGGTTATTTCAATCGATAAGGTGAATTGAGCCCAACCTGAGGTACAAGTAAGTAAGCATGCCAGGATGAGAGTTGAATTTCTCGTCAACATTTATTCAGAAATACATTGTGCTAATTTAACTAAAATAGGCAATAGCAGTGCCTTGAAGAGCAACCGGCTACTCATTTTTGTTTGTCTGCAAGTTCCTGGATTTTCTTCACCAGTTCCTCTGCTTCGGCATATTTGGAGTCGCTTTTGGCTCTGTTTGTTTTGGATAGCTCATAAGCTTCATTCAGGAGTTTGCTGTATTTTTCATTCAGTATCTCTGCTTCCGATTTTTTCTTGAAAAAATTGAACATGGTTTTTTATTTAAATGGGCTTACATTTTCAACGTAGAGACTCCTCCGTCTACTTTCATGACTTGTCCCGTTATCCATCGGGCCTGATGACTCAGCAAAAAATTGGCCATGGAGGCGATATCTTCGGATACACCAATTGATTTCAAAGGATGTCGTTGTGCGTTGGCTTCCTTTTTCTCTGCCGAGCTCAGCAGTGAAGCGGCCAGGGGCGTATCTGTGATGGATGGTGCGATGCAATTGACCCTGATTTTTGGGGCCAGTTCTGCAGCCAGCGACCTGGTGAGTCCTTCAATGGCTCCCTTCGAGGAAGCCACCATGCTGTGAAATGGAAATCCGGTTTGTACAGCCACCGTTGAGAATAAAACGATACTTGCCCGGGTTGATTTCTTCAAGGCCGGTATTGCCGCCTTGATTACTTTGATCGCACCCAATACCTGAAGGTTATAATCAGTCACAAAGTCTTCGTCCTTGATCCGTTGGATCGGTTTGAGTTCAATGCTGCCAGGACAGTAAACCAGCCCATCAAGTGTTTCAGGAATGAAATCCAGATTACATTCATTTGACAGTACATCAAGGTGAAGGTACTGAATATTTGTAGATGCTTCAGGTTTGTTTTGATGATAAGTAGCTACCACCTCATCACCATTCTCAACCAATTGATGCGCTAATGACTTGCCGATGCCGGACGAACCGCCAATGATTAATACAGTTTGCATGGCACTTAAACAAGGTTCAATAGAATTGGTTAATCAAATGGCCAATTTTTTTGCCATTCCCTGAAAAATTACTTCATGAAATGGAAGCACGCAATACCAATAAAGCCTGCCCGCCAAACCAAGTGGACGGAATGTTGCTGTTTGTACGAGTACATTGTCCTTCACTTTAAATTCCAGCCATGCTTCTCCCGGTAATTTCATTTCTGCGTAAAGCAACAGACGCTTTTCTTTTTTGTCTGCATAGATTACCCGCCAGAAATCAAGGGAATCACCGGCATAAATTTCGGTTGGGTTTTTTCTTCCTCTCCTTAGACCAACCCCGCCAAACAGTTTATCTAAAAATCCCCTTACACTCCAAAGCCAATTGGCATAATACCATCCCGTTTGTCCTCCGATACACCAAATCTTATTGACTGTTTCCGACTCATCACGCACCGGCTGGGTGCGTCTATCATGCATGCAACCAAATTCGGGCACGCTAATCAGTTTTTCTATACCTATTTGTAATGAGTCTCCGGATTGGGCATCTGTCCAATGCGACAACACGCCTTGTTGCTCTATTTTGGTAAATGCCGCCTGCACCGCTTCTTCGTAAGTCAATAATTCGATTCCCAATTGCTGTTGCAGGTCATTGGGCTTACAAATAATTTCAACTTTCATGCTAGCTACCAGATTGCTGGCAAGTTTGTACGATGTGGCGGTAATGAAATACAACCAGTAAGAAGAGAGCTTTGGGGTCATTACGGGTACATCAAAAATTTTTCTTCTCAGCTTCCTAACTTTGGCAAACCGCATGAGCATGTCTTTGTAAGTAAGCACTTCCGGTCCCCCAATATCAAAGCTTCTGTTATAGGTGTACTCATTTATCATTGCACCGTGTAAAAATTGAAGTACATTCCTAATGGCAATGGGTTGGGATTTCGTCTTTAGCCATTTTGGTGCGATCATTACGGGGAGTTTCTCCACCAGATCGCGAATAATTTCAAATGATGCGCTTCCGGATCCTACGATAATTCCTGCCTTTAAGGTGGTGAGGGCGTAGGTGCCTTGGGCGAGTGTTTCTTCAACTGTTTTCCGGGATGAAAGATGTTTGGATAATTCTTGATCATTGGTGATGCCCGATAGATAGATAACCTGCCGGACATTGGTTTTTTGCAGTGCCTCTTTGAAGTTAGCTGCTGATTCTTTTTCGAGGGTGTCAAAGCTATCCGTAGAGCTCGACATGGAGTGAATCAAATAATAGGCAACATCAAGATCAACTGGAATGGACTTCAGGGTATCTGCTTTTAAGAAATCCAATTCCAGCACAGATAAATTTTCATGCTTGCCAACGGGAGTGTTGAAACGCTGCTTGTCCCGTACACCACAAATAACCTGATGACCTTGGGCAAGTAGAATAGGGAGTAACCTTTTACCGATATAACCTGTAGCTCCAGTAAGCAGTATTTTCACAGACCGATTTTAATGTAAATCAATGCGTATCATACAAGACAATTCCTTTGTGACTTAACCAATTTATTGGGGAATACCATGATAACTCAAGTTTCAGTAAATTGTTCATTCTTTATACAACCATTCGCAACCACTGTTTTAGGGAAGCCTTGATGCAAGATAGATTAAAGCCAGGAAAAGACTGGTTCAACAAGAAGAATTGGACCCCCTTTCCATTCCAGTTGGAAGCATGGGAATGCTACCTTAACGAGCAAAGCGGGCTCGTGAACGCACCAACTGGAAGTGGCAAGACATATTCTTTGATCATTCCAATAATAATTGAAGGACTGCAAAAGAAATCAAAGTCGGGACTTCATGCCATTTGGATTACTCCCATTCGGGCATTAGCCAAAGAAATTAAGTACGCTGCAGAAGTCGCTGTCCATGAGATGGGTTTGGATTGGAAGGTGGGGGTAAGATCAGGCGATACCTCTTTGGCTGAACGGAAGAAGCAAAAAGACAAGCCACCGCAGCTTTTGATTACCACGCCTGAAAGTCTTCATTTGTTGTTGGCTCAAAAGGGCAATAAAAAGTACTTTGAACACCTCAGCGTACTGGTCGCTGATGAATGGCATGAACTGATGGGATCCAAGCGAGGAGTTCAGGTAGAATTAGCGCTCACAAGGCTCAAAAGTATCGCCCACCATTTAAAAGTATGGGGCATTTCGGCAACCATTGGAAATATGGATCAGTCGGTTCAGGTCTTGTTGGGCAATTATTACGCAAGGAAAAACTTTAAGATCATCAAGGCCGACATCGAGAAAAAGATTGAAGTGCACTCGATCATGCCTGATGATCCCGACAAACTTCCCTGGACAGGTCACATTGGAATTCATTTATTGGATAAGGTTATCAGTTTAGTCAAACAAAGCAGTGCCACGCTCATCTTCACAAATACAAGGTCATTTGCGGAAGTGTGGTATCAGAAAATGCTGGCCCAGGCGCCAGAGCTGTCAGGTTTATTGGCCATGCACCATGGTTCGATTAGTCAGGAACTAAGAAGCTGGGTTGAAGATCAATTGCATAAGGGAAAGATCAAGGCAGTGGTGTGCACATCCAGTTTGGATTTGGGCGTTGATTTTCGTCCGGTTGAAACTGTGATTCAAATTGGGGGGCCCAAAGGTGTGGCCCGGTTTTTACAACGTGCAGGTCGAAGCGGACACCAGCCAGGGGCTACGAGCAAGATATATTTTGTGCCCACACATTCACTGGAATTGGTGGAGGCGGCAGCATTGCGCGAAGCCATGAGACGAAAACTGATGGAGCATCGCATTCCCTACATTCGGTCATTTGATGTGTTGATACAATACCTGATCACGCTGGCAGTGAGTGATGGATTTGACCCCGTGAAAATTCTTACAGAAGTGAGAGGCGCTTACAGCTATTCGTCTATGGAAGATGAGGAGTGGAATTGGCTGCTGAGATTTATCACCACCGGTGGTGCTGCGCTCACGGCCTACGATGAGTTCAGAAAAGTGAATAGGGAAAATGGGCTTTATAAAGTTGATAACAGGCGTATTGCCCATAAGCATAAACTGTCGATAGGAACTATTGTTGGCGACACCTCTTTGCTCGTAAAATATGTTTCAGGTAAGACGCTTGGTACCATTGAGGAGTATTTCATTTCAAGTTTAAACCCAGGCGATGTTTTTTGGTTTGCAGGAAGAAATTTGGAGTTGGTAAGGGTCAAAGACATGACGGCTCAAGTCAGGCGTACGAAGAAGAAATCTGGTAAAGTCCCATCCTGGCAGGGGGGACGCATGCCGCTCTCATCTGAAATGGGTGAAATGATCAGATTGATGCTGCACCGGTCAAAAAACAATTTGGATGTAGAACCGGAGATGATTTACCTGAGGCCAATGCTTAAGATTCAGCAAACACTTTCTGTGTTGCCTGGAAAAAATGAATTTTTGATTGAATACATTATTTCAAAAGAGGGACATCATGTGATGATGTATCCGTTTGAGGGTAGATTTGTGCATGAGGGCATGGCTGCCCTGATGGCATACCGCATTTCCAGAATCAAGCCGATCACGTTTTCAATTGCCATGAATGACTATGGCTTTGAATTGCTGTCCGATCAGGAAATACCTATAGAGGAAGCAATCGAGACTAATATTTTGGGTATCGAAAATCTTCATGATGACATTCAGACAAGCATTAATTCCATTGAAATGGCCAGGAGAAAATTCAGGGATATCGCTGCCATTGCGGGATTGGTTTTTAAAGGCTACCCTGGCCAGCGTGTAAAGGACCGTCACTTACAATCTTCCTCACAATTGTTCTTCGAAGTTTTCCACGATCATGAATCTCACAATCTGTTATTGCTTCAGGCATTTGAAGAGGTGATGGATTTTCAGCTTGAAGAATCCAGGATGCGGAAGGCACTAGAGAGAATTGCGCAGCAAAAAATCATAATTCAATACCCCGATCAACCCACACCATTGGCATTTCCCATCATGGTGGATCGTCTCAGGGAAAAGTTAAGTTCAGAAAAATTAGAAGACAGGGTGAGCCGGATGATGCTGCAATACCAGCGCTAGTCTGACTTTTCAGTTAGGGTAACAGAGTGTTGCACAAATTCGTAGTACAGCACATACACGCGATGTACCACCGCCACGATATCCTTGGTTTCCAGTAATATTCTGGTCTGCAAAAAGGCCATCCGATTGCCCAGGTCATCACGCTGAATATCCACAATGTGCTCATCTAGTTTTTTATTGATGGCATGCAGCATCTTGTTCTTTTCGCTTTCTATTTTTGAATGTTTTTCAAAATTGAGATTTTCAATTGAATCAGCACACAGATGAATCAATAATCCCAAATCTTTCATCAACTCGTTAAACATTTGAATGTATTTCTTCTTGGGCGGTGAGTGCAGGTTGATCACATGATTGGCACATGACTCATTGAGCAGATAGGCACTTTGATATAAATCTTGCACCAAATCAAAAACCAGAATGTATAATCTGCCGGCAGCAACATTTCCTTTCTCTATTTTCTTGACGTACTTAATGATCTTGTTGTGAAGCTTTTCATTTTGTGCCTTCAGTTTCTGAATTTCTTTTC
>CAYNCP010000027.1:0-49443 GCA_964395905.1 uncultured Ohtaekwangia sp.
ATGAATCGTTTAACGATGGCGTAGTGCTGCATGTGGGTGCGCAGGAAGGTGAGTCAGTTGAAGTAAATGGTGTGCTGGCGGTGGTGGGCAAGAAAGGGGAAGACTATAAAAGTTTACTTTCCGAGTCTTCACAAGCAAGTGTCAGCTCAACTTCATCAGATGATGGAAAGGGCAGCGAGACGAAAAAGTCGTCAGCAACTGTTGCGGAAGCGATAGACACTTCAGGCATTAAGGCCGAATTGGTATTGATGCCAAAGATGAGTGATACCATGACAGATGGTGTGATTGCAGCTTGGCACAAGAAAGTGGGTGATACAGTAAAATCAGGCGAGTTGATGGCCGAAGTGGAGACAGACAAGGCCACGATGGAGTATGAGTCGTACCACTCGGGCACGTTACTTTATATTGGAGCCAAAGAAAAAGAATCTATTCCTGTCAACGGAGTGTTAGCTATCATTGGAGAAAAGGATGCAGACTGGAAAACATTGTTGAAGTCGGCCCAACTGAAGGAGCAAAAAGAAGAAGCAAAACCTGAACCATCAGCAGCACATGCTGTAAGTACGGCATCGGCACCTGCAGCCAGCGAAACTACTTCTTCCAGCAATGGCAGGGTAAAGGCCTCGCCATTGGCCAAGAAAATGGCCAAGGATATGGGATATGATATTTCCAAAATCCCGGGCTCTGGCGATCATGGCAGGATCACCAAAAAAGACATAGAGAATTACAAGCCAGGTGCAAGCCCGGCCAAATCAGGTGGAGCCGCTGCTCCTATCGTGTTGCCATCGGTAGTAGGTGAAGAAAGTTTTGAAGATGTCACCATTTCTCAAATGAGAAAGACCATCGCCCGCAGGCTTTCTGAGAGCATGTTTACTGCTCCGCACTTTTACCTCACCATGGAAATCAACATGGACAAGGCCATTGAAGCAAGGAAGAGCATCAATGAGATTGCACCAGTGAAGATCTCATTTAATGATATCGTATTGAAAGCAACTGCCGCTGCGTTGCGCCAGCACCCGGATGTAAACGTCTCGTGGTTGGGAGACAAGATGCGGAAAAATCGTCATATCCACATAGGCGTGGCCGTAGCAGTCAAGGATGGATTAATCGTCCCCGTAGTTCGATTTGCTGATAATAAGTCACTCGCACACATTGCCACCGAAGTAAAAGACCTGGCTCAAAAAGCACACGACAAAAAATTGCAACCCAGCGACTGGGAGGGAAGCACCTTCACCATATCCAACCTGGGCATGTTTGGTATAGAGGAATTTACCGCCATTATAAATCCACCCGATGCCTGCATTCTTGCTGTGGGTGGAATTAAGGAAACTGCAGTAGTGAAGAATGGCCAGTTGGTGCCGGGCAATGTAATGAAGGTGACCCTTTCATGCGATCACAGGGCCGTGGATGGAGCTGTGGGATCTGCCTTCCTTAAAACATTGAAGGGGCTATTGGAAGATCCGGTAAGGATTTTGATTTGAGGCCCACGTCCCAAATGAAAAAAATACATTCAACAACCATTTTGGCCGTATTGCACAATGGACAGGTGGCCATCGGTGGCGATGGCCAGGCTACCATGGGTAACACGGTGGCAAAAAGCAATGTTAAAAAACTGCGAAAGCTTCAGGATGGAAAAATTCTTGTTGGCTTTGCAGGCTCTACTGCCGATGCCTTTACGTTGCTCGACCGCTTTGATGAAAAGTTGAATGCCTTTGGTGGCAATATGAAAAGAGCAGCCATTGAACTGGCCAAAGACTGGCGCATGGATAGATACCTAAGAAGGCTGGAGGCAATGATCATCACCGCCAGCAAGGAGGAATTATTGGTGCTGTCGGGTACAGGAGATGTGCTGGAACCGGACAATCAGGTGGCAGCCATAGGATCCGGGTCCATGTATGCACAAGCAGCTGCGCTGGCCATGAAAAAACATGCGCCCCAGCTTACCGCTGAGGAAATGGTGAAAGAGAGCTTGCACATTGCAGCCGACATATGCATTTACACCAATCACAATATTATCATTGAGAAACTCAGCTAGTCTGGGCTTGTTCAAAGGCTTCAAGGAGCAGCTCGCAAGCGGTTTTTATTTCTGCTTTGGTAATTGTCAAGGGTGGGGCAATCCGTAAACTATTAGGACAAGAAAGAAACCAGAAACAGATCACGCCCAATTCAAGTGCGTTGGTGACAATCTTTTGAACTATCTCCTCTGATTCAAAGTCCATCGCGAAGAACATTCCGATCCTTCTCATTTCTTTAATAGCAGGATGCGCCAGGTATTGCTCAAAAAGTTTGCCCTTTTCTTCCACTTGTTCCACGATTTTATCTTCGTTCATTACCTGAAGGGTTGCCAGGGCTGAAGCACAGCAAACGGGATTGCCCCCGAAAGTGGTAATGTGACCCAACATGGGGTCACGGGACAGGAGATTCATCAATTTTTGTTCCGCTACAAAGGCACCTATGGGTAATCCTCCGCCAAAGGCTTTACCGATGGTGAGGATATCCGGCACGATGTTGAATTGCTCAAAGGCGAACAAAGTTCCGGTTCTTCCCATTCCGCACTGAATTTCATCAAGTATCAAAAGCGCACCCGTCTCATCGCATTTTTTGCGCAGGTTCCGCATAAAATCTATAGAAGGAACTCTTACTCCGGCATCCCCCTGCACCGTTTCCACAATGACGCAGGCCGTTTTGGATGTAATCTGGGACAATCCATTGATGTTGTTAAAATCAATGAACCGAACATCCGGGAGCAGTGGGCGGAATGCGTACTTCTTCTTTTCATTTCCGGAAACGCTCAATGAGCCATGCGTGCTTCCATGATAGGACTTGTTGAACGAGACGATCTCAGTTCTGCCGGTAGCACGTTTGGCCAACTTCAGGGCGCCTTCATTGGCCTCGGTTCCGGAGTTTACAAAGTAGCAGCAATTGAGTGATGGGGGAAGTAGTGAAGTCAGGTAAGAAGCGAGCTTATTCGGTGAAGCCTGTATGTATTCACCGTATACCATCACGTGCAAGTGTTGATCTGCCTGGTGTTTAATGGCTTCCACAACTTTAGAATGCCTGTGCCCAATATTAGTGACCCCAATTCCGGCTATCAGGTCCATATACTTTTTACCTCCAGGCTCGTAGAGATAAATTCCCTCTGCGCGTGCAATGGGTATCAAGAATGGATGCGGTGTAGTTTGTGCGAGATGTTTTAAAAAAACATCCTTATTGTATTCCATGCCCAAATCTAATGCATTGAAAAAGAAAAGCCGCTTTCAGGCTGTGATAGAGGTTAAACCAACAAAAAATTGACTCTATAATAAACGCTGATTACAATCAAGATGGCCTCGAAATGATGCCTAATCCAAGAAGATGTGCGTTTGAACCAGGTAAGCGTACCGCAGATGCCGGTATTCATTACTGCTAAAAGGACTTAACTGTTATTGTTGTCATTTTGCTGACACCGGGATGTGATAATAGCGCCTATTTTTAGCTAAATTATAGCAATGAAAAGTGAGTTTGCGGCTGGCTTTATTTTGGTTGTACTGAGTGGGTGTATTGGTACCGACTTGCAAGATGCACCTATTGTAGGTGAGAAGTTTGAAATCTCTCCGGATCGCATTGCCTTGCTTGTAGGTAATTCCACCCAGGCTACTGCCAGTTTTTACAATCAATATGGAGTATTGGAGGCCTCTGTTGTTTCATGGACTGTGGAGCCTGCCGCTATTGCTTCGGTGGATACGGACGGAAATGTAACTGGCATAGCACCAGGTCAAGCCCAGCTTTTCGCCACCTTTAATGAATTGGTGGATTCTGTCCGGATTGCAGTTGTCATCAGCGAAAACGCGGCCGCTTCGGTGGACATATCAGCACCTAAAACCTCCCTTTCAATTGGAGAATCCGTTGTGGTAACTGCGGTTGTAAAAAACATCAATGACGAACCAATATCAACAAGCACTGTCCAGTGGCAATCAAGCAATGAGACTGTGGTCACCGTTGCGGCCGATGGCACAGTGACTGCGGTTGGAAATGGAACAGCAAGTTTATTCGGAATAGTGGATGGCGTGTATAGCAATGAGATTCAATTTACTGTTTCGGGAACACTCCAGGGTACCTTTGTGCCGCAAGGGGGCTATCAGGCCAGCGGATCAGCGACTTTGAAAACAGTAAATGGAAACCTGATATTGGAATTCAGTTCTGACTTTACCACCAGCTTTGCACTTGGTACTTATATTTATTTATCCACCAGTATCAGCAATGGCTCGGCTGTACAATCTGGTGGAATAGAGTTGGGACAGATTACAACCAACGGCATGCACTCCTGGAACGTCACGCAATTGTTTCCGGGAACTACCGCCACTCAATACCAGTACGTTGTTATTTTGTGTAAGCCGGCTAACGTTCTATTTGGATATGCGCAACTTCAATAATAGAGTCTCGATCATCACGTTATGCCTTTCGCTTTTAGTTGGGCTGTCTTCTTTTGCTGGAGGTGGATGGCCGCAACCAAAAAAGGGAGGATACTTTAAACTTGGCCAAAATATGATATATGCAGGCTCATTTTATGGGCCAGGTGGAAGTATTGTTGATATTACCACCATTGGATTATACACTACAAGCGTTTATGGTGAGTATGGTATTACCAACAGGCTGACAGGCATTGCCTACGTTCCATTCTTTGTACGCAGTACACTTAATGAAATCAAGTTTAAACAGACGGGTAACATCATTCCCGGAGACGAGTTGAGTTCGATCGGAGATGCCGAATTGGGAATTAAATATGGCTTGATAACGGATAAGCCGGTGGTGGTAAGTGCATCTGTTATTCTGGGATTGCCAATTGGTGAAACGGCCGGTGGCGACAGCCAGATTTTGCAAACTGGGGACGGGGAGTTCAACCAAATGATACGGCTGGATGCAAGCCATTCCTTTTACCCAAAACCTTTTTACGTCTCGGCTTACGGGGCATTTAACAACCGCACCAACAATTTTTCAGATGAAGCGCGTTTTGGGATTGAGTTTGGAGCTACTTTCAAGAGGTTCATTCCCATCTTTAAGCTCAATGTGCTGCAGTCCTTAAACAATGGGGGAACTGCCGTGGTGCAAAACGGGGTGTTCAGCAACAACACCGAGTACGTTTCTCCTGCCCTTGAAATTAATTACCAGTGGACCGATAAAATTGGACTTTCGGGATCAGGGGCCTTTGCCTTCTCCGGTCAGAATATTTTAGCTTCGCCTAATTGGGGACTTGGAGTTTATCTTAAACTGTAGTAAGGTTCAAAATTCAATATTTAAGATTTAACCCAGATTATGCATTGGGATATTCTATTGCACAAATACGGTTTAAGATTTTCAATTGACACCTTAAACGTATCATTCCAATGCCATAGCCATAATCACTAAATAAAAAAGGTCCAAAGCCGACTTCCGCCACCTTGAACCTTTACTTTTAAAGTCTCTGTATTATTTCTTAGCCATCTCCTGCACCAGGTCAATCAATTTATTGGAGTAGCCCCACTCATTGTCATACCAGGCCACCACTTTGACAAAATGATCGTTCAGAGCAATTCCGGCTTTAGCATCGAAAATGCAAGTACGGGCATCGCCCACGAAGTCCTGTGATACCACATCATCTTCGGTGTACCCCATTATTCCCTTTAGCTCACCTTCACTGGCGTCCTTCATGGCCTTTTTAATGTCGTCATATGAAGCCGCCTTATCTAATTTCACGGTAAGATCCACTACCGACACATCAGCAACTGGCACTCGGAATGACATTCCGGTTAGCTTGCCTTTAAGTTCAGGCAGGACAAGACCTACCGCCTTTGCAGCCCCGGTTGATGAGGGAATGATGTTTGAAAAACCACCACGACCACCACGCCAGTCTTTAACAGATGGTCCATCCACAGTTTTTTGGGTGGCCGTTACGGCATGCACTGTACTCATCAGTCCCTCAGCAATTCCAAACTTGTCATTTAAAACCTTTGCTAAGGGAGCCAGGCAGTTGGTAGTACACGAAGCGTTGGAAACAATAGTATGTTGAGCATTGAGTTGCTTGTGGTTAACACCCATCACAAAGGTGGGGGTATCATCTTTGGCCGGAGCAGAGAAAACTACTTTTTTTGCTCCAGCGGCAATGTGCTTTTGCCCATCAGCCTGCGTTAGGAATAAGCCGGTTGATTCAATGACAATTTCAGCACCTACCTCATTCCATTTGAGGTTGGCAGGATCTTTTTCTGCAGTTACCCTGATTTTTTTTCCATTTACCACCAAGTTACCATCCTTAACTTCTACGGTACCCTCAAATTTTCCGTGGGTAGAGTCATACTTCAGCATATATGCCATGTAATCTGGAGATACAAGGTCGTTGATGCCTACTATTTCAATGTCTTTGCGACCAACAGCAGCTCTGAAAGCAAGGCGGCCGATGCGACCAAATCCATTAATTCCTACTTTTGTCATTATTATGTGTGGTTTAAATTGCGTGGCAAAAATAGAACTCCTGAGGGCTAAAACCAATGGATTGTGCCATGGAGTCAAGAAATTGGAAAGCTTTCACTTTTGACATGACCCTGCAATAATGAGTGGGAGCACGTCATAAAATAAAAAGGCAACTAACTGTTTATCAATTAGTTGCTTCACTTTAATGTAGTCCGTACGGGAATCGAACCCGTGTTGCCAGAATGAAAATCTGGTGTCCTAACCCCTAGACGAACGGACCAGTTTTAAGGGTTTCTGTTTTAAGAGCCGCAAAGATAGAATTCAACCATAGATTAACAAAAGCCGCCTTTACTTTTTTTGGTTCAAACAGTACTGGACTATCTCATCCAATTTGACAACAATTGGGAGTAGGATCGACTAATTCGTCACTTCATTGTCATTGTGCCCTAATGCCTTAAGTACCTCCTGATCCAGTTGATGTAAAATATCCTCTCGTCCGGAGTAATACCCGCGGGTAAATCTCCTGGACCTTGTCCCGATTTGCATTTGTTCGCATACCTGCCAATCCTGCCTGTTGGTAAGGTCCCAAAAATCCACGGCAGATTTTATCCCTGCCTGAGCGTTTGGATCGTTGATGACTTCAGGCCGAAACAGCCAATAGCAATCGTTGGTGATTTTATCAGGTCCCAGCGGAGTAATGTGGTGAAAGAGGACAAAATCAGGATGAGGCGTGAGCAGTAAGTTGGGAAAAACCGAGTAGTAGTAGACGCGCTGCAGGTCATTTCCGGTTACATCACAAATGGGCGGGGCGGCTGCTTCACCATTCATCGTCATGCTTCCGCGTTCCCTGGTGAGGTCCATGAATCCGCCTATCACTGCCCCCTGGCTGGCATCATGCTGAGCAGATTGCGTGGGTGTAAGTTCAGTCAGGAGCGGATGGACACCCGGGCAATGGTAACATTCCTGGTAGTTCTGCAATATCAATTTCCAGTTGCATTTCAGTTCGTATCTAACGTGGTGCGCAATTTTTAGCTCCGCCATTTTCCATGCCTCGAATTTCCCCATCAACGCCTCCATTTGCACCTCAAAAGGTGGCGGGTTTTTATCAAGGTTTATAAACACGAAGCCTTCCCATACGTGTACGTGAGCCTGATGAAGCGGACAATCATCTTTTTTAAATCCGTGACCTTCCTGCATGAGGGGCGCAGCCATCAGCCTTCCGTCCAGGGCATAAGTCCAGGCATGGTATGGACATTGAATGGATTTGGATTTGAAACTGCCTTTTGGTTCGGTACAAAGTTGGGTGCCCCGGTGCCTGCACACATTGAAAAATGCCCTGATCTTATCTTCTTTGTCCCGAACTAAAATCAGACTTTCGTCCTCCACCTCCACGAGTTTGTAATCACCTGTTGATGGAATCTCTTCTGCTCGGCATGCATACATCCAAAATTTGTAAAATATCTTTTCTAGTTCCTCTCTGTAAATATCCGGGCTATGATAATATTTGCCCGGCAAGGTGGGTGTGCCATCAATGATGGGGTAATCGACTCCTCTTTTTTGAAACTTTCTTTTTTCCATAGACAAGACAGTTAATGGTAATTATCCGTCAGTGCCCTAAATATATCAATATTTCCACTCTCTTTAAGGGCGTGGGCACGTCCCAAGGAGATGCCTATTGAGGATTTGCTCACGTACCAATTTGCGCAGTCACGACCGTAGTAATGGCATGCCATCCGTTTCATAAACGCTGTTTAAAAATGCCAGTGCAGTTTCTTGTAAAAGCCAGCTATGGCATAGGTGTGATTGTACTTTAGTGATTTATTTAAACAAATTGGCGTACTTAGTATTAGTAAATCTGAATCCAAAGATCATTATGAAGGTATTACTTGTGGAGGACGAGGAAAAGGTATCCTCTTTTGTGAAAAGAGGTCTTGAAGAGAATGGCATTCAGGTTACGCAGGCATTTGACGGCAAGACCGGATTAAACATGGCGCTGCGCAACAAGTTTGATGTGGTTATTCTGGATATCATTATGCCTGAAATGAATGGATTGGAAGTGTGCCGCCAACTAAAATCAGAATTTGGATCGGAGATTTCAATACTCATGCTCACCGCATCGGGTACCACAGATGATATTGTAGAGGGGCTCAATATTGGTGCAGACGACTATTTGGTGAAGCCGTTTAAATTAAAAGAGCTTTTAGCCCGGGTAAGAGCTGTGGCCAGGCGCAAGTCTGTTCAATCGCAGAAAGTCAAGGTCCTTGACCTGGAGTTAAACAGAGATACGAAAGAGGCGGTAAGGAGTGGAGCTACTATCGCGCTAACCGCCAGGGAATTTCGGCTGCTGGAGTATTTAATGCAAAACAAGAACAAGGTGGTTTCGAGGATGGATATTTTGGAAAACGTTTGGGATTTGAATCACGATTTGGGTACCAACGTAGTTGACGTGTATATTAACTACCTGCGCAAAAAAGTAGATCATGGGTTTGAGCCCCAACTTATTAAAACAGTGGTAGGCATGGGATACGTTATCAAGGAGAATTGAATGGTGATCCATGAAGATCAGGGATAGGTTATCCGTTACTTTTAGTGTAGTCGCTTCCGTCACACTGCTGGCATTCGGGATTGCGATTTATTTTTTCTTTGCGCAATACCGGAGGAGCGAGTTCAACAACCGGTTGAAACAACGAATTGAGGTTACTGAAAAAATTTTCCTGGAGAAAGACAATTTCTCTGATCAGACGTATAAAACAATTCAGGAGCAATTTCTTAATAAACTCCCAGAGGAAACGGAAGAGGTGTTGGAATTAACTCCTGACTTTATGGATGGCGTTCAGCAAGATTACCCGGAGGAGTTTCTGGACGATTTGGTGGTAAAAGGGGAAGCCTATTTTGTTGAAAACGACCGGCAGGGGGCAGGCAAAGTATTTCATGTGAAGGGGAGGGATTATCTTGTGTTGCTGACAGCAGTGGATTACATCGGGATTAGATTGATGGATCACTTTTTGACTGTTATTTTCATAGGACTGGCAGCCTGTATTTTAGCAATGATCATAGTCAGCTATGGTGTATCCGGCTACATTCTCAGTCCTATCCTTCAAAAAATCCGAAGGGCAAACAGTATAAGTGCTAATAATTTGCATGAACGATTGGTCGTGAGAAATCCTGACGATGAGTTGGGTCAGTTGGCCATAGCTTTTAACAATCTTTTGGACCGGGTAGCGGCTGCATTCGAAACGCAGCGCTCATTTGTAGACAGTGCTTCTCATGAAATCAGAAATCCACTCACAACGATCATTGGTGAGACTGAGTATGCTTTGGAGCGGCCCAGGTCAAAAGAAGAATATGTTTCTTCCTTTAAAGTAGTGGCCGAGGAGGCCGACAGGTTAAACAACCTGGTCAATAGCTTGCTTAAATTGTCAGGAATCAGCAGCAAGCATTCAACTTTTGCCATGGAGGTGGTCGCTATTAAAAAAATACTGTCCTCTAGTTTTGAAAAACTTACCTTTCTCAATCCTGATTTCAAGATTAAGTTTGATAACTATGGAACGGAAGACTTACTTGTAAAATGCAATCCGCATTTACTGGAAACCAGTTTTACCAATCTGATTGAGAATGGATGTAAATTTTCAAACAACCAACCCGTGCAAGTGACGTTAAAACAAAATGGTCCCGGGACCCTTGTTGTTTCTATCAAAGATCAAGGCATTGGGATACCCGAAGAAGATATTCCAAAACTGATCCAGCCCTTCCATCGGGCACACAATGCCAGGAAGATAGCGGGCGTTGGAATAGGCATTCCACTGACGTCAAAAATTGTAGAGCTTCATGGGGGTTCACTGCAATTTCATTCTGTTATTGACGTAGGCACAGAGGTAAAGGTTACTTTGCCTATCGTCAGGCTGGCCTGACCGATTCTAATCGTATTCTAATTTGAGTCTTATCTCACTCTAATACCAGTATTGTAGCATTGCATCTGCTAAAATTTAAAAGATGTTAATGCGTATTTCCAAATCAACCAAAAATACTTTTGCTCATTTCAAAAGTGATCTCCCAGCCAGTATAGTAGTGTTCTTTGTGGCACTGCCACTCTGTTTGGGCATCGCCCTGGCCAGTGGCGCACCCTTATTTTCCGGAATTATTGCTGGTATTGCTGGTGGTATTGTGGTGGGTATCATCAGTAATTCAGCGCTGGGCGTGAGCGGACCCGCTGCTGGATTAACGGTTATTGTGTTAAGTGCTATTCAAGAGTTGGGTGTGTTTGAAGCCTTCCTGGTGGCAGTGGTGCTGGCGGGTGTGTTTCAAATATTGCTCGGCATGCTAAAGGCAGGGGTCATTGGATATTATTTCCCATCTTCAGTAATCAAGGGGATGCTCACAGCGATCGGTGTTATTATTATCTTGAAGCAAATCCCTCATGCCTTTGGCTACGATGAGGATTACGAAGGTGACCTTAGCTTCTTACAGGCGGATGGCAAAAATACTTTCTCAGAGATTGTTGCCATGATCGATGCGATTTCGCCAGGAGCAATTTTGGTTTCCATAGTATCGCTTGCCATCATCATTATTTGGGACAATCATCTTTCCAAGCGTCACCAGTTTTTCAAGTTGATTCAAGGTCCCTTTGTGGCTGTCATTTTTGGAATAGCATACCAAATCATAACATCCTCGTATCTTCCAAAAATCACGCTTGAACAAAAACATTTGGTTAACGTGCCTATTGCTGACAGCCTGCCGAAGTTCCTGGGTCAATTCACCCTGCCTGACTTTAACTATATTTTCCAATCAGATGTGTGGGTAATAGCCATGACCATTGCTGTAGTCGCCAGCCTTGAATCACTCTTGTCTGTAGAGGCAACCGACAACCAGGATCCTCAAAAGAGGGTAACAAATACAAACCGCGAGCTGGTAGCACAGGGTGCCGGTAATATGGTTTCCGGATTAATTGGAGGCCTTCCTGTTACACAGGTCATCATCAGAAGTACAGTTAATGTGCAGTCGGGAGGTAAAACAAAGTTGTCAGCCATTATGCATGGTTTTTTCCTTTTGATTTGTGTGGCCACCATTCCAACAGTACTCAATATGATTCCATTGGCCGTATTGGCTGCCGTATTGTTGGTAGTAGGATTCAAATTGGTGAAGCCGGACAACATCATGAAGATGTACAAACTAGGATGGGGTCAATTCTTACCATTTGCTTTTACCGTTGTTGGTGTGGTACTGACCGACTTACTGATGGGTATCCTTTTGGGACTATCCGTTGCGCTGGTCATTATCCTTAAAAGGAGCTTTAAGAATTCTCATTTTCTACACATTGAAAGTGATAGCGAAGGCAAGAATAGAATAAAAATGACGCTGGCAGAGGAGGTTTATTTCTTGAACAAAGGGGCCATACTCAAAGAGCTTAATCGCATTGACAATGGATGCCATGTTACGATAGACGTGAGCAGGTCTGTCAATATTGATTATGATGTGCTGGAGGTTATTAACAATTTCAGAAAGACTGCACATGAGAGAGACATCGAGGTGATAATTGTTGACCAGAAGTCTGTCAATAAAGTAGCACAGGTTAAGATGACTAACGCACAAGAATTAGAAGAAGTCCTTTAATTTCTCAAGGCATGATAAATAAAAATTTGACAACGGAAACCCAATTACTGAAAAAAGGGATAAGCCAAATTCAGGATGAGCTTCGGTTATTGGTTCCTGTGGACTTTTCCCCCAATTCATATCAGGCACTTCAGTATGCGATGCATCTTGCTAAAATGTGCAATGGAACGCTGGATCTGTTCCACCCGCTGGATATCAAGGAAACGGTTACATCAGAAAATCCATTGTCCTTTAACTATGAATTAAGCAAGTCCAAGTACGAGGCTTATAACAGACTTAACTCCTTGAGGGAGATTGTGACAGAATTTGGCGCCCAGGTTTCTGACTGTTACGTATCAACAGGCGATCCTGTAAGTTCATCAAAGAAGAGGTTTTCAAATACTTCAAGTCACCTGTTAATACTGGGTCAGGCAAACCTGCTTCATCATTGGGAAGATTCACAAATACCCATTCTGTTTATTCCGCCCATGATTTTAACCAAAATGCCGACTAAGGTGTTGATGATACGGGATGGCCAACCCATTCATGAGAGAGCACTCCATCCTCTTTTGAGAATTCTTGGCAATAGAACCAATCATCTGACGGTACTGGATTGTGACAATGGCTTAAGAAATTCCAGGTTTCAATATCAGTTGACCATTGGTAATAACCATGTAGATATAGCTCACAAATATGAGCTTGTCCATGCTACGGAAAGGGAACTAACCCAGGCAGTGGTAAAGTTCGAACCGGATATGATTTGTCGCTTCAGAAAAAATCGAACCTGGTGGCAAAAATTTTGGAATAAATCAAATAGCGACAAAGTGGAATTCAAAATTCCAACTTTGATCCTTCCTTATTGAAACCGGCCAGACTTTTCAAGGCATAGTCATCCGCAATCACCCCTACGAGATGATCAAAAAGAGACAACATCCTTTTAGTTTAGTGACGGTTTAAACCACAACTAAAAGGACTCCGTTATCTATTTTTTAAAGGGTTTCCCTTTTCCCAGGACCATCCACTCCAGAGAGACATCCTTGAAAAACTTCGATAATTTGACGATGGTAGAAAGCTTGGGTTCGGTATCACCGCGCAAAAAACTTCCTGTTTGACCATGATACAAACCGGCTTTTGCATCAAGCGTCATCACTCTGATGTCATAGTAATCAAGCAGGTAGGCTAATCGATCTCTAAACGTTTTTTTAGACATAATTTTGGCTCATTATTTATACAATTTACTAAAAAACAATGTGAATTTTAATAACCACTTGTGGAAAGTATTAAAGAGATTTTCCCCACGAGGATAAATCCACAATTCACAAAATTATCACATATGTATTTACAGCAACGGTAACAAAAGTGGAAATACCTTAAAATAGTTACATAGAACCTAATTTAGAGCAAATTCCATCCGCGGACGTAGTGTTTCGGTGACAAAATGGGCATTGAGATACGAATCATTCGCGGGATTTAGCTTGTCCAATTCAAAATAAGCCTCCCTTAAAGACAAACGGGTCCCCTTTGAGCTAAGAGTATTTAAAGGTAAGCCCTGTAAGAGCAGAAGGTACCCCAAGCGAACATCCCGACAGGGCAAACCAGGATTTTCGCAGTAAAATAGGTGGGGCAATGCTTAAAAGCTATTTGCGAACAGTAAGTCTTGTCTGGAAAGAACAACGGATTTATCTAATCCCAATCCCCGGACAAGCAAAGATCAGTTTTTCTTCTTTTTCTTTTTAGTAAAAAGTTTCTTGGGATTCTTTTTAGGGCCGCTGGGCTTGAAAGTTGCCACCGGCTGACTGGAACGCCTCGGCTCAAAAGTTTTCTTGATTTGAATAATCCTTGAAATGCCAATGCCAACAGAAAGAAAGACTTCACGCCTGGATCCGTACAGGTCGGGCGCGTTAGCGGGCTGTTTTAGTTGGTCGATATAATCTTTCTTACGTGGATCAAAAAGACCGAAATTGGCCCTTCCATCAAAATTAAGACTCCAGTCGTCATTCAAATCAAAATCAGATCGTAAGCCAACAGCGGCAAATAACTGGAAGGCGTTGTACTTATCCTTACCTACGTATTCCTGATCTATAACTTCAGGAACAAGTACGCCATCAAATACTTCAGTATATCCCGGATCAGTTGGAATCATTACCCCTTGCGGATAGTTAAGCTTTGCGGCAGCATGATTGATTATTTCTTTCCCACTGATCAGGTAATTAAAACTCAAAGCAGCTACCGCGCTGAGACGAAAAAAGGCCATGTCGTTGAGGTGCAATTTCAAAGCAATGGGCACACTGAGGTAGTCCAATTTGATCTCCCTGGTGCCCACGTCACCACCTACTGTATTTTCAAGAATGTACTCCTGTCCGATTTTGGTGAAAGAGGGAGAGATAATAAACCCGAAACCTACGTGATCATAGCCATAGGTAAAGCCTACCGGTGTTCCCCTGAAAGTTACCTTCCCCACAAACCTTGGATCTTTTTGCAGCCCCTCATCAAAGGTGATGGGAATATTAATTCCGCCAAAGACACCAAAGGATTCCACATCCTGGCCAAATGCCGAATGGCTCATGACAACGACAATTAGACACCACATTAGCCGCATGAGTGAGCATCTCAGGTTTAGGTTCTTAGGACTTAAAAACAATTTCGAAAGTTGATTTTTATTATCCACAGAATTACAAAACTAAGACAAAAACTGAAACCATAATGGGGTTCCTTAGGTCTGATTTGCCTTATTTTGTGCAAAATGACGGATAATCAGATATATTCATAAACACCTCTTGTGACAATCTTCAATACCATCGATGCGTCAATTGTTTAAAGGCTTAACAATAAAGGAGAATATCTATTGGGGATTGGTAAAGCGATTGCTTTTGGTGATGGCATTTTATACCATCTGCAGGATCAGTTTTTACCTATTCAATATCAATTTCTTTCCTGACATGACAGCAGGACGAATGGCTACCATTCTTTTGGGAGGCCTTAAATTTGATATTTCGGCCATCCTTTACCTGAATTCGTTGTTCATTCTGTTGACCATAGTTCCGCTGGCCATTCGCTTCAGGCCTGTTTACCAAAAGGTATTGCATTATATATTTATAATCACAAATGGAATAGGACTGGCGGTAAATGTGGCAGACAATGTGTACTATAAATATACATTGCGAAGGACAACAATTTCTGTGTTTTCACAGTTTGAAAATGAACAAAACTTTGGTGCACTGCTCTGGTCATTTATAATCGATTATTGGTATGGATTTGCTTTTTTCTTTTTGTTGTTGTACCTCTTCATCAAATTTTCCGGCCAAATAAAAATCAGCGGCCCGCAATTGAAAAACAGATTATCTTTTTATGTGGGAGGGCTACTCATGATGCCGCTTGTAATTTACCTTTTTGTGGGTGGTGTGCGAGGTGGCTTTAGGCACAGTACCCGACCCATTACTTTAAGCAATGCGGCTGAGTATGCAGCCATTCCAAAGGACATCAATATTGTGCTGAATACGCCCTTTGCTTTGATGCGGACAGTCAAGGCGAACGTAATAGAAAAGGTAGCCTACTACGAAACTGATGAAAGGCTGTCGCAAGTTTTTACTCCTGTTCATCGGCCCAAAGACTCTGCTGCATTCAAGTACCACAATGTGGTTATCATTATTCTGGAGAGTTTTTCCAAAGAATTTGTGGGTGCCTACAACAAGAACATTGGGATCAAAAATTATAAAGGCTATTCCCCTTACATTGATTCACTCATTAGCAGAAGCAGGGCTTATCAATACTCGTTTGCCAATGGAAGAAAATCAATTGACGCTATGCCATCAGTCATTTGCAGCATTCCGTCCATTGAAGTACCCTATGTGCTTTCTCATTATTCAGGTAATAAGGTGAACAGTCTTGCGAGCCTGCTCAAGGCCAAGGGGTACTATACTTCGTTTTTTCATGGGGCTCCAAATGGATCCATGGGCTTACAGGCTTTTGCCAATCTGGCCGGCTTTGATGATTACTATGGCATGACTGAATATGGCAATGATGATGACTTTGACGGGATCTGGGGAATTTGGGATCACAAGTTTTTACAATATTTTGCCACTCAACTCAACAGCTTTAAGCGACCCTTTTACTCCACCCTGTTCACCGTAACCTCCCATCCACCACATATTTTGCCCAAGGAGTTTGACGGGGTATTTAAAGGAGGACCACTGCCAATTCATAAAACGATTGAATACACCGATTATTCAATCCGGCAGTTCATGAAAATGGCTTCCACTATGGATTGGTATAACAATACGTTGTTTGTATTTACAGCGGATCACCCGACAGCGGCAATTCATTATCAGGAGTACAATTCTGCCTGGGGTTACTATGCGGTGCCATTGTTCTTTTTCAAGCCTGATGAGGATTGGTCCTCATTCAAAGAGGAGATTGTTCAGCAAATTGATATCATGCCTACGATTTTGAGTTATCTGAATTATGACAAACCTTATATTGCCTATGGAAGGGATATTTTTGACCCATCGGAAGAACCTTTTGCGTTTAACTATGCCGATAATGTGTATCAGCTTTTTATGGGTGATTATTTATTGCAATTTGACGGGAAAAAGGCGGTTACGCTCTACAATTTTCGTTCCGACATTGGATTAAAGAAAAATTTGGCCAATGAGGAGCCTGAAATTACCATTCGGTTGGAGCAACAAATCAAGGCTTTAATCCAGCAGTATAACAACAGGATGGTGGATGACAACCTCACCATGGAGGGTCCACAATCGGGGCCATTTCGCAAGGGAAAATAAAGATAACAGAAGCAGTGGGGTCTTTTGATGTTGGGATGTCTTTAGGACAACACACCAATAAGAAGACTTTTATGAAACCATTTAATCAATTTTACCCGATTTTAGCTACTATTCTTTTTGCTGTCGCTTCGTGCGATTACCGGGAGGACCCAGGACCTATTCAGTATAATGAGCAGGATTTCCCCGTCTGCGATTTTGATAGACTGGACATCGGAGACGCGATGCACATAACTGTTGTAAAAGGTACTTTTTATGAAGTGAAGGCGAGGGGTAATCGCAGAAACTTAGACGATCTGGAACTCTTGGTGAAGGGTAATACCCTCGTAGCGAGATTTTCCAAAAACAGAAATAGAAGGCACACTACTTACTTAACTATATCCATGCCGGAGCTGGCCGGAGCCAATTTATACGGAGCAACTACGGCCTCAATTGGAGGATTTGAGTCGGATGAATTCACTATTAATTTGTCTGGAGCTTCCTATGCGCATGCTGACATTGCTGCATTAGCAACCCAAGTGATCCTGTCCGGGGCTTCCAATCTAACCCTATCGGGTTTCTCTGGGGAAGTAACAAGTGATGTATCGGGGGCCTCACTGCTGAAGGCTTATAACTTGAATGCGGAAGATGTCAATATAAAAGTATCGGGCGCGAGTCATGCTTACATGAGTGCGAACAGGACTTTAGTGGCGGATGCAAGCGGTGCAAGTTCTATTCTTTACAGGGGCAATGCAGACGTAATCCGCAAGACCTCCGGAGGCAGTTCAATTCATAAAGATTAGCCAAATTCGAAATTCAAGATGGGGCTCCGGTTTTGAAATTAAGCCAGATTATGGTAGACCGTTTGCACATCATCATCGGCTTCAAGCGTGGTAATACACTCCATCACTTCATCCATCTCGGCTTCAGACAATTCTTTGGTTGTGGTGGGAATATATTGCAGGGCTGAACTGATCGCGTCCAAATTTTTAGATTCGATGAACTTTTGCATGTTGCCAAAGTCATTAAACTTGGTATATACTATGATTTCGTTTTCTTCTTGCTCAATTTCTTCAGCACCCGCATCAATCAGATCTAATTCCAATTCATCTAGGTTGAGGCTTTCTTTGGCAAACTTAAATACGCCCATGCGCTCAAACATGAACGCCACTGACCCGGAATTGCCCATGCTACCTCCCTTTTTGGAAAAGTGCAGACGAATGTTAGCGACTGTTCTTGTGGGATTATCCGTGGCGCACTCAATGAGAACAGGAACACCATGGGGTGCGTAGCCTTCGTAAGTGACTTCCTCAAAATCCTTTTCTTCTTTTGATGAGGCGCGTTTGATTGCTGCTTCCACCCGGTCCTTCGGCATGTTGGCGCCTTTGGCATTTTGAATGGCCAATCGAAGCCGAGGATTATTTTCAGGCAGCGGGCCGCCATGTTTTACGGCAATTGAAATTTCCTTACCGATACGGGTAAACGCTTTGGCCATCCGGTCAAAGCGGGCAAACATTTTATGCTTTCTTTTTTCAAAAATACGTCCCATGAAATATGCTAATCAGTGCTTAAACATCACGATAAATTGGAGCCAAAAATAGGAGTATTAACTTAAATGAGAAAGCAAGCACCGTCCATATGCGGACGAATTTGATCAAAATTGGACTGCTTGAATTCACGAACATTTGCCTGGTTGGTCATTCTTAATGCTTTTGGGCTGCTATTAAATGACAATATCAAACTGGACCAATTCATGCATAGCATATGCTGATTGATTACCATTTTTGAATCAACCATTACAATCGGGTTTGTAGTCAGGTGTTATGTGATTAAATAGTAATTTAAAAACAGGAAAGATATGTTTAAAAGTATACTGCTAACCTCCATAAGAAATTTCGTCAGAAACAGATCGTTCAGCCTGATCAACTTAATCGGCTTGTCCATCAGTATGTCCTTGGCATTGCTGATCATCGTTTTGGTAAGACAGCAGTTTACTTTTGATAATTTCCATACGGACGCTCACCGTATTTACCGGGTCAATACAAAGGCCATCCGAAAATCAGGAGGTACTGAGTCATATGCCTCGTCACCTATGGCATTGGGCAATGTACTGCACCAAGACTACTCATTTGCCAGTAACGTTGTTAAAATGAGCAGGTCGCTGCGGGGCGATGTTCAATTTGGCAACACGACAGTTCCTTGCGAAGGACTGTTCGTTGATCCTGCATTTTTTGAGGTTTTCAATTTTCCTCTGGAGAAGGGTGACCCGGGCAAAGTGCTGGAAAGTCCAAATAACATTGTTGTTGCCCATGATGCTGCCGTCAAAATTTTCGGTGACGCTGAGCCAGTCGGACAGACCATAACACTAACCGGATTTGGAGAGTTTGTAGTTACCGGAGTGGTTGCGCCTCCACTAGGTCATACCCATTTGGATTTTGAAATGCTGGGATCTACAGCTATACTTCCTCTTCTGGAAAAACAGGAAAAAGTTAGTGATCAAACAAATAATTGGAACAATTATTATTCTGGGTACAACTATATAAAGCTAAATGAAGGTGCTAACTTGAAAGATGTCAACGATGCACTCTCCAAAATATCCAGGGAGCAATATGCCAACTTGAGCCTGGAAACAAGAGACAGTGGGTATGAATTCTATCTTCATCCACTAGGTGAAATTACCCCCGGACCTATATTGTCAAATCAAATGGGAAAAGGAATGCCGGAAATTCTTTTAATATTTCTTGGCGTTCTTGGTGGACTGGTAATGACAATGGCATGTTTCAACTATACTAATCTCACTATCGCTAAATCCCTGACGCGCGCAAAGGAAATTGGGGTAAGGAAAATCAACGGAGGCAGCCGATTTCAGATATTCATACAGTTTATTGGTGAGTCGGTATTGTTTGCAATAATAGCTTTAGCGGCTTCCTACTTGCTGATGGTTTGGATGAAGCCAGCCTTGATGGAGCTTCACATCGCAAATGAATTTACCATGGACCTGGCTGAAGATGGCACCATTTATTTGCTGTTCTTCGGATTCGCTATATTAATAGGTGTAATAGCGGGATTGCTGCCAGCCGGATACTTGTCCTCCTTTCAGCCGCTGAAAGTGCTCAAGGGTGCCGGGGATTTGAAGGTTCGATCCCGCCTTACACTTCGAAAGGCATTAATTGTAACTCAGTTTACACTTTCCGTGATATTTGTAGTGATGGTATCAGTCCTGAACCAACAAATTAAGTACGTGCTCCAAGCTGATTATGGAATCAATCAGGAAAATTTATTGAACGTAAGGCTTCAGGGAAATGATTTTAAGAATTTTGACACCCGTGTTTCTGCCCTTGCAGGTGTTGAAAGAGTAGGCGGAGTCTCCCATAGCCTTGGGACGTGGGCTGATGGAGCCGATGACTACAAGCGAAACAAAGGTGACGAGGCATTTGTGATGAGAGATTTTTATGTTGATGCCGATTACATTAAAAACCTGAAGTTAACGTTTGTGGCAGGTGAAGGCTTTAGGGAGGATCGAGATGAGGAAAACCATATTATCCTAAATGAAAGTGCCTTGGTGAGTTTTGGTTTTGAGGATGCTAGAAGTGCGGTTGGACAAACTATTATCGCAGGAGATTCAATTGAGCTTATTGTTATAGGAGTGCTGAAAGATTTTAATTACAGACCATTGAATTATCAAATCGGCCCGCTAGGTCTAAGGTCAAACCATCAGGCACTTTCTATCGCCAGCATTAGCTATTCGGGAGATCGTGCGAAATTAGAGTCTTCCATTGCGTCTATTTGGAAGGAAATAGATCCCATTCACCCGATTGAGATGAGATCGATGACTGAAGAAATTGATAAGGCATATGCTGATTCTGGATTTACAGATGTGTTAGCCATTATCGGGTATATCGCATTTGTGGCGGTTAGCCTGGCTTGTCTTGGCATGTTGGGTATGGCTATGTACACTACGCAAACTCGCATTAAAGAAATTGGACTTCGAAAAACATTAGGCGCAAGCGTTGTTAGCGTGGTTTTCCTCCTGAGTAGATCGTTCCTGATACTCATTGGAATAAGCATAGCCATTGGTGCACCCATAAGCTATTACTTGGGTAACCTTTTTATCAGCAACTATGCATACAGAATCACCATTACGCCCATGTTGATGGTGTCTGGTATAGCTTTATTGGTTCTGTTGGGAATCGGTATTATTTCTTCACAGACAATTGTGGCGGCAAGACGCAATCCGGTTGATTCACTTCGCTATGAATGATTAAGAAATCGGTGCGTCAGGTATACTGTTTATTCCTGTAAAATTCTTTTTTCTCTTCCAACTTGCTTGGTCGAACAAAGGTCAGGACATATGCCTCTTTCAGGGATTTTGCGTTCTTGATATCTCTTATGATGTCCATCCACTCA
The DNA here is from genome assembly GCA_964395905.1 of uncultured Ohtaekwangia sp. Classification (GTDB taxonomy): domain Bacteria; phylum Bacteroidota; class Bacteroidia; order Cytophagales; family Cyclobacteriaceae; genus ELB16-189. The sequence goes on from CAYNCP010000027.1 coordinate 21,174, forward strand.
TGAAAGCATAAGAAAACAGGGTTGTAGGAATTCACTGGTTTGGTAATACCATAGTCAGCCTGCTCTTCTTCACCTTGAAAGGTACCAAAAATGCGATCCCAAATAATAAAAGTGGATCCGTAATTCTTGTCTAAATATTTGTCATTTCTGGCATGATGTACACGGTGATGGGAGGGTGTTGTGAATATGTATTCAATTGGCTTCGGCAACCTTCTGATGTACTCTGTATGAATCCAAAACTGATACAATACTGCTACCTGATGACAAATAAAAAATACTACAGGATGGAAGCCTGCTAAAGCGACCGGAATGAAGAATATGATCTTGATGTGTTGAGTCCATCCCAACCTGAACGAGACAGACCAATTGTATTTTTCTGAAGAATGATGAGTGATGTGTGTAGCCCACCAAAAGCGGTTCTCGTGCGCAACACGGTGTGCCCAATACCGCCAAAAGTCAATCCAAATAAAACATAAGATGTATGACCACCATACCGGAGGGATGCTCCATGAGACCAGATTATAAAAAAACAAAACAATTGCAAATGTGGCCACCTTCAACGCGGCACTAATGGCCACATTTCCTAATCCTATCACGGTGGCAGCAAGCGTGTCTTTGCCATCATAGTAATTTTTTTTCTTATAGTTACTAATGATCCATTCTGCTACCACCAGCGCAATCATTACCGGTGCAGCATAGACAATAATGTTAGGCAAATCCATTGACATAACCTGGTCAATGGTTAGTTTTTCTTTAGACATGTATGGGGATTAGTGAAAAGAAAATGTTAACGGCACACTACAAAGATCGGCAATTGTGAGGGAACATTACCCAGAATCTGCAATTAAGATCAAATTAATTTTTAAAAGGCTGCTTAAGGAGGTGACTTTGTTTGAATAGTGTTCGAGGACTGTAAGTATTCAAAGATACCTATTGATTGTTAGAACGAGAAAGGCTCGCTTATATAATAGTTTAACACTTTTATCGATGTGATTAGGTTAAAAATTTTGTTTTAATTTTAGACTACACTTAACTCAATTCTTATGTTTATCGGACATTTTGCTTTAGGATTTGCTGCAAAGAAAATTGAGCCTAAAGTATCGTTAGGTACTTACTTTCTCGCCTTTCAATTTGCGGATCTTTTATGGCCAACCTTATTATTATTAGGTGTTGAGCAGGTAAAGATTGTACCAGGCATAACAGCAGTCACACCACTTGATTTTGTGAGTTACCCCATCTCACACAGTATGATGATGATCACGGTTTGGGGTTTGCTATTTGGACTTACCTACTATGTGTCTCGTAGAAATTCCAAAGCAGCCTTGATTTTGGGTATTGGGGTAGTCAGTCATTGGGTAATGGATTTCATCACGCATCGGCCAGACCTTCCATTATATCCTGGTGGTGCTCACAGGGTAGGATTAGGACTGTGGAATTCAGTGTGGGGGTCGCATGTGGCAGAGATTACATTATTTATTTTCTGTGTTTGGCTTTATTTGAATACCACGAGTGCTTTGAATGATAAAGGTAAAATTGGTACATGGGCCTTAATTGTTTTCTTTATGATCATTCACGCTTCTAATATTTTAGGCCCACCTCCGCCAAACGTGATGGCTATTGCCTGGGCAGGTCATTTACAATGGATATTTGTAATTTGGGCCTATTGGATCGACCGCCACCGGGAATCAAAATGAAAGCCATTATGAAATTAGCTCGTTTAAGAATTGGGTTTGTGTTGACCTTCTGTCTGTTTATCACGCTGGTGGAAGTGAGTGCGCAGGATCAAAAGTTGTTTGCTATTAGAACCATCACAGCGGGCGTAACGCTTAAGGATTTAAATGATACACTCTCTATTAAGTCAGCCATTCAATTTCTAAATGAAGCCAGGGGTGAATATCAAAGTAAGGGATACCAGGTGCAAACGCTGCGCATATCTACTCAGCCACTTTACGCATACTTGAATGGTATAAACTATGCAGAGGCTATTCCCTATTTGGCCAGGATAGATAAGCTGGTGAATGATGCAGGCATGATTCTAGCTATAGGTCCAATTATAGACGAATCGTACGTGAATGACATTTCAGATTGGGCAGTCAGCCTGATCAAGTCAACTGAAACAATAAGCTTTAGTATTTCTATTGCTGACAGTAAAAACGGAATACTTGCCAATGGTGTGCATCAAGCGGCTTTAACCATCTCTAACATTGCGGATAACACTAAAGGAGGAGAAGGGAACTTTAGATTTACAGCCTCAGCCAATTGCCCCGCAGGAATTCCATTCTTCCCGGCAGCCTATCATGAAGGACCGAAAAGTTTTGCCATCGGGCTGGAGTCGCCCAATGTGCTCACCGAAGTGTTCAAAAAAGGACCTGAAGAGAAAGCGAAGCAACATCTTAAAGAGGCATTGGAGAAAATAATGAAGCCGATTGAGTCTATTGCCATTCATATTTCAAAAGAAAAAAAGTGGCAATATGATGGCATTGACACATCAACCGCTCCAGGCCTGGGGGCTAGCATTGGTAATGCCATTGAGGAGTTGACGGGACAACCGTTTGGCAGTGCGTCTACTTTAAGTGCATGTGCAATGATAACGGACGTACTTAAAAGTGTGGATGTAAAACGCTGCGGATATTCAGGATTGATGCTGCCAGTCATTGAGGATGTTGTTTTAGCCAAGCGTGCCAGTGAGGGACAATTTACGGTACAAGAATTGCTATTGTACTCTGCCGTGTCTGGTACTGGGTTGGACGTGGTACCACTACCGGGGGAAACGTCCATCACCACCATTGAAAACCTCCTCATTGATGTAGCATCTCTTTCATTAAAGTATACAGATAAAGCACTTTCGGCTCGCCTATTTTTGATTCCTGGCAAGCAGGCGGGTGAAATGGTTTCATTTGAAAACCCGAATCTTACCTCATGTCGGGTGATGGAGATAAAGTAATCTTGGTTCCTTTGACTACAGCAGTTTGGCAGTTCAATACAAATTGTTGTTAGGTGAGCCTGAAACGAAAAGCAGAGAGGCTTTTATTGAGCAACTTATCACATTGTTTTTCCGTAATTAACAAGCGACAAACCAGTAACACTATGCTGAAGAATTATCTCAAAATCGCCATCCGATCGCTGCTCAGAAGTAAAACCCACTCCTTTATCAACATCCTGGGATTGGGTATTGGTATCGCATGTTGTATACTCATTGTGCTTTTCGTCAAGGATGAGTGGACTTTTGATACCTTCCATTCAAACTCTGATAAGATATATCGCGTATGGGCGAGGGAGGATTATGGTAAAGATGAAGTTTTTTTCTATACCGTTACGCCCTTCCCTATGGGGCCAACCCTAAAAGATAATTTTGAAGAGGTAGAATATCATGTGAGAATAAACAATATCGGGCCCCAGGTAATGGTAGGGGAGGATCTGTTTTCTGAAAGCGTAACCATTGGGGGTCAAAATTTTTTCAAGGTATTTGATTTTGCGGCAATCAAAGGGGAGACCGCGAAAGCCTTGGATGGAGCCAATCATGTAGTAATCACCGAACAAATAGCAACGAAATACTTCGGAAATAGCGACCCTATAAACAAAGTGATCTCTATTCAACTGGGTGACAAGTATGAAGATTTTGCGGTGAAGGCAGTGGTGGAAAACATTCCGACTAACTCAAGCATACAATTTAATATCCTCATTTCCGATTTAAACTATACTAAGCTTTATAGCGAGCGAGCCCTCACTTCAGCATGGTTTAATATTACGCCAGAGACTTATGTACTGCTAAAAGATGGCGTTGATGTGCAGCAGCTTGAGCAGAAAATGGAATCGTTTATGATGAGCGTGCTGGGCGATGACTTTGACGCTAAGTACGAACTGGGTCTTCAACCTCTTACTGACATTCACTTAAATACATTTTTCCCCGCAGGAATCGCTCCCGTAAGTAATCCAAAGTATGCCAGCATTTTGGCCGCCATTGCATTACTTATTCTTATAGTGGCCTGCATTAATTTTGTCACGCTGTCAGTAGGCCGGTCTATTAAGCGGGCCAAGGAAGTTGGGATAAGAAAGGTAGTAGGGGCGGAGCGTAAACATGTTATATTTCAGTTTATAGGTGAAGCAATTATTGTTACTTTGATTGCCTTGTTAATCGGAATATTGTTTGCCTTCGTCAGTATGCCCCTGTTTAATGATCTTTCGGGCAAGCAATTGATACTCGAACCGAATGGATTTTTGTTTTTGGTGGCCTTATGTATGGTGGCAATCATTGGGCTTTTTGCCGGAAGCTATCCTGCCTTTGTACTTTCGGCCTTTCGACCTGTTTCTATCCTGAAGGGTAACATTACAGCTGGGAGCAGTAAGCAGGGACTTCGAAAAGTATTGGTTGGGGTTCAGTTGGTACTCGCAATATTCCTTATCTCGAGTACACTGGTAATGCGAAATCAACTGGAATACCTTCAGAATAAAGATATGGGATTTAATAAGGAACAGTTGTTGGTAATCCAGTTAAATGTTCCGGGAAACTTTCGACTGGTTGAAAGAATCCAGAAAGGATTTGAAAAGGCCCAGTCTTTCAAAAATGAAATTTCAAAAATAAATGGAGTCTCCAGCGTGTTTGCCGCTTCACATGATTTTGGAAATGGTGGTTGGACCAACATAGGCTTCACTGATGAACGAGATGTTTATCGCACGTTCAATTTAAATACTGTTGATGCTGACTACATTCCATCAATGAAAATGGAGATGGTAATCGGTAGAAATTTCTCTGATGAAAATACATCGGATTCCAGAAGAGCAATTATAGTTAATGAAGCATTGATAAAAAGTTATTCACTAACCGATCCAATTGGAAAGCGATTACCAGGCAAAAATTTTGAAGACCATGAAATCATCGGGGTCGTTAAGGATTTTAATTACGCTTCATTATATACTGGTGTTGAGCCGTTGGTACTGGTGATGGACGCAAAAGTAATCGCAGCTGGGATTGAAAACATAGGAATCAACAATAGTCCTACACCAAAGCTATTTGCCAGATTACTACCTGGGGAAATGTCAACTACAATTGATGAGATAAAAAGCGTTTGGGACAAACTGACCAATGGTGAAGAATTTGCCTTCACTTTTGTAGATCAGGCTATGGCTCAGCAGTACAGAAGTGATCAAAATCTGGGTAAGATTATTTCTATCGCTACTATACTCGCTATTGTTATTGGAAGTCTTGGACTTTACGCGTTGGCCTCACTGGCCATGCAGAACCGGACCAAAGAAATAAGTATTCGGAAGGTGATGGGTGCCACAGAGCAATCATTACTTGCACTTTTATCTAAAGATTATATTTACTTAATAGGGGCCAGCTTGTTGATTTCCGTACCTATTACTTTTTATGCCATGTCCAGCTGGCTGGAGTCCTTTGAGTACAAAGTAACCATCAGTTGGCAGGTATTTGTATTAGCGGGTGGGATTTCACTAGTGGTGGCGTTGCTAACGATAAGTTACCAGGCGATAAAGACAGCCTGGTCGCAGCCGGCCAAGACGCTGAAATATGAGTAAATTCGCAACCTTTTTACATTAATCAAGTAAACAGATAGCATACCCCCTTGGCCATGCTAAAAAGCTATCTGAAGTCTGCTTTGCGTAATTTCTTCAAGCACAAATCTTTTACGTTCCTCAATGTTATCGGTCTTTCATTGGGAATTGCCGCCTGCCTTCTTATACTTCAATATGTTAAGTATGAGAAAAGCTTTGATACCTTTCACACAAAAGCCAGTGATATTTATCGCGTACAGTATAATGGCTGGCAGAATGGCAAACTCAGATTTGAGTGTGCGGCTGCAGTGCCTGCCGTAGGACCCGCACTTAAGAATAATTTTCCAGAGGTGATGCGTTTCACTCGTTTGTTTCCGGTAAGTGGTGTGATTAGTTATGAAAGTCCTAAAAGTGGAGTGATTTCTTTTCTTGAAGAAAAAATGCAGATAACAGATTCTTCTGTTTTTGAAGTTTTTGATTTTAATCTTTTAGTTGGCAGTAAAGATGAAGTCCTATCAGGCCCTAATAAGACCGTGATATCACAAAAAGCGGCTAAGAAATATTTTGCTGATGCAGATCCTATAGGTAAAACCATAAGCTGGAATGGTAATCGGCATTTTGAGGTTACAGGTATCTTCCAGGATATCCCTGACAATTCGCATATCAAGTTTGATTTTATGTTTTCTTATCAAACGTTGAATGACAACACAAACAATCAATCTGAAACATCATGGGGGTGGTATGATTTCAATACATACGTCTTATTGAAGCCAGGTACAGACGTTAGCGCGCTCCAGGCGAAATGGAACGAATTTCTTTATAAAACAAGAGGAGAAGACTGGGAAAAGTACAATCGAAAACAGGAATTTATACTTCAGCCAATGCTGGGTATTCATCTTTATTCAAATCTTTTGCAAGAATCAGAACCGGAAGAGAGGGGAGATGGGGATTCGGTATATGCACTTACCTTCATTGCACTTTTTATTTTAATTATAGCGTGGGTAAATTACATAAACCTGGCAACAGCAAAGTCATTTGACAGGGCCAACGAGGTAGGAGTGCGGAAAGTAATGGGAGCTGTTCAAAATCAGTTGGTCTACCAGTTTTTATCTGAGTCATTTCTTGTAAATCTTTTCGCGGCTGTAATTGCTGTGGCGTTGGTTTGGATGTCCTGGCCTTTCTTTGCTGATTTGGCGGGTCGGGAAATACCAATAAATTATATGCTTCAAAATGATTTTTGGATCTTGCTCATATCGCTATTTGGCTTTGGAGCCATCTTGTCTGGTTTTTATCCCGCGCTGGTCCTTTCATCATTTAAACCCGTGATTGTTTTGAAAGGTAAAGTGATGCGTACCTCCCATGGCGGATTCCTTAGGAAGTCGCTCGTGGTTTTCCAGTTTGTGGCATCAGTCGTATTGATTAGTGGCCTTTTGGTGGTATATCAACAACTCCGGTTTATGAGTAGGCAAGACCTGGGCATAGATATCAATAACACAATAGTAATTAAAGGACCTGGCGTGACAGACTCCACTTATGCGGAGAAAATGATGAGTTTCAAATCAGAAGCACTTCAAATTGCGGGAATAGAAAGCATGACAGCTTCAACGAATGTGCCCGGTGACGAGATATTTTGGGCGAGCGGAATCAAAAGGCTGGTTGGAGGTCCTGAATCTTCCATTTCAGGGTATACAGTAGGCATTGACACTGACTATATTGATGCCTTCAATTTAAAATTGCTTGCGGGAAGAACTTTTGACTTGGACCATCCTAATGAAACACAAGCAGAAATTATCAATCGGGCTATGGCCGAAGCCCTGGATTTTGATGATCCGGAAAAAGCAATAGGGGAGAAAGTAGTTCATGGTGGAGATACTTTAGAAATTATCGGAGTACTCGAAAACTATCATCAGATGTCATTAAAAGAAGCCGTGACCCCACTTGCATTTAGGTATACCCCGCAATTTTCAAGCTTTTATGCCTTTAAAGTCAATAATGATAATTACCGGCATATGTTATCATCACTTGAGGGGCCATGGAAAACTTTTTTCCCAGGCAACCCAATGGATTATTTTTTTCTTGATCATTTTTTCAACAGACAATATGAAAGCGACCGTCAATTTGGTCAGGTCTTTGGAATTTTTACCCTTCTTGCCATTTTTGTCGCCTGTCTTGGTTTGTTTGGTTTGGCCTCTTTTATGACGATCCAACGAACGAAAGAAATAGGGATCAGAAAAGTGTTGGGGTCTACCGTTACCAGCATTGTGATTCTATTGTCCCGTGGATTCCTGTTTTTGGTTATTGTTGCCAATTTTATTGCCTGGCCACTCGCCTGGTGGCTCATGAATATCTGGCTCCAGGGGTTCCCTTATCGCATTGAGATAAACCCTTTACTTTTTATTGGAGCAGGAATGGGTGTCATCCTAATCGCCTTTTTGTCCGTTGGATTTCAAACGCTAAAAGCGGCATTGGTAAATCCCGCCAAAACATTGAAATACGAGTAAGTGATACGGTCCATCCAAAACCCATGTTGCAGGCTGGCCTTTTGGCTGTCAACCCCAGTAATTTATGAGAATAATCATTTGAATTTTTCCGGGGGCTTGCTATCATTGCATGTTATTTAGAATTAATCTAATTATAAATACATGTCATTTATCCTTCAAAACAGGTCATTTTTATTCATTTTCCTTATCTCAGTTTCACACTTTATAAATGGGCAGTCTATTTCGGGCCAAATAGTAGATGTAAAAGGCAATCCAATAGTGGGTGCCAATATCATTGTTGAGGGAACGTCTCTGGGAACTTCCTCGAACAGTAAAGGTGAGTTTGAATTGCTACTTGAGTCCAATCGGTATTTGCGAGTGAGCAGCATAGGATTTGAGTCCGCTTTCATACCGATGTCAAAATTCAGCACCGGAGAAAAGATTACAGTTCAGCTCAAGGAAGACCTATATCAACTCCCGGAAGTAATTGTTGAGCGCAATACCTTAACTGGAGGTTTGGCTAATGTAAGCAGTGTGCCAGGTTCTGCACATTATTTAAACCTGAAACAACTCAACAAGTTTAGTTATACTGATGCGAATCGTGTGTTTCGGAATATCCCCGGAATCAACATCCAGGAGGAAGACGGATTCGGGCTGCGTCCCAACATTGGGATGCGGGGCACCGGGGTGGAGCGCAGCAGCAAGATCACGCTCATGGAAGATGGCATTTTAATGGCACCAGCTCCCTACACTGCGCCATCAGCGTACTATTTCCCATCAATGGGCAGAATGCAAGGAGTAGAAGTGAGAAAGGGATCAAGTCAAATAAAATACGGACCCTATACTACGGGAGGAGCTGTCAATTTCCTTTCAACATCCATACCCACAGATTTTTCATCGCGGGTAGCATTTTTCGGTGGCAATTACGGAAGACGTACCATCCATGCAATGATTGGTCAATCGTTTGAATACGGTGGATTCATGTTTGAAACATTCCAAAACAATGCATCAGGATTTAAGGTCCTCGACAATGGTGGCCCCACAGGATTCAGTAATTCCGATTATTTGGCGAAGATCCGATTTAATTCAGCAGCAGATGCAAAGGTTTTTCAATCTATTACATTTAAAATTGGTCAGTCAGATGGCGATTCTGACGAAACGTACCTGGGATTAACCCGGGAAGATTTTTTGGCAAGTCCGTATCGAAGGTATAACGGATCTCAACTGGATAATATTACTACTCGCCACAACCAATATGCTGTTAAGTACAACATCATACCAATTTCATTTATGGATGTGTCGCTTACCGCTTACCGAAACGATTTTTCAAGAAATTGGTACAAACTCGATAAAGTGAAGTATGGAACCAATTCGGCAGTGGGTATAAGTGCCCTATTGGATGACCCGGTCTTATTTGCCGATGAGTATGGCATAATCACAGGTGCCACCAGTCCTAATTTGGATGCATTGGATGTAAAAGCAAATAACAGAAATTACTATTCAACTGGAATTCAGTTGCTGACGGGATTTAATTTTAGTACAGCGCTTATGGATCATGACATTGAAGTAAGCGTCCGGGTTCATCAGGATGAAGAAGATCGCTATCAATGGCAGGATACCTATCAAATGGAGAGGGGTGTGATGAAGCTGACCAATGCAGGCACACCGGGTACAGAATCCAATCGCGTTTCTCATGCAAAGGCTACAGCTGCTTACCTGCAGTACACCCTTCATTATAAGCAATGGCGTTTTCTTCCCGGGGTGCGCTATGAAAAAATCAGCCTGGCAAGAAAGGATTATGGAAAAGCAGACCCCCTCCGATTGGGTACAAGTCTGGCAAGCGCTGAGAACAATACGGATGTTTGGATTCCAGGAGCCTCTTTAGAATATACAGTTAACAACCAGCTACTGGGTTTTGCGGGTGTCCACAAAGGCTTTGCTCCACCAGGACCAATCGATGGAACTTTGCCCGAAAATAGTCTCAACTATGAATCAGGAATCCGCTTTGTTCGTAACGGACTAAATATCCAATTGGTAGGATTTTACAATGATTACTCAAATCTTTTAGGCGCAGATCTGGCTGCGTCTGGGGGTGGAGGAACAGGAGATTTATTTAATGCAGGCAGAGCAAGAATTTATGGGCTGGAATCCGAACTCAATTTCAGATTACCAATTAGCATGGAGCATTTGATTTTTCCGGTCGCTTTGGGCTATACCTTCACACAAGGAAGTTTCTTAAGCTCATTTAACGCAACCCATGAAGATTGGGGTATGGTGAGCAATGGTGACAAGCTTCCCTACCTTTCGACTCATCAGCTTACCGTTAACGCAGGTGCGGAGCATCGTGATTTTGATGTGCAGATCAGCAGCAAATACAATGGCGCTATGAGGACTGTACCTGGTCAGGGCGAGATAGAAGATGACAATAAAATCGCAAGTAATTTTATTGTGGACATTTCTGCTAATTATAAATTTAATCGTTATTTCACCGCTTTCGGTGCATTCAATAATCTGACCAATGAAGCTTATGTGGTCGCCCACAGACCTGCAGGACTGCGACCCGGCATGCCACGTAGTTTCATTTTGGGAGTAAAAATGAACCTATGACTACTGATCTAAGGTAAGAACGGAGTGCAGTAGGGCATTGGCTCCTTTCTCTATGTGCATTGGACTACTGTATTCATCAACCGCGTGACTGATCCCGTCTTTGGAAGGTATAAAAATCATGGCTGCTGAATATTTGGTACCAAGAATTTGCGCATCATGACCAGCACCACTGAACATCTCGAGTGAGGAGTAGCCGAGTAGGTCACAGCTTTTTGTAATGGCATCAACAACCTGTTGATCAAAAGCAACAGTGGGTATGTCTACCAATACTTCCGATGATACTTTGAGGTTTACAAAAGCATCATCAATGGCCATAAATTTGTTAATGTGTTCAATGGCCCGGGCAAGTAATTCATCGCTTGCATTGCGCATATCCAAAGTGGCAATTATTTTTTCCGGAACCACATTAATGGCATTGGGGTAAATTTCCACTGATCCGATAGTAATCAGTTGATTTTCAATTTCATGACAAAGTTCTCTTGCATAGTTTGACAGCCGGCTTAAAGCATAGAATGTATCTTTTCGTGCGTGCATGGGCGTAGTGCCGGCATGAGCACTTTTACCCTCTAATGTAATTTTAATCCAATGGATGGCTTGAACCCTGCTTACTATTCCGATGTCGATATTTTTGTTTTCTAATATTGGTCCTTGCTCAATATGTAGCTCAATGAAGTGCTTGTAATGTATTGTGCCACATTTTTCAGTGCCATAATATCCTATTTTCTTCAGCGCTTCACTTACTGTTGTTCCACTGTCATCTTTGGATTCCAAATAGGTATTGATATGCTTTGGGTTGGCATGTGCCAGGCTTCCCATCATATCGGGCAAGAATCGAACGCCTTCCTCGTTGGTATAATTTGCAATCACGAGAGAATGAGTAAGTTCAAATTTATTTTCCATTATGGTTTGAGCAACCTCTAAAGCGGCAAGTACGCCCAGCGGACCGTCAAATTTTCCACCGGTTGGTACACTGTCAAGATGCGATCCTATGCCAATAAACTGATCCGGCTTTTTCCCCTCCAATATGCCAAACATGTTTCCGATTTCGTCAACTTTTACGGTGAGTCCTAGCTCAAGCAACCATGAGACAAAGAGATCGCGAGCGACTTTATCTTCTGGTGACAAGGCAAGTCGTTTCACTCCTCCTGAAGCAAGGCCGCCAATGGCTGCCATTCTTGACAGTCGATTGTTCAATCGATGCGCATTGATCCTCAACGCTGAAATCATTTTGTAGATGTTTTAAAATTTAGATAAAACGAAGTTCCTTCTCCGGGTTTAGATTTTACATTAATGCTACCTCCGTGAAGACTCATAATTTGCTTTGATAGACTCAGGCCAATTCCGGAACCTTCTTTTTTGGTAGAGTAGAAAGGGACGAAGATTTCACTCAGTTCTTTTACTGGAATACCTTTGCCGTTATCTGTTACTTCAATGATCACACGGTTATTTTCCGGATATGCCTTAAGGGATATTTCTCCTTCAGATTTTGAATCTATGGCTTGGATACTGTTTATTACTAAATTAATAAGCACTTGTTCGATTAATTTCCGATCCAACTCAATCTTCAATGCAGCGTACCCAGTCACTACATTGATTTTGATATTACTTGAAGCAATTTTGGATTGCATCAATTGAACCATTTCATTGAGCATCTCACTGATATTTACTTCCTCCAGAGATGGTTTTGGAATCTTGGTGAGTTTACGATAGGTATCAACAAAGCTTAGCAATCCATCGCTTCGCTTTTGGATGGTGTGGAGTGAAAATCGAATATCTTTGATGGTTTCATCATCGATATCAACAGCACTTTTTTGTGTTCCCGATTTGTCTTCTAGCAACCCTTGCATCGTTTCAGTGAGTGAAGCGATAGGCGTTACAGAGTTCATGATTTCATGCGTGAGAATACGGATTAATTTATGCCACGCCTCGATTTCTTTTTGCTCAATTTCAGAATTGATATCCTGAAACGTAATGAGTTTGTGAGCCTTACCAAGAATAAGTGGAGATGTTACATCCACTGCGAAAGTCTTTTTGTCACCTTGCACTATCAGTGGCATTAAGGTTCGGGCATTGCTTCCCAATTCATCTATCCTATTTGCAAAATAAGGATTCACCTGGCGAATTAATTTCCAATTTTTTGCGCCCGGCACCCCGGTTATTTGCTCTGCCATGGGATTGATGATGGTTATTTTATTTTCCCCCTCAAGGGAAATGATTCCAAAGTGTAGCTGATTTACCAAAACTTCAAGAAATTGATATTGTGCTTCACGTTCAATTTTTACATCCTTGTAAGCTTGTATGATTTCAATCATGCTGTGTTGTAACTCCTTAAAAGATTTGCTCAAGGGAGGCTCTTTAAACGTGATGGAAAAATCGGAGTGGCGGATGGCCAGGAATAATCGGGCTAGCTCTCGATTGGTATGGTTAACAAAACGGATGAGTTCGGCTGTTTGAATGGTGAGGATGATAAACAGAATGATCTGGTTGAAGAAAAGCCGGGAGTCTCCAAATATGATCGAAAGCACGATTACGTTAACCAGCAGCAGTGATATTCTTATGATGATTAAAAAAGTAAATTTTTTATAGAACATGATCTGCTTCTTTACTTCAAAACACGCAAAGATTTAACGATTATTAACAAATGTCTCAGCGTTCTTTGTGCTATTCTTATTGATTTCTATGGCTTAGTCCTTGTCAAATTTTATGCTTTTTCATTCTTCTGTACAATGCAGGTCTTGTCATACCCAGTGCTTTGGCGGTCTGGCTTACGTTCCCATCATTATCATCTAATGACTGCAAGATGAATCGTTTTTCCATTTCGTCCATGGTGAGCTTCGGATTCGACTCCTTTTCTTTAGCAGGCGAACTGGCAATCAGCAATTCAGCGGATCGAATAACCTTTTCCTCTGATAAGATCACGGCACGTTCAATGGCATGTTGCAATTCTCTGATATTTCCTGGCCAATGATATTTCTTCAATTTGGCGAAAATGGACTTATCGATCCTGATTGCGTGCCTTTTATATTTTCGGGTGTACTGGTTAAGAAAGTGGTCGGCCAATAAATGTATATCATCGGGTCGCTCGCGCAGGGGAGGTACTCTGATTTCTACCGTATTAATTCTGTACAGTAAGTCCTGCCTGAATTTTTTTTCCACGATCATATCATATAGTGGCATATTGGTGGCGCAGATCAGCCTGAAATCAACAGGGATTTCTTTATTGGAACCAACCCGTTGAATTTTTCTTTGTTGCAAAACAGTCAATATCTTCGATTGGAGAGGAATAGATAAGTTTCCGATCTCATCAAGGAAGAGTGTTCCTCCTGAGGCAATTTCAAAACGTCCGGGTTTATCCTGTTTGGCATCGGTAAAGGCTCCCTTTATATGTCCAAAAAGTTCCGATTCAAAAAGTGTTTCTGTAATGCCACCCAGATCCACGCTGATAAAGGCTTTGTCCTTGCGCAAAGATTGTCTGTGAATTGCGCGAGCCACCAGCTCCTTACCGGTTCCGTTTTCTCCTAGTAGGAGCACGTCAGCTTCGGTGCGTGCTACCCGGTCAATTAATTCCCTTACCCTGGAGATGGCGGGCGACTCACCGACAAAATCAGTGAAACCTATGTCCAGGTCGCTGCTTAGTTTCTCTTGCGTGCGCCTCGCTTTCTCCAGTTCCTTCCTTGATTGCCTCAGTTGAATCGCTGAGAGAATGGTGCCCAACAGTTTCTGATTCTTCCAGGGCTTTAAGATGAAATCGGTCGCGCCAAGTTTCATGGCCTTTACGGCAAGATCTACTTCTCCATAGGCGGTGATAAGAATGACTACAGCCTGCGGATCAACTTCCAGGATTTGTTTTAACCAATAAAAACCTTCTTCTCCATCATTGAGGCCTTTGCTGAAATTCATATCCAACAAGATGACATCAAAGTCTTGCCTGCCCAGGTGGTCAGGAATTCGCGCTGGAGCTTCTTCAATGGTGACACCAGAAACTTCCTGTTTGAGAAACATTCTTGCAGTTTCTAAAATGTCCCTGTCGTCATCGATGATGAGAATATTACCTTGTTTCATGATTAAAGAAACAAGGTAGTTAATTGTAACGAATACATACACATAAGTGTATCGAATGCGTTACACTACTTTGATATGACTGAACATCCTTTATATGTAAGTAATTGCATATCAGATAGTTAGGATTGTGGCATGTAATTCGCCCCTGAAATGTCATCTTTATACAGACTTGGATGGGAAATGATTAAAAATTACATAAAAATCACCTTTAGAAATCTCCTGAGAAACAAAATTTCCACTATTATCAACTTGCTTGGACTAAGCTTGGGTATCAGTGTCTGTCTTCTCATTTTCTTGCTGATTGATTACGAATTAAACTTCGATAATTTTCATAACAGGAAGAATGAAATATATCGTGTTGTAAGGAAGGAATCCACTGGCTCAGCTGTTAAAAATTCACCCTCCACGCCATTTCCCATGCGTGCTGCGTTGGGAAATGAATTTCCAGAATTGTCTATAACACAAATTTTTGAACCCAGTCAACATCAGCTAAAGTTGGGAGACGATGTGTGGATGGAAGACAACGTATTGTTTGCCGACTCAGGCTTTTTTAAGGTTTTTGATTTCCCGGCAGTCAGTGGTGATCCATTGAGTTCATTTAAAAATCCAAATGTGGCGGTTATTACAGAATCGATGGCAAGGAGTAGGTTTGGCAACCAATCACCCATTGGCAAGACGGTTAATATTTCGAATACCGTTGACGTTGATATTGTAGGAATTCTTAAAGATCCTCCCCAAAATTCACACCTTCCTTTTTCTATGGTAATCATGATTGATTCCTTCCACAAAGACTTTGTGGGAGGATTTGATTACGATAGTTGGAATGTGACATTGGGATTTACCAATTATGTGGTCCTTCCGGAGGAAATTTCAGCATTGGATTTTGAGAAGAGTCTGGATTTATTATCTAAAAAATATCTATCCGCACAATCTGCCAGCCAAACTACATATAGTCTTCAACCACTTCGGGAAATTCATTTTGATAAATTATATGCTCAATCTAACGTCAGCTACACTATTGACATCACGTATCTTCTGGTATTGGGAGCTGTAGGAGTGTTTATACTTCTATTGGCTTGCATCAATTTTATCAACCTGAGCACAGCGGTCGCGATTCGCAAATCAAAGGAAGTAGGGGTGAGAAAGGTCATGGGCGCTTCTCGCGCTCAATTGATTTATCAATACATGAGCGAAGCGTTTTTACTTACCATTTTCTCTTCCCTCATCGCGCTAGGTATAGCTGAGCGCGTATTACCATCCTTAAATAGTTTTCTGGATGCCGGGTTGTCTTTATTAACATTAAGCAAACCAGCCGTTATCTGGATATTTATTGGGGGCCTTGTTTTAGTGTCTCTTTTATCTGGATTATACCCGGCTTGGGTGCTTTCTGGGTATAAGCCTGTTGCAGCATTGAAAGCAAGAATTAGTTCTCAAGACAGTTCCTCTATTTTTCTTAGGAAGGGTTTGGTCACTTTTCAATTTGTGATTAGTCAGATACTAATAATTGGAACCCTGGTGGTTGCCAGTCAAATGAACTATTTCAGAAGTAAACCACTCGGATTTGATTCAGACTACATCGTCACCATTGGTTTGAATGACAATGACACCAGAAAATTGGAGACAATGAAAAACAGACTGTTGGAGAGCGCTGGAGTGCAAGGCGTTTCATTTGGTGTGGGTGTGCCTACTTCATCCAACGATATCAATAGTGAAATAACTGTGGAAGGATTATTGGATGATTTTGAAGTGGGTATAAAAGCGGTTGATTATGACTACAAAGAGACATTTGATCTTCAATTGGCAGCCGGTCGTTGGTTTTTGAATCAGGAACAGGATGCTAAAGGAGGTGAATTTCTGCTTAATGAAACTGCTGTCCGGCAAATGGGATTTGCTTCTCCTGATGAAGCTCTTGGTAAATTAATCTCTTTTGGCCTTGACAACCTGAAGGCTCCAGTGGTTGGAGTTGTCAAGGATTTTCATGTGAAATCACTAAGGGAGGCGATTAAGCCCATTGTGCTGGTGCAACACCCTGAGCTTTATTTTGAAGGTGGAATTAAGATTTCGAACCAAAATATACCAGAGATTGTGGCTCATATTAAATCTGTGTGGGAAGAAACATTTCCTGGGTTTTTGTTTGATTACCAATTTTTAGACGAAAGTCTCGCTGAGAATTACAGTCGGGAGGAGCAGCTATATTCCATTTTCAAGATTTTTTCTGGCATATCAATCGGTATCGGCTGTCTGGGTCTTTTTGGTTTGATTTCATTTCTGGTTGTTCAGAAGACCAAGGAAGTTGGGGTGAGAAAAGTATTAGGTGCTTCTGTCTCCAGTGTGGTGCTACTGTTTTCAAAAGACTTCATGAAATTGTTGCTCATTGCATTTGTAATAGCTACGCCAGTTTGTTGGTATGCGATGGGGCAATGGCTCAATGAATTTGCTTACCGCATTGAACTGAACCCTTATTATTTTGTTGTGGGCGGCTTACTAAACCTGATGGTTGCTTTTGGAACCATCAGTTTTCAGTCAATCAAAGCGGCTAAAACAAATCCTGTAGAATCATTGCGGAGTGAATAAATACTTTTAAAATGATTTCAAGTTATATCAAGCTTATTTTAAGAAACCTTAAAAGGCGAAGTCTTTTTTCAATCTTGAATGTATCTGGTTTGGCAATAGGATTGGCGAGTGTGTTGGTAATCATTTCATATGTAAGAGACGAACTCAGCTATGATCAATTTCATCGAAAGCATGAGCAGATATATCGGATCACTTTGGATTGGATGGATGACGGAAGGCGAACGCACATGGCAGCCGTTGAGCCCCCGCTAGCCGAAGCTTTGAATGGGAGGTTGACATCGGTAGAAAGGTTGGTTCGCATTTATCCCATTCCAGGATTGGTATCGGTTGATCGTGTGAATAAAACAAAAGAGACGGGCTTCTGTTATGTCGATTCTGTGTTCTTTGAAATGTTTGACTTCGAGTTTTTGCATGGTGATGTAAATACGGCCTTGTTAGGACCGATGAGTATTGTGTTAACACAAACCAAAGCTGTTGAATACTTTGGTCGGGTCAATGTAGTCGGAGAGGACCTGTATTATGAAACGGATCGGCAAGCGTTTACATTTCATGTTACCGGGGTAATTAAAGATTTTCCTCGTCAATCTCATTTTAGTGCAGGCTTTCTGGCGTCTTTTCACTCGATGGACAATGTAATGCCCTGGTACAATAGCTGGTACTACCCACAAATGCATACCTACGTACTTGTCAGGCCAGGCACGGACCTCGCGTCATTGCAACAACAAATTAATGTTGAAGCAAAAAAAAGCCATCCTCCTCAGGTGAAAGAAGGAGAGCGGACTTATTACTTGCAAAAAATGACCGATATCCACTTGTATTCCAAATTGCAACAAGAGTGGCATCCCAATTCTGACATCAACAATGTTTATCTCTTCGTGACCATTGGTGGTTTCATTCTCTTGATCGCATCTATCAACTTTATGAATCTTTCTACCTCATTGGCCACTACACGGGCCAAAGAAGTAGGCTTGCGAAAAGTAATGGGAGCGTACAAGAGGCACCTGGTTACCTACTTCATTGGTGAAGCGGTGTTCATTTCTCTGTTGTCATTCGTGTTGGGGTTTGCATTGGCTGAATGGGTTTTGTTGGGTGGGTTGAATGAAATAATTGGCAGGAAACTTACTTTAAACTTCATGATGATTCCAGAGTGGAGCGTGGTTATTCTTGTTTCACTATTTATTTTAGGTATTCTTTCAGGGCTTTACCCGGCATTTTTCTTATCTCGTTTTAAGCCGGTGCATACACTTAAAGGAGCAGTTGATAAACCGGGTCGTGAAATCACTTTGCGCAAGGGCATGGTAGTGTTTCAATTTGTGATTTCTGCTGTGCTCTTGATTTTTACATGGATCGTGCTTGATCAAAACAGCTTTATGCTGAATAAAAATCTTGGCTTCGACAAAGAGCATGTGATTGGTATTTATTTGAATGATAGTGAAGCAAAGAAAAATTACAATGTGCTTAAAAATAAGTTGCTCGAAGCGCCAGGAGTGATAGCGGTTGCACTCTCATCCGCATTGCCTGGTAATGATGAGTTTCACGGGTTCACCATCAAAGCTGAAGGTCGCATGGACGAAATTGCCATTAAAACATTGGGTGTGGATGAAGATTACCTTTCTACTTATGGGATGAAACTCCTGGCAGGTCGTGATTTTTCCAGGACAAACAAGGCTGATGAAGAAGGTGCATTTATTATCAATCAGGCAGCAGCTCGTAATTTAGGCTGGGACGACCCAATTGGGAAGGAACTCACGTTTATCCGATATACAAATGGTCGGGAAGAGCGACCAGGTAAAGTAATCGGATTGGTAGAGAATTTTCATTATCAGTCGCTGCACCACAATGTGGAACCTTTGATCATTTATATCAATCGCCATCTCTATTTTAGTGATTATCTCTCAGTACGGTTCAATGAAATTTCTCCTGTAGTTTCGGTGAAAATGTTGCAACAGGTATGGAAAGATTTCATACCGGATAAGCCCCTTGAATTTGTTTTTATTGAAAGTCAGCTTGATGAATTCTATTACAGCGAAGTACGTAGAGCTAATATATTAAGTTCATTTGCGGGCCTTTCGATTTTCGTTTCATGTCTGGGTTTATTTGGCCTGGCGGCTTTCTCCATGCAACAGCGGAGGCGCGAAATAGGAATTAGAAAAGTGTTGGGGGCCTCAATGGGTACTTTGCTGGCAAGTCTTACAGGTCAGTTTCTCAAACTTGTATTCATCGCCAATCTCATTGCCTGGCCCATTACATGGTATATATCATCATTATGGCTTCAGAATTTTGCATACCATGTAACTCCGGGACTAGATATATTTATTTTGTCTGCGCTGGCGACAGCCGCCATTGCAGTAATAACCATAAGTTTTCAGACAATCAAAGCTTCGATTATAAATCCGGTAGAGGTACTTAAAGAAGACTAAAGAAAAATAACTCTATATTCAACATGATTAAGAATTATTTTACCATCACCATCAGAAATATCCAGCGTAACCTGAGCTATTCTGTAATTAATGTGTTTGGATTGGCGCTGGGAATTACCTGCAGTCTGGTGCTTTTTCTGATGATCTCATTTTCCACAAGCTTTGATAATTTTCATGAAAATGGAGATCGGATATACCGGCTCGTCATGTCATCCAACCTTAATGGACGGCAAAATTTTGGAGCAGGTGTGCCGGCTCCACTTCCAGATGCTGTCCGGACCGATTTTTCAGGAATTGAACATGTTCTTTTCATATCCGGATCTCATGATGGACTTTTTACCATAGAAGAGAATGGATCAAAGAAGATATTTGAGGAGGAGGAAGGGTTTGGCTATACAGATTCCACCTATTTTACTTTCTTCAATCGGCATCTCATTGAAGGAAATTATAAAACTGCCTTGGCCGACCCCAACCAGGCAGTTATTTCACGAAAAACGGCAAAGCGATTCTTCGCTGATCAAAATGCATTAGGTCAGGTGATGCGACTCGATAACAAATTGGATTTGAAGGTAACGGGAATATTAGATGATTTTCCAAACAACACGAATTTTCCATTTGACATTCTGATTTCTTATGCCACGATTAAGAAGCAAAAGGATGAACAGGGGTGGAGCAGTACTTATAGTGATGATCAATGTTACGTTATGCTTGAAGCAGTCGTTAATCCAGAAATTATTGACAAACAATTTCCTGCATTCATCGAAAAATATCAGGGCAAAGAAACTGCAGAAGAAATGAAGCGTTGGCTGCAACCCTTGAGTGAATTGAATTACGACACCCGTTTCAGTAATTATAGATATAGAACAGTAAGCAAGTCTTCAATCATGGCCATGGGCATGGTCGCTGTTTTTTTGTTGATAACAGCATGCATAAACTTTATAAACCTATCAACAGCAGTTGCTGTCAAAAGATCAAAGGAAGTAGGAATTAGAAAAGTATTGGGAAGTCAACGGCTTCAATTGATTGGTCAATACCTGGCTGAAACTGCATTGATTACCTTAATCGCATTGGTCGTGTCAATTGGACTGTCTGAACTGACTTTGATTAAGTTGAATTCGTTTCTTGATCTCAATCTCCATGTCAATATCCGGGAGACATCAACGCTTCTATATCTGGTAATAGTATGGTTGGTGGTAAGTACACTTTCTGGATCCTATCCTGCCATGCTGCTTTCTGGATTTAGTCCTGCGTTGGCTTTGAAAAACAAAATTACCAACCGAAGCACGGGCGGATTTGCGTTGCGCAGAGGACTTGTTGTATTTCAATTTGTTATTTCACAGTTCTTGATCGTGGGGACAGTGATTTTGCTCACGCAAATGAATTTTTTACAAAGTAAGGATTTGGGTTTTGCCAAGGAAGCCATCATTAGTGTTCCGATTCCAAACCATGCGCCCACCAACAACATGAAAGTATTGAAATCTGAATTATCCAGAATGAATGGTGTAGATCGCACTAGTTTGTGTTCTGCCCTTCCATCCAGTGGTTCTGTGTCCATGACTAATTTCAGAATAGAAGGTATTGACGACAATCACGTTACTCAGGTGAAACTGGCAGATGAGGACTATGTAGGTTTGTTTGAAATAGATTTGATGGCAGGGAGTAATTTAATTGGATTGGACACTGCGACCACGTGCTTAGTAAATGAACAACTAATGAAAACGGCCGGATTTGAAAAACCGGAGGATATTGTTGGACGAGTAATTTCCATATGGGGAAGCAAATTGCCTGTAGCTGGCGTTGTTAAAGATTTTCACACCATGTCTCTGGAAAGCCAAATTGATCCAACGATTATTTTTACACGTGCTGATTTGTATCATCGAATAGCGGTGAGATTAAAAGCCGGTTCATTTAATGAAACCATAAGCCAAATAGAAAAAGCCTGGACAACACAATACCCAGAGTATTTGTTTAGCTACGATTTCTTAGATGATCAAATCCGGGAATTCTATGAGTCAGAGCATAAGATGTCTGTCCTGCTAGTTATTTTTTCTTCTATAGCGATTACCATCGGATGTCTTGGGTTATATGGATTGATTTCATTCATGGCCCATGAGAAGGAAAAGGAAATTGGTGTTCGCAAAGTATTAGGTGCATCCACATTCAATATCCTATTTATCTTTTCTAAGGAGTTTATGATCCTTATCATAGTGGCATTTGTTATTGCCTCACCGTTAGCAGGCTATATCATGAGCCAATGGCTAGACAACTTTGCTTATAAAACACCTCTCAGTGGAACCATGTTCATTGCAGGTATTGTCATAACGCTGTTAATCGCATTCATTACAGTTGGATATCGATCGATAAAGGCGTCAATGTCCAATCCGGTTGAGGCATTGAGAAATGAATAAGTGAGCATTTAACTATAAATCAAATGTTAAGGAGCTATTTTAAGTCATCCATCAGAAATATTTTGCGTGAGCGATACTTCTCAATAATTAATGTAGTTGGACTTGCGCTCGGTATTGCAGTGTGTTTGCTGATATGGAGTTATGTCCGATTTGAGTTGAGTTACGACAATTTTCATCCGCACATGGATAGAACGTATCGGGTGGACCAAACCAACATTTGGTCGCCCGAAGGTGGCATGATGGGATCTACGGGGCCACAACTGGCTTTGGTGCTCAAGGAGGAATTTCCCGAAGTGGAAGAAGCGCTGCGCGTCAATACAGCTTACGATTATTTGGTGCGATATCAAAAGCCGGATGGTCAGTTGATGGCGTTCAGTGAGAGCAATATACTGGCAGCCGACTCCGGATTTTTCAGGTTCTTTGGTTTCAATTTACGGGAAGGAGACCCGCGCACTGCTTTGTATGGTCTGAACAAAGTGGTGATTTCAGATCGGGTTGCCAAAAAGATTTTTGGTGATGAACCTGCCCTGGGCAAGATTCTGGAATTTGGTGAAGACAGGAGGGCCGTGGAAATAACTGGTGTTACTGAACAACAGCCTGAGAATTCTCACTTTCATTTTGATTACCTGATTTCGATTTATACAAATCCCAACATTAAGCGTTTTGAGTGGAGTTGGGTATGGACGCAAGAAGCGACATATGCTAGACTACGGGAAGGAGCCTCACCGGAAGCAATGAATGAAAAACTGAAGTCGCTTGTGGATCTTCATGTGAAACCTTCTTTCGAAAAAATGGGCATCAGCCTGGATGATTTTGTTCAGGCGAGGGACCCTATGAAGTTTGAATTGCTGCCTGTAAGAGACATTCATCTGTTTAACAACGGCTCATCCAATAGATTGGGTCCCACAGGCGATATAAAGTATGTATATATTTTTTCTGTGGTGGCCGTGTTTGTGATTTTGCTGGCGATAGTAAACTTTATCAATCTTTCCACCGCAAGGGGCGCGTCACGGGCGAAAGAGGTCGGTGTGAAGAAAGTAATGGGGGCCGTGCGAAATTCCCTGATATTTCAATTTCAGTTTGAGTCGATTATGATGGCATTCTTGGCTACAGTGCTGGGGTTGGGATTACTGGAATTGATGAGAATATCCATTTCCTCGGGGTTGTCGATGGATTTGCCTTTCTCGATCTGGAATGACGAGCGCCTGCTTTGGATTTTACTTTCTTTACCGCTTGTGGTAGGCGGACTCGCAGGTTTTTATCCGAGCTTTTACTTGTCGCAATTCAAGCCTGCCGAGGTTTTAAAGGGTAAAATTGCTACAGGGTTCAAAAGATCCGGTTTGCGCAATGGGCTGGTGCTGTTACAATTCACGGTATCTGTGATATTCATTTTTGCCACAACCGTGATTTATCGCCAAATTGAATTCTTCATGCAATCAAACCTCGGTTTCGAAAAGGAACATTTGTTGATTGTAAGCAATGCCGAAAGACTTGGCGAGTCGGTATTGACCTTTCGGGACGAATTGCAGCAGCTTCAAGGTGTAACAAATGCATCGATTTCCATGACCGTGCCAGGACGCGGCTCATATGAAGATGCATTTGTAAAGGAAGGGACCGATGAGAAGATGTCAATCTCCCAGAACAAAGTTGATGAATATTACTTGCAAACAATGGGATTCTCGCTGGCAGCAGGCAGATTTTTCGATATCACCCGTACTTCCGATCGCGAGGCAGTTATCCCCAATGAAACTACAGTGCGCCTGTTTGGGTGGACGCCCCAGGAAGCGTTAGGTAAGTACATTGTGTACCCAGACAATCCTCCGATTCGTGGTGAAATTATTGGTGTGGTGAAGGATTTTCACTACGCTTCACTCTACAATGAAATTGCACCGGCTATTTTCTATCATACCGAAGCGCGCATCTGGGAGATAGGCAAAACAATAACTGTCAAATTTCAACCCGAGCGGATAGATGCGGTGATAGCAAGCCTGAAACAGAAATGGAACGAGCGCGTGTTGGATGCGCCTTTCGAATATTCATTTCTGGATGAAGAATGGGCTAGGCAATATCGCCAGGAGCAGCGGCTGGGTGCGCTTTTTGGAATCTTTGCGGGCCTCAGCATTGTCATCGCCATGATTGGATTAGTAGGTCTCGTAACATACTCTGCGGAACAGCGTAAAAAAGAAATCGGAGTGAGAAAAGTGTTGGGCGCATCTGTTAACCAGGTTGTAATTTTGCTCAACAAAAATTTCACTCGACTTGTAATTATTTCTTTTATAATAGCTGTGCCCTTTGGATGGTACGTGATGAATGAGTGGTTGCATCAATTTCCCTATAGGATTGACATGAAGGTATCTTATTTTATTTTGTCTGGTGTACTCATGTTGGTGGTTACCTGGCTCACGGTTTCTTACCAATCCATAAAGGCAGGAATGACCAATCCAGTGGACGTATTAAAAGATGAATAAATACCCAAAAGGTGATCAAAAGCTTTTTTAGAATAGCGTTTAGAAGTTTCTCCCGACAGTTTACCTATTCGGCAATCAATGTCACGGGGTTGGCCATTGGTATAGCATCCAGTCTCGTCATACTGGTCTATGTTTTTCATGAATTAAGTTATGAGAAACATTTCAAAGACCGCGATCAAATCTATAGGATAGGTACAAAGTTCATGACCATGGGCCAATTCGCCAATGGGCCATTGATTCTATTGGACGTATTGCCTGAGCAATATCCCTGGGTTGAAAAGACTTGTCGGGTGAGTGCCGATGATAAGGTTATTCTAAAAGTGAATGACTTTACAACTAAAGAATCCGGACTTTTTGTAGAGCCTGAGTTTTTCAACATTTTCCAGTACCCCTTTGAGCTTGGAAATGGAACCTTATCGGATAATGGAATTGTGCTGAGTTCAGCATTAGCCAAGACTATCTTCAAGGACTTAAGCGCGGTGGGAAAAGTGGTTGAACTAACCCGGGATGAAAAGACCCAACTTTACACAGTGCAAGGTGTTGTCAATACCGATAATCTTAATTCTCATCTCAATGCACCATTTTGGGCGGTTGCCCCGCCTTTGACAGACATGGATCCCAATTGGTTCATGATTAATACATTTAATTATATAAAGATTAAAGCTGGCCTCAATCAGCAGGATGTACAGTCTGCACTGGATAATGTTATCAAAACGGAATTGTTTCCTTTGATGGAAAGCACCCTTTCCTTTGAAGACTGGTACGCACGAGATGACGCCTACCGGTTGATTGCACAACCTGTTAGCGACATTTATCTTAAAGGCACTTTGGGCTTTGATCTTTCCACGGGAGGTAACGCAACTATGGTGTATATACTCACTGTGATTGCAATACTTATCCTTGTGATTGCGGGTATTAATTTTATTAATCTATCAACTGCCAAGGCTGTCAATAGAAGTAAGGAAGTCGGACTGAAGAAGGTAATCGGTTCTTCTCGCTTTCAATTGGCTGTGCAATTTCTCATGGAATCTGTTATCATCAGTACAATCGCTATGTTGGCAGCGTTGGGGATTGCTGAATTAATATTAATCGGGCTGAAAAGCAGCACAGGTTTAGAAATTGTGAGTTCCATTTTTTCAAATCCTTCTCATTTGCTTTTTGCTTTTATCCTCTCATTGACCCTGGGGTTATTTTCGGGTATTTACCCGGCATTGGTGTTGTCGTCATACAAGCCAGTAGATGTTTTGAAGGTTAGTTTCAAAGGTAGATCCAGCTCATTTTTCAGAAATGCGCTGGTTGTATTTCAGTTTGGGTTATCAACCACATTGGTTATTGGCACACTGGTTATTTTTCAACAGTTGCAGTTCATGCGATCGAAAGATTTAGGATTTAACAAAGAAAATTTACTGATCGTTGATAATGCGAACTTGTTAACTCAAAATCTAACGAGTTTCAAAGACGCCATCTCGAGTTATCCTGGTGTATTGCGTACCAGCATTGTCAATCGACTTCCCGGTTCTGTAACCAGTTTCTCTATTGCCAATATTGAGTCAGCCTATGTGGAGGAACCATTGAAGGTCAATCGATTTCGGGGAGATTACGACTATCCTGCCACATTGGGTTTTCAACTTGTGGAAGGACGATTTTTCAATAATGACCTATCTTCTGATTCATCGGCCGTTATTTTAAATGAATCCGCAGTGAAAGCACTCATGCTGCCCAACCCGATCGGGCAAGTATTGAGTAAGAAATATGAGGTGATTGGCGTAGTTAGAGATTTTAATTTTGAAACGTTGAAGAATGCCATAGCTCCTTCCATGATTTCAGTTTCAAATGAAGGTTATCAGCTGGCAGTTCGGATAGAAAGCACTCAAGCCAAGGAGGTGATAGCCAGCGTGCAACGGGAATGGAATTTGCGGTTGCCTGATGAACCGCTTCGATATCATTTTTTAGATGAGAATTTTGCTAACCTGATGCGCAATGAAAAAGTAATGGGAGAGGTGCTGGCGCTATTCTCATTACTTGCGATATTTATTGCCTGCCTGGGCCTGTTTGGTTTGTCGGCTTACCTGGCTACTCAACGGAGGCAGGAAATTGGAATACGCAAAGTATTAGGAGCTTCAGTAGGCAGCGTGGTCAGCATGTTTGGAAAGGAATATTCCAAACTAGTCTTGGTCAGCTTTGTGATTGCAATACCCATATCGGTCTATTTATTGCAAAACTGGCTATCTGATTTTGCCTTCCGGGTAGAAATAACCTGGTGGCCAATTACTGTCACTTGTTTATCGGTTTTGATCATCTCCTGGGTCACGGTTAGCTACCATTCCATTAAAACCAGTTTGGTCAATCCAGCCGAAACACTCAGAAACGAGTAACTCATCTATACATCCATAGCGCGGAAGTTACTTCCGCGCTTGATAAGGATAGTAGGCGTAGCTCTTGATATTTCTCCTTGAGTTTAATAATTTATTTTCACAATGAGTGAAAAGTATAAAGTACGCGATCAGACAAAACTGCATTTTATAACATTTGCAGTGGTTCGATGGACGAATGTCTTCGCAATTAAGAAATATGTGAATATCGTAATTGAAAGTCTTAAGTTTTGTCAAAAAGAAAAGGGGCTTGAAATTTTTGCATGGTGTGTTATGCCTGACCATGTGCATTTTATTCTGGGAAGTAAAAAGGATAGTATAAATGATATTGTTAGGGATTTCAAGAAGTTCACATCTGTTCAGATAACGAGAGCCATGGAGCTAGATGTAGCTGAAGAAAGCAGACGGATGCTTGATATTTTCAAGCGAGAAGCACAGCGGAGCAAGAAACATGTCAAGTATAAGTTTTGGCAGGATCAATACCACCCAATTGAGTTAAATACAAATACAATGATGGATCAAAAGTTAGACTATATTCATGAAAATCCGGTGAAGGCTGGTCTTGTAGAAATGGCCGAGAAGTATTTGTATAGTAGTGCAAGGGACTATTATGTAGGCGAGAAGGGGCTGATTGATATTGAGTTTATAGAATAGGGTTTTGGCTGGCGTGGGAGATAAACTTCCATACCAGTACTAGGACGGAAGTAACTTCCGCCCTAGCCGGTGGGTGATTGCAGCTACCTGTACGGCCGTGTTATTCATCGCCTGGGCCACAGTCAGCTATCATTCTATAAAGACAAGTTTGGTCAACCCGGCCGAGACGCTCAGAAACGAGTAACTCATCTATAGTGCGGAGGTTATTCCATTCCATAGCGCGGAAGTTACTTCCGCGCTTGATAGGAATAGTAGGCGTAGCTCTTGATATTTCTCCAATCTATAGTGCGGAAGGTACTTCCTTGCCATTTATTGAACTGCCACTTATTAAGCCAAGTTTTAATTTACCTACCAAACACGCAGAAATTGGGGATTTTTAGCTTATAGTTTATTATGATGATGATTTCTTTAACAAAAGTTATACATATCCGTATATTTGTTTGACAAACCATATACTAATGAACAAAACCTACCTGGGAGAATTCGAAGAACTCATATTAACCATTGTCGGCATCCTGCAGGATGATGCGTATGGCAATGCCATTGTAGCTGAAATAAAGGATAGAGTGGGGAGAGAAGTGAATTTAAGTGCAGTGCATGTAACTCTTTACCGATTGGAAGATAAAGGTTATGTAAAATCCAATATGGGAGGTGCAACCAATGAGAGGGGGGGAAGACGAAAAAGAATATTTACCATTACCAATGCCGGGCTTG
>CAYNCP010000028.1:0-48963 GCA_964395905.1 uncultured Ohtaekwangia sp.
CTACTATTCTTTCCTCATCATTGTCAACGATATTAATTAGTCAATAGTCAATGGACTTAACAGACCATCGACCATAGACTAAAGATCTTAAGGTGATCCGCCAGCTGGCGGACGGTGGGGATCAATGATCCACACTGAAAACACCAACGTTCTTAAGGTGACTATAGCGGTGGGGATCACCTCTTCCCATTCCGAACAGAGAAGTTAAGACCACCTGCGCTGATGGTACTGCGGTAAAACGTGGGAGAGTAAGTCGTTGCCTTTTTTTATCAGAACCCCGAAGAGAAATCTTCGGGGTTTTTGTTTTTGAAGGGAGAGCCCTGACGTGCCTTACTGACGCTTCGGTCAGTACAGGTCGGCTGTCAGGGTGCTGACTGAAACGTCAGCATAAGTCGCCTGCAGCAGGCAGGTTGCCTTTTTGTCTCTAGCCTACACTTACTTCAGAAAAACTATCTTCCTGGAGGTACTCAAATGCAAGTTCTGATAACCTATTGCTTGTGATCTGGTCGACTGCGCTGATCAAGTTTTGATAATAGTCGTTCATGAGTTGGTTCAATTCAATACTTTTAATCTTGTCCATAACGGAAAATGGACTTGCTGTATCACTCTGAAGACTTCCGATAAAATGTCTCTTGGCCAGACTGAGATCATCTTCAATAATTTCCGATTGAAGTAATTTGATTTCATTACGGATTTCATCAATCGCCAATTTTCTATTTTCTTTGTTTACATCCGTGCCGATCAAAATCAAATTTTCATTTTTAAATGAAGAAATGGAGCTAGAAATGCCATAAGTCAATCCTTTTTCTTCCCTTAAGTTTTTCATTAATCTAGAACCGAAGTAGCCACCCAGGTAATAATTTAGGAGCACCAATCCTGGATACTCCTGATGATTTTTTTGTATGGTGCTTTTCCCAAATCGAATTGAAGTCTGGACACTACCTTCTTTGGTGACATATGTGGCAGGGCTTGGTTGACTTGAAAATGTAAACAGTGGCTGTTCAGCGGTTACTTTCCCTAACAAGTTAATTCTACTTGTTATCTCACTAAAATCTTTATCGGCAACCTGCCCGAGAATAAAAACATGAGTCGGTTTCATCCGCAGCTGAAAAAAATTTAATAGATCTGAAGCGGTGATCTTGTTAACATCTGATACTTCAGCTGATTTACCATATGGATGCTCTAATCCAAAAACGTTCTTCCGGATTAGTTTGGAAGCCAGGTAACTAGTCTTCTCATTTTTCACCCGCAGCGTCTGAGTAAAATGATCCTTCAGTTGATCCAACTCAGATTCATCAAATGAAGGAGTGGTAAGCATTTCAAAAAAAACAGGGATGAGTATATGAATATGTTTTTTTAAAGCATAAAGTGAAACCGTGGCATAGTCGAAATTACTGCCAAGCTCAATATGAGCTCCAAACTGGTCAAAGACTTCAGCAATTTGTCTTGATGACATTGATTGAGTGCCTTTATCCAGCATTTGCACCGTTAAGTGTGATATTTCAGGTTTGGTTTCATACCACCTCCCGGCTTCAAATACCAATTCGATCTTTGCGAGTTCCTGGTGTATGTTATTTAGGTGTAAAACCTTGACACCTCCAGGCAAGATAGTGATTGAGGGTTGCGGCAGCTGAAATGAATTGGTTTTTACAAAAGCAGGCGCACTTGTTCTGTCAAGCATCTATTATTGATCTGTCACAGATTCTTCGCCTTGCACTTTGTTGTCAAAGTACATCATGATAGTGAATCGAATGGTTTCAGCAAGCGCATTTTCTCTCTTATTGGTGGGCACCAGATAGGCTACATCTATTCCAAATTTTTGAATTTTTGCCCCGATTCCCGCAGTCAAGTATTTGCGATTGCCTTTGTCTTTTGCTTCCAGAAAATAACCAAGGCGCCCAGCAAAGGTTTCATTGTACCAATACTCCACGCCAGATGAAATGGCAAATTCTCTCATCTCTTCACTAAATCCTCCATCGGCATCACTAAATGAACCGAAAATTCCACTTAGTAGTGCCTTGTCCTGGCTATTGGCTGTTGGGCTTGGCACTAATAATTTGTTTACATCTAAGGCAAACGTCAAACTATTGAATGCGTCAAGTTCAGTTTTGTATGCACCACCCAATCGCAAATTGGTGGGAATAAAATCCTTATTCTGCGAGTCGGAGTACGATATTTTAGCACCAATGTTCGTAATGGTTGCACCAAGTGAGAGTGCGGAATTACTTGAAACCATTGGCTTGGTGTAGTAGACACCCACATCAACAGCTACAGAATTTCCAGGTCGAGCATCTATACCTCCTGAGGAGAATGCACCTGTCAAGTTAGAGTGAACATATCTTAATGCTCCACCAATACTAAATTGCTCAGTAAGCATTCTTGAGTAGGTAACATCGAAGGCAAATTCCCTTGGATTGAAGCGACCGAGAAAATCATTGATAGTCGGTCCGTTGTTGAATTGTATTTCACCCAGGTCAAAATACTTCATAGATGCCGCTACTGTTTGCTCTCGGGTGATTTTGTAAAATCCTGTGAGGTAAAAAATGGACATGTCATTAATAATCTTGCCGAGCCAAGGAGTGTAAGATCCTGATACCCCATAGCTCTTATCGATAAAAGCTAATTTAGCCGAATTCCAGTAAGCCGAATTGGCATCTGGAGAGGTTGCAACTCCCGCGTCACCCATGCCAGCTGCACGGGAATCAGGTGTAATGGTGAGAAATGGGACAGCCGTGGTAATCACTTTTCTGGTACTGTCCTGACCGATCAGATTGGCCTGCGAAAACCCGGAAAACGTAATAAACAGTGAAAAAAGGAGTAGGAATGCAATCCTTAACTTATTCATAGTCAAGTTCTAAGCTCTAAAGATAGTTAATTAAGAATAATTAGTTTGGAAATACGCTCATTTTTCGATCCATCCAATAGGGAACGCACGCATACCCTTAACAGGTATATGCCATTACTTAATTTTGTTCCTGTGGAATTAGTACCATCCCACTGTGGCAAGGTAACCATATACTGGCTTGCGGGAAAGAGATAGGTCATTCGGCTTACCGGTTGCCCGGATAAGTCTACTATGGAGGCAAATACCTCCAGGTCATCCCCGGCCCGGTTATGTGCAAACTGAATAGTCGTAAAGTCCGAGAATGGATTTGGGTAGTTGATTAAATTCTCCATTACAATTTGACTCCCATCAGTAACCACGAAATTCACTTTAGCTGTTGCTGGATTATTATGCACATCCCATGCTTTGAGTACTATTGTATGTTTGCCAGGTACCAAATTTTCAAGCGGGTAGGTCAAGGTGCCGCTGGCAGGACTATCAATATCTGAAGTAAAGTAATCACCCACCTCGAAAACCTGATCATCATCTAAAACTACTGTCAAACTATTTCCAATTCCATAATTGGCAATATTGACACCGCTGTCATCTGAGATTCTGGCAAATACCTGAGTTGATGAAGAAATAATTCCGCCATTTACAAAAGTGGTGTCTCCTAAATATAAACTTATCAACGGGGGAGAGCTATCGCTGCCATCATCAATCTCACTTTCACCGATTTTAAAGCTAATGTCGCCACCGATGGCATCTTTGCTTTTGTCATTATTGCTTGCATAAAGACTAAGTTTTCCGACCCCAACCTGGTAGGCAATATTTTTGGGAAGGATAAATTCCAATTGAAAATGACCATTGGTTATGGTTGCTTCTCCTCTAAATAATTTATTGCTTCTATTTTTGTAAGTAAAGATAGGGTTTTCGTCACCCAAAGTATTAAATGAAAACTCTTTATCCTTGAGTGTAGCATTTAACACGCCATTGAAGTTTTCGTTTTTGATTCCATTGGTGATTATCTCACCTTCAATGTGTACTTTGGACAAAGCCTTTAGCGTATCGGATCCGTCAGCTGTTGAAATATTGGTGACAAGGATTTCGTTATTGGCCATAGCCAATTTCATGGAGGGATCTCCCAATAAGGAGAAGTTTCTGTTTGACACCCCGTTGGCACTGTTATTTTTTGTTTCTCTGAAAATAGCACCCAGATCCCTGAACTCTCCATTCTGTTTGATGAATAAGGATTCATAAAAAGCTTTATTCAGAAATGCATTGGTAGCGGCATTAACCGGACGTGCTGCTGTAACAAGCCCTATGGCCCCACCATCGGGTTTTGTCAATGCCAATTCACTACTAGATATTTGCCCCGGATCATCGTGGCGACCAAATTCGCAAGTAGCAGTTACTAAAAGCGGAAATATATTTTTGTTGCTCCACTCACTGATCAATTCTTCATCTAATATGCGTTCTTGCAGCCATATTTTTTCGGAACCATGACCGGTAAAATTTACAATAAGGGTTCCTTTCTTTAGTGTGTTGCGCAAAGCGTTTCGTGCGTCTGGGGATATTTGGCCGCTGGGTCTTGAGATTTGCTTAAAGGCATCGAGATAAAGTTTTTGAGTATTAAATTGTGAGTACCCCGCTTCAATATCTTTTGCTAATTTATCCGCATCGCTTTGATGTAAATTGAAATCTCCATCATCTGCTACAAAAAGTATTTCTTTTCTCCATGGCCCGAATGCTTTGGGGTTGATATCGTAATTGATGAGCTTATCTACTACGGCTTTTGCCTCCTGCAATGTTTTGACCGGCAATCTTCCGACACCCACATCCAAGGTATGGTCACCTGATGAGTTTTCAATCCACTCGCCCTCATTTGATTCAAGAAAGGCAAAATAGTCATCTGAAGAATAAGTCTCCAAAGGCGAAAGTGAATTTCTTGATTCATAAGTGGGAACAAAATTGGTGTTTTTGTTGACTCTGTTCTTGAAATCATATGAGCATCGCCCAAAAAGAAGAATGTTGTCAAGTCCATTGCTATACAATTCTTTCGCAAAGTCCCTAATCGCTGCTGGATCTTGCTTGCCGCCAGAATAATCGTTGTAAATCTCCTCCGGGGTGACTGCCAATACCTTGAGGCCGTTATGCGATTGACGATGATTGGCCAATCGCATGGCTTCACTTTTGAAGTCAGGATGGGTAACAATAAGCAAATCTGTACTTAATCCACCGTGAAGATTTTGGGAGGGCACTACTTTGTCAAAAATGGGAGATTTAATATTGTTGCCCGATGTAACCAGAAATGTTTTGAGTTGGCTCGTTGATGTCGAAAAGACTCCTTTTGATCCGACAAGTTGGAATGACTGATTTTTAATATCAAACGGATCAGTCACATCCCATATTAATGCATTCGCACTCAAGGCGTCAATCTCGAAGGTACTTTCGGTATTGGTCAAGCTTGCGGCTGATCTGAATAACGTTTGGTTTCCATACAGTTTGAGGTTTCGTTCTACATTCACCAGTAAATGATCCAGATAGCCAATAGATCTTCCCGTTGACCCTTTATTGTATTTGTAGGCAAAGGTTTGTGTTATGCCAGATGCCGCATTTACCGAGGATGCACTCAATGCAATGGTGTCTGCAACTAGCCTTCCCTTTATCCCATATTGCGTATTGGCGATTGCTGCTATCGGCTGAGTCAGTACATTGGCGTTGTTGATTGAAAGCTGGAAGCTGGCAGGGTTGAAACTTTGCGCCATTACCCGTGATACTATTTTTATTGCCGAACTGTTGACGATGCCTTCAATGTCAAACTTAAGTGTAAGCTCCGTTGTTAAATCGAATTGTTCACCGAACCAGTCCCTGCCAGACTTCAGTTCATTGTACTTTTCAACTTCATGATAAACAAAATCATTAAAGGTGTTGACCACAGGAAAGGCGCCACCCAAGTCTTGATTTTCACCCATCCGTTTTCCCGCCTGACCCGAAACCGTGAGGTAGTAATAATTTTTATCTGAGTAAAGATTGTTTTCATAGTAGAAAATATCCTTTTGAACATTATAATAGTGTGTATCCGGGTTTTGGCCAAAAAATAAAATGTAATCATTTGGGTTAAACGCCCCATCGCTCTCGCCAATTACTTTGATGCTGATTTCCCTAAGTTTGTTGATTCTCGGGGCATCATTTGCCTGGGGCAGCATGCCAGTGCCATTGCTGTATATACTGATATTTCTGGGGTCAATGCTATTCGGATCAAAACCTGATGACCTTAGCAGGGTTGCATCTATTTTATAGATTCCATCTTCAGATACTGCAAACTTTGCCCATTTACCATTTTGAAGTGGAGACAATTCCTGGGCATCCACTTTAACCGCCAGTGTTAAAATGCCGATACATCCCAGGATTGACCAGACTGTGACTCGCACAACTACAAATAATTTTTTAAAACTATTTTTTAGAGAATACTTTTTCCAATAACGAAATAAGTATGTATAGTATTATCAGAAGGGGAATACCTTCAGCTTGCCTCCATGCAAGTAATAATACCGATAATCCGATAAAGGTAAACCTTAACCTGTTATCGGCCCAGTTATAATTCTTAAACTTAAAAGCAAACAGGGTCAAAGGACTAACCAACAAAAAGGAAGAAATCAATGCGATTGCTATCAAACTTGTTGGTGATGAGGTGATGGTGCTCAATGGAGGCGTTAAAAAAACCAACCCCGAAATAAAAAGTGCATTGGCTGGCGTGGGCAGTCCTAGAAATGAATCTTGCTGCTTTTCATCAATATTGAATTTGGCGAGCCTCAAGGCAGAAAAAATAGCAATCAGAAAAGCGAAATAGGGCACATAACGTTCTGCTGAAACATTTTCCAACCAGGTATACAAAATAATAGCAGGCAGTATCCCGAAGCTGACCATGTCTGCCAAAGAATCCAATTCCTTTCCAATAGGTGAAGACACTTTTAAGGCCCTTGCAGTAAAACCGTCAAAGAAATCAAACAGGCAGGCCGTCCATACCAAATAGGCTGGAGCGTACAATGGAAATTGTCTGGCCAATAATATGCCCATACATCCGCACAACAAGTTGCCAAGCGTAAGCAGGTTAGGTAAGTGTCTGGTAAGTGCAGTCATCGGGAGCTTAATGCACAAAATGGGTTGCTCACTTTTTCAACTCCAATGGTGGTGGGGTTGCCATGCCCGCTGTATACAATTACTTCATTGGGCAGCACAAATAATTTTTGTTGAATACTGTCAATCAAAGTGTCCATATCTCCACCGGGTAAATCCGTTCTCCCGACACTTCCTTCAAAAAGAACATCTCCGCTTATCAATATTTTTTGTTCCGGAGAATAAAATCCAAGATGGCCGGGTGAATGTCCTGGTAGGAACAAAACGTTTAATTGACTTTTGCCCCAGGTAACTTCATCCTTTTCACTTATAAATTTGTCAGGAATAACTTCCTTGTATTTGGAGAAGCCATAGTTGGGGGCATATGCCTTTACTGCTCTTAGCATTCCTTCTTCCAATTTGTGTGTAAGAAACGGCACATTATATTTTCTCTTTACAAAATCATTTCCCAATACATGATCAATGTGGCAGTGCGTATTAAGTAAAAGGGAGACACTTAAATGATGTGATTTAACAAACTCATCCAATTCTTCCTGCTCATGTTTCTCATAACATCCCGGATCAATGATTAGCGCTTCCTTTGTTTCGTCATAGACAACATAGGTATTTTCGCTGAAAGGATTGAAAGTGAAAGATTTTACTTTAACCATGAATTTGCATTCTTATGCAAAGGTATCACCTAAAGCGTAAAAAATGGGTAAACAAGATGCCTAAGTTGGACTTCTGGCATCAAATATTTTAGGAGATGCAAAATTTTATCCGACATTTAACCACAAAGGAAATCTATTGACGCAAAAGGTGGATTATATTATTGTAGGACTGGGGCTGGCTGGTGCCTGTCTGGCCATGCAGCTAATGCGTAGAGGGAAGCGAATTGCTGTATTTGATACACCTGATAAGAACCGGGCTTCCGCTGTGGCAGCAGGGATATTTAATCCGATAACCGGAAAGCGGATAGTAAAAACATGGAAAGCAGACGAAATATTCAGTTACCTCAAATCCTTTTACCGATCTGTGGAAGATGACTCGAATAAAAAGTTTTATTACCCCACAGAATTATACATTCCTTTTCGGTCGGTAGCCGAACAAAATGAATGGATGGCCAAAAGCTTTGACGATGCATTCTCAAACTATGTGATCAGGGTGACAACCGCTCCAACCTACGGAGAACAAGTGATAGATCCCCTGGGAGGAATTCTGTTGAACAACTGTGGGTATATCGATACAAAGGTTTTTATCTCTTGGGTAAGAGACCGTGTCAAGCAAAATCATTCTTATCGGGAAGAAGAGTTGGAAGAAGGAAAACTTGAGATTGTAAGTGAGGGTATTTTATACCAGGGGCTGTTTGCACAAAAAATTATTTTTTGCACGGGCATTCATCAACTCGAAGGAAATTTGTTTGACGGACTTCCGCTAAAACCGCTAAAAGGTGAATCGATTACTATTAAAACAGCGACTCCTTTGAACCGGATTTACAATCGCGCTGTTTACGTTATCGGATCGGGCACGTATGAGCACAAGGTAGGGGCAACCTATGATCTGATAAACGCACGAGCAGGAATAACAGAAGCGGCAAGATTGGAATTAACACAAAAGGTTTCTGAATTTTTAAATATTGACTTTCAGGTCACTCACCAAGATTGGGGTATCAGGCCTTCCACAATTGATAGGAGGCCATTGCTTGGTTGTCATCCTCGATTTGAAAATGTAATAATTTTTACCGGGCTGGGAACGAAAGGTGTGAGTCTGGCTCCTTATTTTTCTGATCAGTTAACTAAATGGCTTCTGGATGGGTCAAAATTGGATAAGGAGGTAAATATTACTCGTGTGAAAGCGTTATATTCGAAGTTCGATTAGGGGACCAAATACCAAAAAATCAGCAAGTTCTAAGGATCGGTTTACGGGATGATAACAGGGGATTCAAAGCGTCTAATTATTGTTAAGGGAAGCGCCAGAGGCATAAAATCGGGCCGTATATTATTTGCTCTTATCACCACTTTATTTGTTTGCCATGTAGCCTATGGACAGCAGGCTCGTGAAACCTTTGGCAAGAACCGGATACAGTACAAGCAACTGGATTGGCAATATCTTTCATCTGAAAATTTTGATGTGTACTATTATGATAATCGAAGAAAGGTTGCCAATGAAGCCATTCAATACCTGGAAGGAGAGTTTGATCGGATCACCGATCTCATCGGCTACCCGCCTTATCTAAAAACCAAAGTCTTTCTTTACAATTCCATTACCGATATGCAGCAAAGCAATATCGGGCTCAATCATACAGCTTTTAACGTGGGAGGTGAAACGGAGTTTGTAAAGCCCTATGTTGAAATAGCCCACCCGGGTACCGTGGATCAATTTAAAGAACAATTGATTTTTAAGATGACCGAATTGATGGTCAATGAAATGATGTTTGGCGGAAGCCTTAAAGACATGTTTCAGAATGCGGTGCTGTTGAATCTGCCAGAATGGTTCATCAGAGGTGCATCAAGCTACGCATCGAAGGGTTGGAATGCGGAGATGGATGATTATATCCGCCAGCTGGTAAGGACAAAGAAGATAAATAAAGCGCTCAAACTAACTGGTGAGGAAGCTGAACTGGTTGGTCAATCGGTGTGGAACTACATTGTTGAACGTTATGGGCCAAGCAGTATTTCCAATATCCTCAACTATACTAGAGTAATCAGAAATGAACAAAAGAGTGTATTGATCACTTTGGGGATAAGCTTTAAGCAGCTCATCAGCGACTGGAAGAAGTATTACTCAGATATGGAAGAGAAGGTCAATCAGAGTTATATCACTCCACAAGATTCAACAAGGATAGGTAAAAATCGAAGCAGGACTGCCACCTTTACAACCGTAAAGATTAGTCCCGATGGAAAGAACATTGCTTATGCAGAAAACGATCGGGGACGGTTTGTCGTTAAGATTAAGTCGCTGGAAAATAACAAGGAGATAACCATTCTTACCAGTGGCAATAAGGTATTCAGGCAAGAAGTAGATAGGAACGTGCCACTTATTAGCTGGGCCGACAAAAACACCCTGGGCGTAATTGGAGTTCGCTATGGCGAGTATATTTTTTGGTTGTATGATCTCACCACCAAAAGTAAACTTCCCAGGGAGCTTGATCGATTTAGCAACATCAGAAGTTTCGACTTTTCCGGCAATGGCAGACTCGCCATTCTCAGCGCTGACTTTGAAGGCCAAAATGTTCTATTTTTAATTAGCAGTCGAAGGGACCGCACCCGCAGATTGACCAATGATCTTTTTGATGATTTTGATCCCACATTTATTCCTAATACCAACGCTATCGTTTTCAGCTCTAACAGGACCAATGACACTACCAATACCATTGTGAAGGGAATTAAAAATATTCCAACCAATTATGATTTATACCTGTATGACCTGGACACCACTACCAACGTAGTACATCGCCTGACCAACACACTAAGCAAAGATTACTACCCATTGGCTTTGAACAGTGATCAGATTTATTATCTCAGTGACCAGCGGGGAATAGTTAACATCTTCAAGTATGAAATAAGTACGAGTATCTACACCCAGGTGACGAATTACAACACGAGTATTAAGGAGTATGATCTGGATTTTAACAATAGGGCATTGGCAACTGTGATGGACAAGGGGCTTAAAGAAGATATTTTTCTGACACGTCCATTTAATTTAAACAGACAGGTTTTTACACCAGCTACAAGGCGTAAGGAAGTGCAACAAGCAAAGGCTATTATTGAAAGAAGGAAACAAGAAACCCCTCAAAAGGGTATATCCATCAAGGAACTCATTAATTCCAGGCTTCGTGAGAAGACAGATTCGGCCAGCCAGGTCTTATCGAAACCTGATACCCTGAAGCAAAAAATGCATCCGGATTCTATCGACACGGATAATTACATATTTGAGGATGAAGTTCTGACGCCTAGCCAGCCGGTTGACACCGTAAGTACCAAAAGCAATGAAATCGAAGTGTTGCTTGATGATCTGGTGAACACGAATGATTATGTATTTGAAGACGATGCTGAAAAATTGACCAGGCCTTCTGAAACCTTTCTCAATCGGTATATGAAAGCCAGGGAAACCTCCCGCATCCGGGGACCTTTTCCGTACGAGCCTAAATTCACCTATGAAAATCTTATTACCAATTTTGTGATCGATCCCTTAAGAGGGTTTAGTGTGAGGCTGGAAACACAAATGAATGACATGCTGGAGAACTATCGATTCTTCGGTGGCATTCAAACAGCCTTTGATTGGAAAAGTGGGGATATCTACGGAGAAGTTCAATATTTACCTCATCGTGTAGACTACAGTGCCAGGATAGATCGCAAAGTTATTTTTTGGGATGGAACCACAAATCAGCAGAAGTATACCTGGCAGAAAGTTGAAGTTGGCGCCTCACTGCCATTGACAGTGCGCACCCGTATTACCATAAAGCCATTCCTGGGATATACCCGTTATGTAGACCGAGGCAGCGATACCTCCCCTGGTGCGCCACCGGTTTTCCTTCCGTCAGTTGATCAATTCTATGTTGGCTCCAAGTTTGAATTAGTTTATGACAACAGCCTGACCACTGGGTTGAACATTATTGAAGGGACCAGGGGAAAGATAAATTTCATCCATTATGAAGGAATGGGCAGCAAGCAAGCCAGCTTTTCTCAAGCAGCTGCTGATGTAAGGCACTATCAGCCTATTTATAAAGAGATTGTGCTTGCCTTGAGGGGATTTACGGGCACATTTTTTGGTAATTCACCCAAATCGTATGTGCTGGGAGGGATGGATAATTGGTTTGCCAATAGTACCAACAAGCAAGGCAATGGAAATCCATTGGCCAATGGAGAAGGATTTAACAACAATTTGATTTTCTCTGAATTTGCTACCAGTCTGCGTGGATTCAACTATGCCACGCAATATGGGCATAGCGTTGCCCTGGCCAACGCAGAATTGAGGGTACCCCTAATCAGAGCACTTTCCAGCGGCCCCATTACGTCAAATTTCTTCCGAAATATGCAGCTGACGGCATTCTATGATATTGGCACCAGCTGGTCAGGGAAACCACCGATCAATTCCAACACGAGTACACAGACCAGGGTGGTGCAAGGAGGACCCTTCCGTGCGGAGATAAAGGATTTTCTCAACCCTTGGTTGTACAGCTATGGATTTGGGTTTCGCAGCATGATGCTCGGATACTACATGAAGTTTGATCTGGCATGGCCTGTTGAAAACTACCAGGTAAAAGACCCGCGCATATTTGTTACCTTGGGATTCGATTTTTAATAACCCTAAGGACCACATCTGACATGATTAAATCAATGACTGGCTTTGGCCAGGCCACATCATCCGTTGGAGATCTTTCCATTACTGTGGAAATTAAAAGCTTGAATTCAAAATTCATGGATCTCAACATTCGACTTCCTCGCATGTACGCTGAAAAGGAGTTGGAGGTTAGGAATCTGGTAACGGATAGACTGGAGCGGGGCAAAATTTCCGTTTCTGTTGATTGTATCCGGAGTGGCAAAGGTCAGGTAACGCAGCAATATAACGAGGAGCTTTTCACAGCTTATTATGCCCGGTTGAAAAGGCTGGCGGACCGGGTGATGGCTCCCTATGAAAACATATTCCAGCTGGCATTGAATTCACCTGATGTGATTCAAAACAATGTGCAGGAAGATTTGAACCCTGAGGATTGGGAGCGAATTAACCTTTGTATTCAGGAAGCAATGAACAATTGTGAGGAATTCCGGGTAGCTGAAGGAAGGACCTTGCTGAAAAAACTTGCATCCTATTGCGACTCCATTGAGTCCGGGCTGGCCATTGTAGAGTCATTGGATCCGAAACGTATTGAGAAAGTAAGAAGCAGGATTAAAGGCAGGGTTGAAGACTTTTTTGGAGAAGAGGGGTTTGATTCAAACAGATTGGAGCAGGAGATAATTTTTTATATAGAGAAGCTGGATATTCATGAAGAAAGGGTGAGGCTAAAAACACACCTTGATTATTTCCAGCAGGTATTAAAAAGCAATGTTAGTAATGGTAAGAAACTTGGATTTATTTCTCAGGAAATCGGGCGTGAGATTAACACCATCGGGAGCAAAGCCAACGATGCTGAGATTCAAAAGCACGTGGTGATGATGAAGGAAGAACTGGAAAAAATCAAAGAGCAGTTGAGTAACGTACTTTAGTTTACAGTAACGTTTTCCGTTTCTATTCTGCTAAGCTCCACCAATTCACCCTGCTTATAGAGCTCTTCGGCCTGATCAACTGAAAATGAATTGCTTTTGGGCTTGAAATTGATGTAATCCTGAAACCGCATCCCACCAATAACTCTTGGGTTGTATGCCTCCCGGAACCTGAAACTTGTTTCATCGCTCTCCGCAAAAGAATAGGCCAGGTAATCCATGTTAAAATTCTCCTGATTGAACCAATACAAGTATACGTCCTCATGATCTTCACCGCCACCGGCAGCTTTGAAGGTGATTTGAACCAGATAATAACGTGCTCCTTTGATGGTCGTCTCCCCAAGATATTTCTTCACCACCGCATCATCATTAAGGCGGAAAGGCAACAAGGCAAAGTAGTTCACTGAGTTGGTGGAAGAAGTATATTTCACCGCCATGGTATCCGCTACTTCAACTATCTCTCCATTGATTTTTCTTTGGAAACCATTATTGGATACGATATCATGGATGATGCCAACTGAGTCATCGAATATTCTTTCATAGGAAAAGGATCCGCCATTTCTTCTGGCCACATAATGTCTTCCTCTAAAATCGTATTCAACCACGGAGTTGAGGTATTTCTCTCCGCCTGCAGCCAAGATGGCCTTGTCAACTATTTTTTGTGGATCGATTAGCTTTGAATTGCAGCTGGCAAACAGTATGGCTGATGAAATGGTCAGTAGTAACGTGCGCACGAGTTAAATTTTAATTGTATAACAATCTATTAAGATAATGAAACCTTATTTCTGATCAGAAAGTTTGTTGTGCAGCCGACAAAACTCAAATCAATTTTGAAAGTGTGGCAATGTATCGCTCAGGAAGCTCACCTGTGGTGGCAGCCTGATAATCGTTGTAGCTGCAGGGGACTATGCTGGCGCGGCTATATCTGTCGTTGGCTCTGTGGTGATTCACTTCCATCCACCATTTTTCGGTGAACTTGCTTTTATAGAAAGTTAATAGTTCCGGCTCCACCGGCATAGATACTGTGTATTTCAGAAAATCGTTGCTTTTGAAGTTTGGCTCATTTTTGCGATGATAGAATCCTTCAATAAAGTACCATATCATGGTGGCAATCACTGATGCCGTTTTCTTGCGTTCATCATCCTTACCAGGATTATATTCATAAAATCCAATCGAGCTGAGTTTTTCATTAGTGCCCGCATACCAGCAGATCTGGCATGCTTCTTCCCCGGTTAGCCCAAAAGGCTGAGCATTGGAATTGCCAGGAGCATCGGCAGACTTAATAGATGTGATGTCAAAAGAAGCCATATCTGCATTGCGAATGGCGGGTTCCATGTCTGCCAGGTGGGTGCGTAATTGGCCAATTCGATATGCCTCAAAATACAACTTTTCCAGAATTGATACAGCCAATG
Organism: uncultured Ohtaekwangia sp.; assembly: GCA_964395905.1. Taxonomy (GTDB): domain Bacteria; phylum Bacteroidota; class Bacteroidia; order Cytophagales; family Cyclobacteriaceae; genus ELB16-189. The sequence goes on from CAYNCP010000028.1 coordinate 14,559, forward strand.
GATCGATCAGGTAAGTCTGGTGCGCCAAATGAGTATAGCCAAAAAGGTAGTTAGGTTCATGCAATAATATCTTGTTGATATGTGTATTGGCCGCAGGCTTCTCCCTGGCATCGTCCAGGTCGAGAAATGCATCTACATTAAGCAAGCCCACCAGCTTATCCATTTCTTCATATCCTTTGTATTGACCATAGTCGAGATCATGCGATCCACCCAGCAGGATAGGCAGGACATTGTTTTCCAACAGGATGCGGCAAACTTCACTGATGCGGACATAAGTTTCGTCCAGGTCAATGCCGGGATTGAGATTACCCAGATCAACAATATTATATTTTCCTGTTCCTCTTTTTAAGCGATACAGTTTTTTCCTGATTTCGTCTGGCCCATCCTTGCACCCCTTGTTGGTATTGGTTCCACGCTCTTCGCTGATACCAAAGATGGCAATCTGCGCATTTCTATAGTCAGGCATTTTGTCGCCAAAAAAGCGAAGGCTCTTAATCAATGCACCGGGCTCATCAATTTCCTCGTAAATGGATTCGTTGAGTGGCGAAAAAAGGATGGTCAAATCCATTTGAATTGAGCTTTGAACAAAGCTATTCGATAAATAAAGAACTGCCAACTCTGGGCAGCGCAAATTTTCAATGCATCCTGCACCAGCCGGAGCTGATGAGGATGCATTTACTTAATCACAAAAACTAAAACACTTTCTTTGGTATTTTATAAGCGTAAGAAATCGATAACAGATAGTCAGCAAAGGCCGCATCGCCATGGCGAGGATTGCCCGTTGCAAGTTCTGTTTCACGATCTGTAACTGACTGAAGTCTGTTTCTGACCAGTGCGAGCGGAATACTTAAATTCAATGAATGTTGTCCGTGATGGTAATTGACATTTGGCTCTAAAGAGAGAATATATCCCGGCCTTCGGAATCCATCACTTTTTCCCAGGGCATCGCGTACTGGAATGCCCTCCAATCGGCCACCCAACGCCAATCCCCACCTGGTTTTAATGGACAATTGAGCGCCCGCTCTAACCATGTATTGATCGGGCACAGACATTATCGACTCATTGGCAAGAAGGGGATTAAGCGTTTCTCTGAATGTGCGAGTGCCATTGGTACTTCTTGCATTGAACATGTAAAGGGCATTGGTGTAAATTGATATTTTTTCTGTGGCATGGTGTGAAAAATTGATTTCGGTCACAAGGCCAAGTCCACCATCTCCAGGTTGGATGGATTGATCTACTGGTCGCATCTCAATGCCATTGACTGTATAGAAATTATCTTTATAGTTATAATTTCCAGTGGGCAATTTTAGCCCCACGCCATACATCACACTTGATTTCCCTTTGAACATTTTGGCGGAGTAATATCCCATCAATCGGATATCTCCCAGCCCCTGCGAAACAGTGTGATGCCGATTCAACCTGTCATGCTCGTACAAGGATGATCTGTCGATATACAGAATGGGAAGGGATGCCGAAACGGTCCATCTATTGTTAATGGTATAATTGACACCCAGTGTGAATGAATTGTCATTGTTTATAACCTCGGTATTGTTAGAAACCCGATCAGGATTTTCTTTGGTTCCAGAGAAATGCCGGTATGACCTGAAATACCTGTAATTGGCGCTGAACTGCCAGGTCTTAGGCGCATTATCAATGGCAGAAATTCCGCAGCTCATATTTTTAATGGCAATGCACCCCTGAGCCAGAGCAAATTGACTGGTCAACAACAGTATATATAGTACAAATTCTTTTTTCATCAGATTATGAATTAGGTGTAATAACAGAATGCAACCCAACTTCGGAGAAGGGGCATTCGATTAAATTGAGATTTAGTAAAAAGGTGAGGGCTTAAGCTTGTGGAGGAGGTGTAGGAACATCCGATCCGATTGACGACTGATGAAATGGATTGAAGGAAGGATTATCAATAATCAAAATACAGCCGCGATCAGGCAGCGAAATGCAACATTGGCCAAAATAGTCTTTATTGACTTGTTTCAGGCTGCGGTGAGATTCCTTCTTTGAAGATGTGCCAGGTGTATCATTCGCATTTTTTGCATACTCTTTAAAATTGTGAATGAGTTTCTTTTCTCCATGGTCTTTGATGCAAACGATATAAAGGGTGTCGTTCTCAAATTTTTGTTTGACTAATTTATAGATGTTGCCCTTGTATTCAAACCTTCCATCTACCCTTGAGAAGCCATTAGAGTTTTGGGCGTAGGGAATGGAGATTGCCATTTTCAATTCGATGGTTTGACTTTCATCATATTGGTCAGTCTCCAGTTTTTGAATCAAATCTTGATGAGCCGAAATCTGTAGCCATTTAAACACCACGTAGTATCCGCCTAAATTAAAGGTAAATACAGCCAAAAGGAGTATGGAGAATAGTTTTTTCATGAAACCAGACTACGATATTACAAAAAATCGAAATGGTTAGATGCTTCCCTGCCTGCCATTTAAGGATGCGCTACTTATTTCAGGTTGCAATCGTTTGAATGCACTAGTTTCAGCGAAATGTGTGAGAGTTATCGGCTATCAACTTATCCTCCAAAGTCGTCAAACCTGACATTTTCCTTAGGAATGCCCAGATCATCTAACATTTTCAGGACTGCTGCATTCATGAGGGGAGGTCCGCACAAATAAAATTCTACATCTTCAGGAGCAGGATGATCTTTGAGGTAATTATTGTAAAGGCATGAATGAATAAAACCCACGTAACCATCTCCTTTGTCGTCAAGGGAAGTTTTTACTTTCCAATTGTCCTCAGGAAGCGGCTCTGATAAACCAATATAAAAGTTGAAATTGGGGAAATCCTTTTCAATGTTTCGGAAGTGGTCAGTATAGAATAATTCTTTCTTGGATCTGCCCCCATACCAGTAAGAAACTTTTCGTTTTGTTTTTTCGGTATGGAACAAGTGAAAAATCTGAGCTCTCAAGGGAGCCATGCCGGCACCACCACCCACGTAAATCATTTCCCGATCTGTTTTGTTGATATGGAATTCGCCATAAGGTCCTGAAATGGTCACCTTGTCACCTGGTTTCCTGGAAAAAATGTAAGATGAACAAATGCCGGGATTCACGTCCATCCACTTGTTGTTGGCCCTGTCGAAAGGTGGAGTTGCAATGCGTATGTTGAGCATTACGATGTTCCCTTCGGCAGGATGGTTGGCCATTGAATAGGCCCTGAAAATGGGTTCCTCATTCTTCATTTTGAGATCCCATAGTTTGAACTTGTCCCAATCGCTCTGAAATACATCCTGCTTATGGCCCAACTCCGGGTGAGGCGTGATGTCCATAGTCTTAAAATCAACCTCAACGGGGGGGACATCTATTTGAATATATCCACCAGCTTCAAACTTTAGCGTTTCTCCAGGCGGAAGTTTTACCACAAACTCCTTTATGAATGTGGACACATTGTAGTTTGAGACCACTTCACACTCCCATTTCTTAATTCCGAATATTTCTTCTGGGATTTTAATGTCTAAGTCTTGCTTTACCTTCACCTGGCACCCTAATCGCACATTATCTTTTCGTTCCTGACGGCTCAAATGACCTACTTCGGTTGGGAGCACGTCTCCCGCTCCAGATTCCACCACGCACTTGCACATGGCACAGGTTCCACCGCCTCCACATGCTGAAGGAAGGAATATTTTTTCATTGGCAAGGGTAGTCAATAAAGTGCTGCCTGCGCTTACAGTGATGGTTTTTTCTCCATTAATCAGAATTTTTACAGGCCCCGATTGAACCAGTCGCTTTTGTGCAAAAAGAAGAACAAATACCAGGAGAAGAATGACAATGGTAAAGGCGGTAATGGACGTGAATATCAACATGCAAATGCGAGTTTAACCGATCACAAATATATCCAGAGAACCTAAAAAAAAGGTGCAGCTTGAATAAAATTTGCCTCACTTACCTAAACAACCTAATTGTTGATTGGTTCCTTAAATAAGTTGGTATTCTTCTGCCTTTACGGCTCTACTTTTTGTGATATTTTGACCTTTTTTAAGGATAATGGCAATGTCATCTCGATTTAGCCATTCAATCAGTGTTTCAGGGGTAATCCAGCCTTCCATGGTTTGAAACTGATTGCCATGAAAACCACCTTCGAATTCAACAAAATCATTAACACTAATCAGATCATCTGCCTCAAACCTGATGTATACGTTTACAAGCCCAGTTTCCAACCGCAGGCTGCGATCGGAGGGCTGCCGATAGAATAATTCTGGGTGACCAGTCAAATGTACCACATCAGATAGCACAGCCAAACCAGTTGGTAGGCCTCCTGCACCTTTGCCAATTAGGGTTTGTTCACCTACCGCCTCCCCTGCGATATTCACCCCATTTGCTTCGTTCTTGACCTTTGACAGCTGGTTTCCAAGGGGAATGAATTGAGGAGCTACCACGGCAAGGAGTGTATTCCCAATTTTCTCAACTTTTGCTATCAACTTGATGGTACAATTCTGCTGTGCTGCAAATCGAATATCGTGTTGTGATATTTTATCAATTCCGATGGTGATAATTTCATTTGGATCAACAACCACGTTGAAAGCATGTGCTATAAGGATAGCCAGCTTGTATTTGGCATCCTCTCCATTGATGTCGAGGGTTGGATCAGATTCCGCAAAACCTAATCTTATTGCCGTTGACAGTGCTTGTTGAAATCCAATTCTCTCTTCAATCATTTTGGTGAGTATGTAATTGGTAGATCCATTCAATATTCCCTCGATTTTGTTTATGCGTTCAAGGGCATAATAAGACTCCAAAGTTTGAATGATAGGTATGCTGCCGCAAGCTGCGCCTTCGTATCGCACCGGGGTCTGATATTTGTTTTGTAGAAAATAAATCTCTTTTAAATTTTCCGCCAACATTTTCTTATTGGCTGTCACAACCGGTTTTCTTTTTTGGAGAGACGCCTTCAGTATTTCAAAAGCCACGGCTGCATCATCGATCAATTCGACTATCAAATCGATTTCCGGGTCATCAATTATTTCACTAATGGAATCGGTAAAATTAGTTTTGTTTAACTTTCTCGGCTTGTTAATATTTTTAATGGCTATTGTCTTAATTTCCAATTGAAGGGGGCATGTCTTTTCCAGCAATTCACAGAAACCTTGCCCCACATGGCCAAATCCAAATAGCCCGATTTTTAGTTTTTTACTCATGCAGAATGAATTTTGGTTGTTTTGTTAAAAAATGGTGAATGATATTTTTTAATTTTAATGTTTCAATGAGAAAGGCATCGTGACCGTATAGGGAATCAATTACGTTTAGCGCGGCATTTGAAATATTTCGAGCGACAAACTCCTGTTCTGCAAGCGGAAACAGCAAGTCACTGCTGATGCCGACCACCAGCGTATTGGCCTTAATCTTAGACAAGGCCAGTTCAGGCATTGAATGATATCTTCCTACGTTGTGATTGTCCATCATTTTGGACAACGTCCAATAGGTATGTGCGTCAAACCTGTTGGCAAGTTTATCACCTTGATGGCGTTGGTAAGAAGATGCCTTGAAGTCTTCAAGCTCGTGGTCGTTTTCGTCCCGCTGTTCTTGAAAAGCATCATAACTTCGAAATGTAATCATGCTCATTGCTCGGGCAGATTTCAAGCCTTGTCGACCAGCATTTTCATTTTTATCAGGCCAGGTTGGATCGGCTTCAATGGCCATTCGTTGAGCTTCGTTAATGGCTATGCTCCATGCCGATGACACCGCATTGCAAGCAATCGGGATTAAATTTCTGAAAACAAGGGGTTGTAAAATCGCCCACGACAACGCTTGCTGACCTCCAAGTGATCCGCCAATCAGCGCATGGATGCGGTGTAAGCCTAAATGAATTCTCAGCAAATCAAACGCGCGCACTGCATCATTATTTGTGATCAAGGGGAAATCATGAAAATAAGGCGCTTTTGTTTTCGGATTTTCAGATGTGGCACCGGTGGAGCCATAGCAACCACCCAGCACATTGGCACAAATGATAAAATATTCATTTGGATTAAATGGACCGTCTTCGGTAAATAAGTCGCCCCACCAATCCAGAAATGAAGAGCTACCCGTTAACGCATGACAAACCCAAACCACGTTTGACCTAGACCCATTCAAGGTGCCTAGTGTAGAGTATTTCAGCTGGAAACCGGGAAGCGTGCCTCCCGATTCCAACTGAAAATCATCATTGTGATAGTATGTTTTACTGACTGTTTTCACTTAATCCTGATTCACGAGTTCATTTTTGTAAACCAAACTGAATGCCTGCTGAAAGTCTGCTTTGATGTCATCGATGTGTTCGATGCCTACAGAAACCCTTAGCAGATTAGGCAATACACCCGTTGCCAGTTGCTCTTCTTCTGACAATTGCTGATGTGTGGTAGCGGCAGGTTGAATGATTAGCGTTTTTGCATCTCCAACGTTGGCCAGGTGACTTACTAATTTCAAATTATCCACCAGCTTTGAAGCGCTTTCTTTGGAGCCTTTTAATGTAAATGACAGCACTGCTCCATATCCATTTTTGAGGTATTTCTTCGCAAGCTTGTTGTAGGTACTGCTTTGCAGCCCAGGATAATTCACACTTTCTACGTTTGGATGTTGCTCCAGCCACTGGGCCAGTGCCAAGGCATTGTCAACTGAACGTTGTACCCGCAGGGACAATGTCTCCAGGCCTTGCAGGAATAAGAAGGAATTGAATGGGCTGAGCGCTGGGCCAAAATCGCGGAGTCCTTCAACCCGGGCACGGATTGCAAAAGCAATGTTGGGTAAGCCCAGCGGGTTGTTGGCGCCAAATGTTTCCCAGAATTTCAATCCATGGTATCCTTCTGATGGCTCAGTGAATTGAGGAAATTTACCGTTGCCCCAATTGTAATTACCTCCATCCACGATCACTCCACCTATTGATGTGCCGTGACCACCAATCCATTTGGTTGCTGAGGCCACTACCACGTGCGCTCCATGTTCCAGTGGCTTAAATAAATACCCGGCTGCCCCGAAAGTATTGTCAACAAACAGCGGCAGATCGTATTTCTTAGCCAATGCAGCAATCGCTTCGAAATCCGGGATATTAAATCCAGGGTTGCCAATGGTTTCCAGGTAAATGGCTTTTGTGTTTTCATCAATTAGCTTTTCAAATGCATCTGATTTGTCACCTTCTGCAAAACGTACTTCGATGCCAAGTCGCTTGAAGGCTACTTTAAATTGGTTGTAGGTGCCACCATACAAGAATGAGGTTGAAACAAAATTGTCTCCGGCCTGCAAAATGTTATTTAGCGCGATAAATTGTGCGGCCTGGCCTGATCCCACAGCAAGGGCAGCCACTCCTCCTTCCAATGCAGCTATTCTTTTTTCAAAAACATCTGTAGTGGGGTTCATGATCCGCGTGTAGATATTTCCAAATTCTTTCAGGCCGAATAGATTCGCACCATGTTCGGAATTTTTGAATGTGTAAGAGCTGGTTTGATAAAGAGGCACCGCTCTGGATCTGGTTGTAGGATCAACTTCCTGACCCGCATGAAGTTGAAGTGTTTCGAATCGATAATTAGACATAGTTATAATTGTTTAGGGTAAAAAATACTTGATTTGAAAATTGAGATGGATTACAGCAATGACAGGATTTGTCATCCTTAATGTTATTGCTGAGATTCCGGAGTTACCGAATTAGCAACAACAGCATCCGCACGCACACATACACATGTGACGCATCGATGCAGCGAAACCAAACGTGGTGATAGGATGAGCTGATGAAGTATGTGAAACTTCCTGACTGAGTGTTGATTTTGAAATGTTCATTTTTCTAATCGTTTATATTCTCCCGGCACCTGCCGAGATCAGGAATTAGCACCTGTGTTCTTTTGAACCGGTTGCTAGCGCTTCATAGAGCCTGTCTCTCCGCGCTTCTTTATAAATCGATTAAGCTGACTCAGCTTGCTCGACTATGATGATACAAACGTATACTAAGTTAGTAGAGTTTCCAAGTTCAACAATAAATTTTTTTTACCACCTTATTGGTGATAGGAAAAATATGATTACCTATCAGCTGTTAGCGCAATCGTTAGAACTGCTTGGTAATCATAACGATTTGACCCAAATGATATAGGTCGTGGTGGACAACACCGTGGAGCATTTTATAGTAAGAATATTTTTTTGATGGAACTTGTTCATGGAGTTTTTGTTCATCAAAGCCGGTAATGGCTGTGATTAATTCACTCTGGGTTTTATTCAGTACTTCCATAGCATCGTCCAAATTTTTCCCGATAGGGAAGTTTGCTGCTTCAGAGACTTCATATGTTTCGTTTCCATTTAGCTTTTCGATGGCGTAAGTGCGCCAGGCGGCCATGTGTAGAATCAATTCGATAATAGTGTGGCCATCACCGATTTTCGCGTGTAATTTATCCGGAGGAATTTTGGAAAGCACTTCCTTCACAGCGGCACCATGCCAGGCTGGCCCTTCATAAGTAGCTCTCAGCGTATTGACAATATTTGCGCACTCAGCCATCTTTCAAGTGAGCATCCCACCATCTACCTGTAATACCTGTCCGGAGATATATGACGACATGTCTGAGCCCAGAAACACGCAGGCATTGGCCACATCCTCAGGTTGTCCTCCTCTTTTTAGCGGAATGGCGTCCCGCCAACCCTGCACTGTTTTTTCATCCAGCTTGCCTGTCATCTCTGTTTCGATAAATCCAGGTGCAATGGCATTGGACCTAATACCCCTGCTGCCCAATTCCAGCGCTATGGATTTTGTAAAACCAATCACACCGGCCTTCGAGGCTGCATAATTGGCCTGACCTGCATTGCCTTTGATGCCCACTACTGAGGTCATGTTAATAATAGAGCCCCCTCTTTGCTTCATCATGGGTTTGGCCGCTGCCTTTACTGTATTAAAACAGGATTTCAGGTTAACCTGCATGATTTTGTCCCACATTTCTTCGGTCATGCGAAGGAGCAGATTGTCCATGGTGATGCCGGCATTGTTTACCAGAATATCCAGCGAGCCAAACTCCGCCACTACATCATTAATCAATTTATCCGCCTGGCCAAAGTCGGACGCATCTGACCGATAACCTTTTGCTTTCACCCCCTTGGCTTGTAATTCCGATTCCAGCGCCTGGCCCTGTTCCACACTCGAGAGGTATGTAAATGCCACGTTGGCCCCATGATCTGCATAGGTTAGAGCAATGGCTCTACCGATTCCTTTTGATGCTCCGGTGATAAGGGCGTTCTTTCCTTCAAGTAATTTCATAGTAAACGGATTTTAGTGGAGTGAGACCAAAAATAGAGATTTCTGCCCAAAAATGATCAATTGGTGGGAATTAGCAGTTTGGAAGACCTAATGGACAATTCGCTTTTCAATTGACCTGTCACGCTTTATCTTTAGGCCGAATTATAAAAATCTCTCTTATGTCTAAATATGATTTGATTGTCATTGGTAGTGGTCCTGGCGGATATGTAGCGGCCATCAGGGCTTCGCAACTGGGAATGAAAGTGGGGGTGGTGGAAAAAGCAGAACTTGGAGGTGTATGTCTCAATTGGGGTTGCATACCTACCAAAGCTTTGTTAAAGAGTGCCAATGTTTTCGAATACATGAAGCATGCAGAAGATTATGGGATAACTGTAAAAAGTGCCCAGGCGGATGTAAAAGCAATGGTAAAGCGTAGCAGAAACGTGGCGGACAGCAATAGCAAGGGCATTCAATTCTTGTTTAAGAAAAATAAGATCGATCACATACCAGGTTTTGCGAAGCTCAAGAAAGGTGGTAAAGTGGAGGTGACAGATGACAAGGGCAAGAAAACGGATTATGAGGCCAAGCACACCATTATTGCTACCGGAGGCCGTTCACGAGAGCTTCCCAGTTTGAAAATTGATGGGAAAAAAATTATTGGATACAGAGAGGCCATGGTCCTTCAGGAAGTACCCAAACGACTTTTAGTAGTTGGATCTGGCGCGATTGGAGTTGAGTTTGCTTATTTCTATAATGCCATAGGTTCCGAAGTAACCATCGTTGAGTTTTTGCCCCGCATCGTGCCGGTTGAGGATGAAGAAGTTTCCAAAGCTTTGGAAAAGTCGTTTAAGAAATCCGGAATGAAAATTCATACCAGTTCGGAAGTGACTAAAGTGGATACCAAAGGAAAATCATGTATTGCTACCGTGAAAACGCCAACGGGTGAAATCAAAATAGAGTGTGATGTAGTGTTATCTGCGGTTGGGGTTTCGACCAACATTGAAGGAATTGGATTGGAAGAGGTTGGGGTAAAAACGGATAAAGGCAAGGTGATCGTTGATGATTATTACAAAACCAATGTGCCTGGGGTATATGCCATCGGAGACATTGTGAAAGGACCAGCCCTGGCCCACGTGGCTTCAGCTGAGGGCATTACGTGTGTTGAGAAAATTGCAGGTAAGAATCCGGATCCAATTGACTACAACAATCTTCCGGGTTGTACCTACTGTTCACCGGAGATTGCTTCTGTAGGCTATACCGAAGAAGCAGCGAAGAAAGCAGGCTATCAGATTAAAGTAGGCAGATTCCCGTTCAGCGCTTCCGGCAAAGCAAAAGCGGCAGGTGCAACCGAAGGATTTGTGAAAGTAATTTTTGATGCCAAGTATGGTGAATGGTTAGGGGCTCATTTTATCGGAGCAAATGTAACCGAGATGATTGCTGAAGTGGTAGCTGCCAGAAAGTTGGAAACAACCGGCCATGAAATTATCAAAACTGTTCATCCTCATCCAACCATGAGTGAAGCCGTGATGGAAGCTACAGCAGCAGCTTACGATGAAGTAATTCATCTTTAAGATTTGTCGACAGACGCTCCCGAAAAGGCGCGTTGTATCACATTTTCTTGAGGCTATTTATGCGTGGCCTGAGATTCGTTTTAGTGCCTGACTCATCCTCAATTCGGCCCTATTCAAGCCTGGTGACCGCCAAATTTCCGACCAATTGGTCGTTTCAACAGGCCATTTGGTTAGTTTGACCCATTTTTTAACTCAATTTCAACTTTTTATTCGTATATAGAGGTATAAATGTATCTTAATCATTGAGTTATGAAAATGTTCCCTATGAAATTCTACACACAAAGGGCTAGAATATTGGGCATTATGCTGGGCTTCTGCATGATAATTTACATTGTGGTCCGGTTCGTTGTTGAGTCTTATGCCTGATGGCTCCGAAAAGCAAAAGTAAAGGGGTAATGTCCTCTAAAAGTTATTTTAAAAGAGCAAGGGCCTTCGGTATTTTGATGCTCATCGTTGGTCTTGGTATTGTCCTCTATTATCTGTTGACCTACTTTATTTGGGGATAAGCAACAGGATCAAATCTGGTTTTGCGTCCTTTTATCTTTGCCCTAGTTTTGCCCTATGGCAAGAACTGTCAAATTCGTTCCACTAGCTGCTTTTGTATTTTCGTTTGCGATTTCCTCGTTAGCTCAACTTTCCAACGCCTACCAGCCGGAATTTGAAGCCGCAAAAAAGAATCTTGACAACGGAAAGTATGCTGCAGCTTTGCAAGATTTGGATAAATTGATTGCAGGTGGATTTCCTGATCCAACTATTTATAAATTTCGTGGTATAGCCAGGTTTAAGCTGGAAGATTATGACGGTGCTTCACAAGATTTGGACAAAGCCAGGATCCAAGCAAGCGATGTTGAGGTGCTTGGATTATTAGGCTTGTGTCGATACCAGTTGAAAGAATGGGAGGCCGCTAAATATTTCTTAAATAAAGCAGTTGATGAAGGGTTTACTAACTCAAAAGCCCTGCTTTATCTTGGCTACCTGGAATTGGCCGGATATCAATATAAAGAAGCGCTCCATCATCTCACTGAAGCTGAGAAGGCAGGTGAAAATGAGAATAAACTTTTTGAATCGCGTGGCATCGCTGCATTTTATTGCAGCGAATACGATCTGGCAGTCAGAGACCTTAAAAAATTCTTAGCTGTAGGTTCAGGCCCATTACTTGACTATGAAGTTTTGGGAATGGCATATGCAGAAATGGGCAAACCGGCACAAGCACTGCCCTTTCTTAAAAAGGCCGATTCATTGGGAAGTAAAGACAAGCATGTATTTTTCCATTTGGGCAATAGTTTGCATGATAAGAAATTGTATTTGCAGGCCGTTGAAGCCTACAATAAATCCATTGAACTCAGTTTCAAGGAGGCTGAAGTTTACCTCAACCGGGGCAAAGCCAAACTCAGTGCCGGGTTGGCTAAAGAATCTATTGTAGATTTTGATAAAGCTATTTCACAGGTTCCTGATCAAAGTACCGGGTATCGGAATCGCGCGACTGCCCATTGGAAATTGGAAAATTGGGCAGGAGTAATCACAGATCTGTCGATTGCCAAAGCACTAGGAGATGCCAGTACTGATGACGCAATATTATTGGCCGTGGCCAAATTCAACCTTAAGAATTATCAAGGTGCGCTTATGGACATCAATCTCGCGATAGATAATGGAGGTCGGCAATATTTTATTGAAGGCGCAAAGCATTCACTGTTGGTTTTAAAAGGCAAATGTCTGGTTGCATTAAAGCGATATGGGGAAGCGGTGGATGTGTTTAATGCTGCCGAGCATGCGGAAGTAACTGATGGTGATTTGTTGATTCAAAGAGCGCGAGCACTTGTTGGAATAAACAAATATGAATCAGCCATCCACGATTTGGAGAAAGCGCAGATGGCAAACCCAAAAGACGCGATTGTATTTTACAACAGCGCAGTGATCAAAGAAGAAACGGGTAACTTTGGCGCAGCCATTGTGGACTATGGAAAGGCCATCAACCTTAATCCAATCGATGCGCTGGCCTATTATGGCCGCGCCAACTGCAAAGCCAGAAAAGGTGATACAGAGGATGCATTGTCTGATATGGATGAAGCGATAAAGCTGGATAATACGAATGCTACGTATTACAAAGTAAGAGCGAATTTTTATTATCAAATGAAAAACAAAGACAAGGCCTGCTTTGATTGGCGCAAAGCGGTTGAATTTGGTGACGAAAAGGCCAGGTTTTCGATCGAACAATATTGCAACAAGAAATGATTTAGGTTTCTTTTAGTTCTTGCCCATAGATTCAAATTTTATCATTTGAGAGAATAAATCACTGCCACGACACGTTACAGTGTTGTATGAATCAATTTATCCTATGGGCTGTCGGGTTGTTGGCTTTCAGTTTTACGTCAACCTTGGCGCAAACAAGCTTAAGTCCTGAAACAGCCCCACCCATTTTAAAAGCCAGTAAGTTTTATTCTCCCAAATTGGCTAAAACGGTTAAACGCAAGAAGCCAAAGGTAAAGCACACAGCGCAATACGAATTTTATAAGCGTGTAGAGCAAGCGGCAAGGGATAAGCAACGAATATTAAAGAAACTGGCCAAGCCTCAGTTTTCCAATCCAGCCTATTTTGGGCACAAGCGGAAGCCAAAAAAAAGACCTGCTCATCGTATGCGCTTTTGTTCGGAGTGTCACATCAGGCATTAACGCGATTTAATGTTCAATTGATCTGATTGGGTACGCCAATGAAGATGATTATCTTTATGGTATGCTTTTCAGGATTTCAATATTTTTATTCTGTTTTTCATTTGTAACGGCCACGGCACAAAAAAAATCTTCTCAGGACCCCAATTCATTTGATCCGAAGGTAGTAGATGAAAGATTTGTGCCTGACAAAACTAAGAGAAAGAAAAAAAAATCAGGACGTACCTACGAAGCCAGAAATGAATTTCACGATAGAATAGAGAAAAACTGGAAGGAGCGGGAGAAGCGAGAAAAAAATGTGAGCGGTGAAAGGAAGCCAGATAAAACCCAACCGCCTTATTTCGGGCACAAACGCCCTCCAAAGATTCGTCCGATGGGTAAACGCAAAGTTTGCAAGGTGTGCCACATCAAGCATTAGTGGACTTCACTTATTTTTGATCCTCATAAACAATGGAGATAGCTTCAAAAATTGAACACACCAATCTGAAGCCAACGATTACCTTCCATCAGGTTGATCAATTGGTAGCGGAAGCATTAGAGCATAAATTCTTTGGCGTATGTGTTCCTCCATTTTGGGTTAAAAGGGCCAAAAGGGAAATTGATAGTAATGACATTGCACTGGTCACTGTGGTCGGCTTTCCGCTGGGGTACAACATAACTGAAACAAAGCTGGATGAGGCTAAACGGGCAATTGATAACGGAGCGGATGAAATTGACTGGGTGTGGAACATCAGCTCATTCAAATCCGATTTTCCCTGGACAAAAATTGAACTTGCTAAAGCCAGCAAATTCATACACGATCAGGATAAAATACTAAAAGTCATCGTTGAAACTTCTTATCTCTCAGAAGATGAACTGGCTGTGGCTTGTAAAATGTGCAGCGACAGTGGTGCGGACTACGTTAAAACATCGACTGGATTTAGCGATGCAGGCGCCTCAGTTGAAAATATTCTACAGATTCGAAAATTGCTATCGATTGCGGTAGGGATAAAAGCTTCGGGAGGGATTAAAACATCTCAACAAGTTATTAACTTGCTACTAGCCGGTGCAGACCGGATTGGAACTTCTGCTTCGGTAAGCATTATTCAACAGATCAATCAAGCAAAAGTATGAGCCACATATTAAAAAATATTTTCCCAACACCAACGGAAATACCTTCACAATACGCCAATGGGAAACCCATTGAGCAGCGAGAGTATTTAATCAATGGAGACACTAAAATGTGGGAAGGCAAACTGAACACTGTATTAAGCCCGGTATTTACCAATAACAACGGAAAATACGAACAGGTAGTAATCGGCAGTACACCTTTGCTCACGGAGAAGGAAGCGATGCAAGCAATGGAAGCCGCAACCACCGCTTATGACAGAGGCGAGGGACTTTGGCCGACACTGGGTGTAGAAGGCAGGATTGCGCATGTCGAGAAATTTTTAGGTAAGATGCGTGCCCAACGCGAGGAGGTGGTGAAATTGCTGATGTGGGAAATTGGCAAGCCGCTTAAGGATGCTGAGAAGGAGTTTGATCGTACATGCGATTACATCGTTGATACCATTAAGACTTTAAAGGATCTTGATCGTAATTCGGCAAAGCTGGTAGATGAGCAGGGATTTATGGCGCAGATAAGACGTGTACCGTTGGGGGTTGCCTTATGCATGGGACCGTTTAATTACCCGCTGAACGAAACTTTCAGCACCTTGATACCTGCTTTGATCATGGGCAATACCGTAGTTTTCAAACCAGCAAAATATGGGGTGTTGTTGATCCGACCATTGTTGGAGGCATTCCGAACCAGTTTTCCACCGGGTGTTATCAACATTATCTATGGCAGAGGACGGGAAACTGTAGGTGCCTTAATGGAGAGCGGCCGCATAGATGTTTTCGCATTTATTGGAACCAATAAGGGTGCTAATGATTTGAAAAAACTTCATCCCAAACTTCACAGACTAAAAGCGATACTTGGCCTGGATGCCAAAAATCCAGCCATTGTACTTCCTGATGCTGATGTGGACAATGCGGTAAAAGAATGTGTTGCCGGTTCGCTTTCGTTTAATGGGCAACGATGTACGGCATTGAAAATGCTACTCGTTCATAAGTCTATTTTGAAAACGTTTATTTATAAGTTTACAGCTGAAATAAAAACGCTGAAGGCGGGAATGCCATGGACAGAAGGCGTGTCATTAACTCCCCTGCCAGAACCAGGAAAAGTTGATTATCTGAAAGAACTGGTTGAAGATGCGAAGAAGAACGGAGCCAAAGTAATCAATGAAAATGGTGGGGAAACACTGGAATCATTTTTTTATCCAGCTGTGTTGCATCCTGTAAATAATAAAATGCGCGTATATTCCGAAGAACAATTTGGGCCGGTGATTCCCATCATGGCCTATGAAAATATTGAGGAGGCTATTGAATATGTGGTGAACTCAAATTTTGGACAACAGGTAAGTATTTTTGGAACAGACTCCAAGCAACTCGCCAAACTGATGGATGCATTTAGCAACCAGGTGGGCAGAATCAATTTGAACGCACAATGCCAACGAGGTCCGGATTCATTTCCATTCAATGGGCGCAAAGATTCTGCAGAAGGAACGCTTTCCGTTTCAGATGCATTGCGTGTGTTCTCTATCCGTACATTGGTGGCAACGAAAGCCAATGATTCTAACAAGCAGATCATCAGTACGATCATTAAAAACAGAGAGTCCGCATTCTTGAGTACAGATTACATTGTATAATCGTCATGACCCTTGCAATTAAGGTGAGTGGTAAAGTTCAGGGTGTTTTCTTCAGGGCATCAACCCGAGACAAGGCAAGATCGCTTGGACTAAATGGTATGGTAAAAAACATGCCGGATGGTTCAGTTTACATTGAGGCAAGCGGTGATGAGAAAATATTAAAGGAGTTTGTGGCTTGGTGTCACGATGGGCCAAGTCAGGCAATTGTTGATAAAGTTGAAGCTACTGAAATAGCATCAGAGGGTTATACTTCATTTGAGGTAAGGCACTAGTCTGACTATACAATCTTTCATGTGGGCTGAGCCTGGTGTGCTTCTTGAGATTAAGTTTTGAAAATTTTATAAGGCAAGGGTTGCAATTTAAAAAAGTGAAAGTACTAATTCTTAGGTCCTTGTCCTGATAGATGCTTCATGAGCTTTGAATTGTCGGGATGCTCATAAAAAGTATCAAATTCCAAATAGTAACCTTCAGGATCGTAGCCCACGAAGGCGCGATATTTCTTTTCTGGTCCAGTACTGACTTCAAGGGATCGCAATTCGAAAGGTTTGTGTTCATTTACATAATTAAACCAGCCATCTACATCAGCAAGAATAAACGAAACATTGACCGCTTTCTTTTCGGTAAACTTATGCATGCCTCGCCTTTCATCTACAAGTCCGATGTATCCGCTTTCGGAAGCTTGGTAGATTTTTGCCCAACCTTGATCTGCGATCAGTTGCAAGCCAAGTGTTTGTTGATAGAAAGTTTCCATGGCTGGAATATCTTTATAATACAGCCAGGTAATAGTGGCATTGAATCCTAAACCATTAGATATGGAAGTTGACTCTGATTTCAGTTTTTGCAGTTGTGGGTAGAGGCGTTCATTCTCAGGATGCTGTTTAAATGTTTCAAACTCCAGGAGATAACCTTCAGGGTCAACCGCCACAAAGCCGTCATGCGCGCCACCTTCCTTGGGTTTATACTCATACTTGATCTTAACCTGGTTGGCTTTCAAATGATTGTACCAATCTGCCAGCTGATTGGTTACTAGTGCCAGTGCCACTGTTTTTGGCTCTTCTGCTGTGTGCATGCCTTTGGTCGCATCTACAAGAATGAGATAGGAGTCCGAAGTAATGCGCAGTATTTTTGCCATAGTGTAATCAGCAAGTAATTCTAGTCCCAGCATTTCAGTATAAAAACGGGTGGCGGCATCCAGGTCTTTGTAGTACAGAAACAAGTTGGTGGCCTTTACGCCAAAATCATACATCGTTCTAAAGGGTGTATTCTCTGCCAGCAGTTGATTGATTTTTCGAGATGAGTAGCTAAGCATCCTTCCAAACCTTCTTGCGATTTCTTCCCTTTCTATTCCTTTGTACCGGTTTTCGCTTATAAGTTTATTTTTATCTGCTTTGAGTTGTAAATATTGATCAATAGTGTTGCCCTGATAGATGAGTAGTACTTCTTTGCCTTTAGCAATATCAGCGGGAAACAAATCAGTTACAATCAAATCTGCTTCCCGATACAAGAGCACATTATTTTTCTCTACAACTTTTTCCGCTTCGGCAAGCAGGATTTCGATTTCCTCAGTTGTCATAGTGGCACTCAATGCCAGTTGCTTAACACCAGCATTGACTGCTTCGCCAAACGCTCCGATTGCTCCAAGGCGATAGGAGCGTTGATCAATTTTAGATTCCGGTTGGCAACCTGCAGCCAACATCAGCAAACCAATAATGCAATATCGGCTCTTGTTAGAGGTCATTTTAAGATGTTGATGATATGCGTATACTTAATGGTAAAGCTTCGACTGGCCACATTTCCTCCATCCCAAATTTCATTATAAACAACAAAGAGACCCGTGTTGGCCTGTTCCAATAAATTGAACCTGATGTTTGCAGATACAATATCCGCAGCACTGTTGTACTGGAAAAAGCCTTGCAGGTTCATACGGGGGGTGAAAGCATAAGACATACGCGCCCCAAATACATCTGTAGCAAAGTTTCTTTCCAGCAGGTGTATGTCATTGTGGTTAAAGGTATATTCAGAATTGAATCTGTCGCCTACTCTAAAGCCTATCGTTCCGCTATGTGCCGATCTGGAGCCTGAAAAGTACCCACCCATGACATGTCGCGTGCTGAAATAAAACTTTTTGCTCGGGTTGGTGATCACCACAATTTGAGCTTCCTGATTTTGGAAGGATCCGGCAGGCATGGTAATGCCAAGGCCCGGTATTTTAAAGTCAGTTATGGATCCCTCTTCAGTGAAGTTGATTCCGGTATGAATTTCAAAACCGTTTGTCCAGGCCCAGTGATTGTCTACGTGAAGGAATCCGGTTTCCTGAAATCCTTCAAAGTTCCAGAATCCACGATAAGAGACGTGCGGTCTGATCTCAAGCATTCCGCCCAACTTCCCATTCATTCTTATGGTCTTAAGAATAAGTAGTTCAGGCTTTCTAAAGGCTTTGCGAAACAGAAACCCAGCCTGCGGATCGAATCCTTCATCCACCTGGGTATAAGCCATACTTGTACTAAGGCCGTTCCATTGATATTCACCGCTCACCTTAAAGGAGTTGCCATCCTTAATGCTGTCTGGCGAATCGGATCGAGCGAAGAACCCGCCAATAGATGCTTTCTTGCCAATGCCCAGTTTTCCATCCATAGAAAACACGCGATTAAAGTCGGCTCCCCCTTCACCTACTCCTTCTCGGCTCACAAATGTTCCTCCAATGGTTGATCGCTGGCCCACCTGTTGATTGATACGCGCTACATTAAAATTATTTTTTTGAATGGTGACGCTGTCATTTAGGGCAAGGTCATCTGTAAACATGCTCAGGACTCCGATGTTCGTTTTGTTGGCACGACCTGAAAGCCGGGCTCCGCCTAAAATGGGGACCACTTGCCCATTTTCAGCTATGCCTATTCTTCTGCTAAAGAACAAATCCACTTCACCAGGGCTGCCTACCGTAAAGAACCCGGCATTCTCCAGGAAGAATGGTCGCTTCTCCGGGAAAAATAAATTGAACCGATCTAAATTAATTTGCTGCTGATCCACTTCTACTTGTGCAAAGTCGGTATTGTAGGTAAGGTCAAGGGTAAGTGAAGGGGTGACGCTGTATTTTAGATCTGCTCCAGCCTCGGGAGTGTTTTTGGTTTTTACAGGATACTTGTTAAAGTCTTTGGTTACATTATCCAATACATATGGTATGAATTTTAAGTTGCCTTGACTTTCCAGGTTTAAGCCGGTGAGCTCTCCAGCTAAGGAAAGTCGCTTTAAGTCAAACCCAAACTGTACGGGAAGTTCAGCCCAATAGGCCACCTCATTGGTCTTTCTGATATTGCGTTGAATGTTTAAGCCCCATACGCGGTCTTTGCCAGATGCAAACCGAATCGTTTTTAATGGGATGGCGAATTCGGCACTCCAGCCGTAGTCACCGACTTTGGATCTTACTTCCCATGAAGCGTCCCAATTTAAATTGAATCCGCCTATCGTTCCGCCTTGCTGCCGATTGTTATTGCTATTGCCTTGCCCTTCGTTGTCTACCTGGCCATCATACTCAATGCCCAGTGAGTTGGTTCCAAAAACAAAACCGTTTTGACGGTCGTGGTACGTGTCGATGATAAATTGAAAACTATCTGTTCCATCCAGAGAAGCATCTCTTCTGGCATCTGAAACCACCAATTGATCGGGTGCCGCATCATAGCACACCACGGCTACATAAAGCATCGTTTTGGTATAGCCAATTCTGATGTCTGTTTTTTCAGAAGCAGGTTGTCCGGCATAAGGTTTCACTTGCTTGAGGCCATCAAATGCAGGGTATTGCTGCCAAAGTTCATCATTTATGATTTCACCATCAATCACCGGTTCCGTATTAAGTTGAATGGCACTGGCGGTAGGTCTTACTTTCAGGTTAGGAACATATCCATTGGTTTGACCAAGGCTTTGATAAGCTATTGACAGCAGCAGGACCGTGATAAACATGCGACTTGAATTCATGGATGCAGCAAAATTGGGCGTGAAAGTACTCTTAATCGCGGTGAGTAAGGTGAATTTTTATACGCGTGGTTAAAATTTTTAATTCCTGGATTTAGACTTCCCGTTTTTCAACTGCACAAGGATAATCGATGCCTGGTTGGTATATGAATTGCGAACAGCCAGTTGTTTATTCTGATTGATCCATGCCCAGTCGGCCAGTGGGGTAAAATCACCTGAGTTTTTATATGTCATAGGCTTTGATTCCAGGTTGATGACAACAGCCGGCCAGCGGAGCAAACGAGAAAAAATATCATTAGGGGCAATGGATACTTTAGTGATTAGAAAGTATGAATTGTTAACCAAAACCTCCTCACCTTTACTGTCATGTATGAAAGAATCGACTGACACAGCTTTAAGAAAGTGATTTTCTATGGCAATCAATCTGATCATGTTTGGAGAGCAGTTGGCAAACCGGTGAATGAGTACTTTTTCGGGATTTTCATAATATCCTCCTACAAACCCGGTGGGCAAGTTGAGGTTTCTTCCTTCGCCACCAGCTTCTTGAATCCAAATCTGGCCTCCCTGCAGTGTGACGTAGCAATAGTTTTTTCGATGTTGATGCATCAGGGAGGTGTCACCTGGATGTGCAATGACATCAAGCACCCGGCCCGTTTTGTTAGAGAGCACCGGGTGATGCAAGGGTTCTTGGTGCACTTCAATTTGCCCGTATGTGGTAAGGAATAGAAAGCTAAATAGTACTTGTAAGAAAAGTCTCATTTAAACATAATTAAATAAAAAATCATTTTTCCACCAGGAAGACAGCAGATGACGGATTCTGGAGATTACAAATTATCTTTAATATTCCGATATTGATATTCTGAAACGATTCATTTATTGACAAGCAGTAAAAAAACGAGATTTGAGCAGTTGTTCAAAGAGTTATTTAAGCCTCTTTGCGGATTTTCGATAAAATACATTGGTGATTTGGATGAGTCCAAAAATCTTGTGCATGATGTTTTTATCGCTGTATGGGAAAAATATGAGGATTTGCCCGAAGACACCAACTTCAGGAGCTATCTTTTCACGTCAACAAGAAACCGTTGTCTTAATTATATAAGAGATCGAAAGAAAGTAGTTCCGCTGGAAGGTGCACACGAGCAGGTAACGGCTTCAGAAGATAACTCATTTGAAGCAAGGGAGTTGGAAAAGGAAATTGAGTTGGCGATCAATATCCTCCCCGAAAAATGCAGGATCGTTTTTGAAATGAGCCGATACGAAGAATTGAAATATGCCGAAATCGCTGAAAAAATGAATATTTCGGTTAAAACGGTAGAGGCGCATATGTCTAAAGCATTGAACATGTTGAGGAAGGCATTGGTAAATTTCCTTTCTCTTTTATTATTTATTTTTAATCCTTAAGGGTATGGAGGTAAAAATGTGTTACTGAATATAAGAGTAAGTAAGTGAATGAAGAAAATCATAGTGTGGAAGAAGAGCTAATCGTTAAACACCTGACGGGTGAGGCAACAGCGGCTGAGGAAAAAACGCTTCAGGAGTGGATTACTTTGTCAAAAGAAAACGAGGCACTTTTCAATAAGATGAGGAAAGTATTTGAGTTAACGGGTAAGTATTATAAACCGGGCGCATCTTCGGAGTTGGATATTGATGTTTCAAAGGAATGGGATCAGTTTAAAAAGAGTATTGAAGATGAAGAAAATTTAATTTCAATCGTACCTGCGAAATCGAGCCCCCAAACGTGGTTAAGAGTAGCGGCTGTGATTTTACTGGTTGTGGTATCCGGTATTGTGATCAATTATTTTGCTGCTCAAGGGGAGCAGGTTTACCAAACTGCTGAAAACAGTGAAACCATTGAGTTGCCGGATGGTTCAACGGTAAACCTTAATAGGAATTCAAGAATTACTTTCCGGAAAAAATTCGGAGTACAGCATCGCGAGATTACCCTGGAGGGAGAAGGATTTTTTGACGTGGTGCCCAGTAAGGAACGTCCATTTATAATTAGAATGCAGGAAGCGGAAATCACTGTTCTGGGAACAGCATTTAATGTTCACGCATACGCGACAAATAAAGAGGTAACGGTAACAGTAGCCTCTGGGGTGGTCAGGTTAGCGCCCAAGCAATTACAACAAATGGTTGAATTAAAGGCGGGCGAAAAGGGAGTGTTTGACAAATTGCAAAAGGCGCTGACGAGCAAACAAAATGATGACATCAACTACCTTGCCTGGAAGACCAGGAAGATTGTTTTTGAGGAGTCCAACCTCAACCAAGTAGCCGAGGCATTGCGGTCAGCCTATGGAGTTGATGTTACCATCAGTGCAGACGTCTCCGCTGCATGTAGAGTCACCGTCACTTTTGATAATCAGACGTTGGATGCAGTCCTCAAAGTATTGAAATCGACATTGGACCTGACTTATAAGATAAATGGCAACCAAATCGAAATCACCAAAGCCGGATGTTAATGATTGGCCAGAGGGTGAAAGTCAATTGCCGAGTGGTGAACGTTGTGTTGCTAATATTTTTTACATTCACTGGTTATTCTCAGCAAACAACTAGCCGAAAGTTTGATCTAGAGATAAAACAGATGTCTCTTGAGGATGCTTTAAATGTTATATCTGAGCAGACTGGGATTCCGTTTTCATATAATCCAAGAAAAATTCCAATCGATCAGAAGATTTCCTATTCTGCCAAAGGAAAAACCATGGAGGAAGTGATGACTGATTTAACTGATATTGTTTCAATTTCTTATGAATGGGTAGAAAATCAGATTATCCTAAAGCCGATAAAAAGACTATCAAAATCAGCTGATAGGAGCTTTACCATCAGTGGTTTTATTACCGATCAGTCGAATGGAGAAGTTTTAATTGGAGCCACAGTCATTATCCCTTCATTACAAGTTGGAGCTACAAGCAATGTCTTTGGCTTTTACTCACTCACTGTTCCTGAAGGCAATTATGATGTGATCTATTCTTATATTGGATATGAAACTTCAAGGGAGGCGGTCGATTTAAACAAATCGCATACTGTTAATAAAAGTATGACGATTTCGGCTTCGGTGCTGGCTGAAATTATTGTGTTGAGTTCGACACCATCAGTACTCAACGAAGTACAATTGAGTAAAAGTGGATTAAGGCCGTCTACCATTTCTGAAAAGCCTTCCTTTTTTGGAGAAGCAGATGCTGTTAAAGCCCTGGAAGCAGTTCCAGGTATTAAAATGCATTCTGATGGATCCACTTTTTATTATGTAAGGGGTGGCGACCGTGATCAAAACCTGATACTGATTGATGATGCTCCGATTTTCAATCCCAGTCACTTACTAGGTATATTTTCCACCATCATTCCGGAGGCAGTTAATGATATTGAAATGTACAAGGGTAGCATGCCTGCTTCTATTGGCGGGCGTCTTTCTTCCGTAATGGATGTTAGAACAAAAAAAGGTAACGATCAACATTTTGAATCTTCAGGAAGTATTGGATTATTGAGTACTAAAGTGAGTCTTGAAGGTCCTTTTAAGAAGGATAAAAGTTCTTACCTGATATCAGGCAGGTTGTCCAGGGTAAAGTGGATATCCAATCTGGTCAATGATAATATTCAAAAGTTTCATTTCTACGACCTGACTGGCAAACTGAATTTTGACCTCAATGAAAAGAATAAATTGTATTTTTCTTTTTACACCGGTAGTGACAATTTTCTGGCTGCTAATTCTGGCATTGAATGGACCAACAATACATCTACTTTGAGATGGAACCATGTTTTTAATAAGAAACTTTTTCTAAACACTACGCTCGCAGCAGGAACGTACGATTATTTTTTGCATACCGATTTAAGCACACAAACAAAGTGGAATTCGCATCTTTCGAATGTGAGTCTGAAAGCGGATTTTAGTTACTTCAAAAGCCCTGATGAGGAAATTACATTCGGACTTTCAATGGGTGGATATAACTTCGGGCCAGGCAATGTCACAAGGAGAGGCGTTACCGTTGCGCCCATTACATCGGTGAGGAACTCCAATGAAATTGTGCTTTATGGAAATCATGAGGTGAGATTCAATGATCATTGGGGCTTAAGCTATGGCCTGCGCCTGTCGGCCTGGACCAATCAAGGAGAGAGTTTTGAATTTGTTTTTGACGACAATCGCAATCCAATCGACACCCTTTTTTATCCGAAGGGTGCCAACTACGGCAGATATGAAAATGTAGAACCTCGGATTTCATTGAGTTATTTTCTAAATGTGAATAATTCAATTAAGTCCAGCTATTCCAGGAATGTTCAAAATATTCACCTGGTAAGCAATTCAATTAGTCCATTTTCATCATTTGAAGTCTGGCTTCCCAGCAGTATAAACATAAAACCTCAAACATCGGATCAATGGGTGGTAGGTTACTACCGTTTTCTACCTCGACTAGGTGCATCGGTTGATGCAGAGACCTTTTATAAGAAAATGCACAATCAAATTGATTATGAAGCGCATGCTGAGACGCTGTTGAATCCATTGCTGGAACGGGAGCTGCGATTTGGTACGGCTGTAGCCTATGGTGCTGAAATTCAAATTCGAAAAGAAGAGGGAAGGCTGCGGGGGTGGGCCGCATATTCATACTCAAGAGCCCAACGCAAATTTGCTGAGATTAATGAAGGGAAAACATTCAACGCCTTTTATGACCGACCACATCAGGTCAATTTCATGCTTAGCTATGACCTGAACCTTAGATGGAATATCGGACTAAACTGGAATTACTCAACTGGCGCCCCTTTTTCAACTCCTGTTAGTTTCTATTCTTTCAATGGCGCGGAGGTTCCCCTGTACGGAGAGAAGAACAATGATAGACTACCTGATTATCACCGGTTGGACTTATCTGCGACATTACAATTGAATAAAAACAAAGAGCGCAAGTTTATGCATTCCCTCTCATTTTCAATTTATAATTTTTATGCGCGAAAGAATCCCATATTCATTAATTACAACAAAACAGAAACAGCACCCGGTACCTTTAGAACTCCTATTAATTTGTTGAATAGGGATGCATCTACCAGTCAATATTTTTTATTTCAATTTACACCATCTGCTTCTTACAATTTTAAATGGAGATGAGTAAAAGCTATATAATATTGGCATTAGCTATGTTTGTCTCCTCCTGCGAGGAGCAGATAGTTAAGCCATTGCAAACGATAAACTCCGACTTATTGGTGGTAGAGGCGGTGCTTACAAATGAAAGGCAAAATCATAAGGTAACCCTATCTCATCCCTATCAGACGGTAAATGGCATTGCTGCCCCTGCTACAGGGGCCACATTGTTTGTTGTAGAGGGCAATTCAGTTATCTATAACACACTGGAGTTTCCCATTGGTTCTGGTGTGTATTACACTCAAGAAATGACTGCGGTATTTGGGAAGCTATACACTCTGCTTATCCAATATAAAGGGAAGAACTTTGTGGCTCAAAGCAGTTCGGTGCCTGTAGAGCCGATGGCTCCTTTTGCTTATCAACGTGCATTTGATGATTATTATCGCTTGGTTATTTCTGATTCCGGTGAGGATCCAAACTATGTTGATTACACGATTGCGTGGAACAACACCGCTTTCTGCGAGACTGGAGAATTATGTGTTGGCCGTATTGTTCATTATGATTTAAAAACCATAGATGTAAATGAATTGTTTAAGCCTGATCAGGCGGATTTTGTTTTTCCGGAAGGATCTGTGGTTATCCGTAAAAAATATTCTGTAGCTCCTGGATATAAGAATTTCTTGCGATCCATATTATCAGAAACATCGTGGCGGGGTGGTGTGTTTGATGTGCAAAGGGCTAATGCCACCAGCAACCTAAGTGGAGGTGCCCTGGGCTACTTTGCGGTTTGCAGCGTGGTATCCGACACAATTATCATAAAAAAGCCTTAATAAAGGCCAAAATCGGACTTTTAAAGAATATGTGAATTTGGAGTAAGGGTAGGCGGTAAGTGTTGTGTTTTAATACTGAAGGCGGGGAATTAACCGCCAAATGAATTAGAAACTAAACGCAACAAAAAATGAAACGCTCTAAATTAATCACCTTCACTCTTTTTTTAGGAATGGCATTGATGTTCCTGGTGAGTTCTTGTGACCAGAATCCGGATATCAATCCGCAGCAAGATTTACTACCCGAATCATTTCGGGTGGCTATCCCTTCAGCAATTAGTAATAGCGAATATGCCGAGGGCGGAAGACTTTCAGGACGCACCAAGGATGACACGTTACAGGGTAATGACATTTACGAAAATCTGGGAACCTTTATCGCCATTGGTGATGGAGCGGCAGAAATCGTAGAGGACATCATTATTGGATTGAGAAGACATCGAATAGACCGGGTGCTTTCCCTTAGCTACATCAGTGACGATGATAATCGTGTTAAGAATTTAGTTGTTGAGTCGGACGTGGAATATGAAGGCAAGTCATGGGAGTATATGCTTACCGTTACCGATGCTGATTCTGAGGTAAATTCGGATGGGGGCAAAGCCATGCAAATATTCTGGAACAAGCGGAGACCAATTATGGGCATAGCCATCATCAAACTTTATAATATTAACAGAGTTGAAAATGAAAATGCCGGAGATGCCATTGTAAGAATTAATTACAGTGAGGAAAGTACCCTTGGCTATGATGCCGAAATGGAAGTATTGATTGCTGGCATTCCTCTGCCAAATCCACTTAATGATCCATTTGCGATAAACAATTTGCATATGTTTGCCGCCAGAAAAGGAGATGCAGTAGATGTATTTGGAAATTCAAATCACCCTAACGCCATACTATTTGCAGGCAACACGGGTTTCAACTGGGCCTTTGTCGCCTCCGGATCTGACGCAGACAATATTGGAGTGGCTGAGGTAGGACTACCGCCAAGTGATTTGAATGAGTCGGATCGCAACGTGTTACTTAAAGACTATTCCATTAAGAATGTATTTACTAATGAAATTAATGAGGTTTGGCCAGGTTTGGATCCTGATTTGTTGGCTGCCTACCTGAAGAATACATCAGCGCCAGGTTACTTCAGTGAAAAAGTTGGATTCATAGCTGGAGGAGAATCTCCAGGACCAGAGTGGGATGTATTTGCAGCTCGATTAAATAACTTAAGTCCTTACAACCCACTAGAGACAAGCAACCTGATTGTGACGTTCAAGTAAAGTTGGTTTTAATTTGCAAGGTTGCTAAACCCCGGTGCGAGCCGGGGTTTTCCTAATTATAAGAAAGCTTGGGCCAATATGATCAGGATAAGAATGGGGGAAACGTAACGAATAAAAAGCGGCCATATTTTCATGAACAACGTGTTTTCAATTTCAGGATTACCTTGTTTTAGCTCTTCAATTAGTTTGTTTCGGCTCATGATCCATCCTACAAAAATGCAAATTAAAAGGCCGAGCAGGGGCTGGATGAATTGTGTGGTAGCACTCACAACCAAGCCAAATAACAAATCAAAGTTAAGCGCGATGATCATGCTTACAACCCAAAAAATTACACCAATAAGAATGCTGGCCTTGGAACGAGGCATATTTCTGTTGTCAACCGCATATGAAACTGGCACTTCAAGCATGGAAATGGTAGAGGTAAGTGCGGCAATAACCATGAGGAAAAAGAATATGACTGATAGGGCAATTCCTATGGCCCCCATCGTATTGAATAGAGCAGGTAACACCTGAAAAATCAGGTTGGGTCCGGAAATCAGATTTCCAGCTTCATCAAATATTTGCGTACCAGAGGCTGAAGCCGCATACATTGCGGGGATAATGAGTAAGCCAGCCAGGAAAGCAATACCTACATCGCTGAGCGTAACCAACCGACCTAACCGAACTAAGTTTTCTTTTTTACTTGTATAAGATGCCAATACAAGCATACTGCCTACACCAAGTGAAAGTGAGAAGAAAGCCTGGCCAAGCGCACTTGTAAACAATTGTGCATTTAATACTTTACTGAAGTCGGGCAGTAAATATACTTTTAGTCCCTCCATGGCTCCGTCCAGTGTGAGCACATAGATTACAAGCAGTACCAAGATTGCAAGCAGTGTTGGCATCAACCGGGTTGACCACTTCTCAATTCCGTCCTTGACTCCCGCGGCAACTATCAAAATAGTAAGAAAGAAGAATACGCTCGCGAACAACATATTACTAACAGTACCTTGCGAGGTCACCCAGGCGGCTGAAGCTTCAGCGCCAACCAATCGTAGAATTGGACTGATAAAGTATGCTACCATGGTGCCTGCTATGATGCAGTAAAATGCAAGGATAAATCCAACTGTTATTATTCCTAAAAATCCAATTGGGATAAACCGCTTGCCGCCTTCAATTTTTTGGTAAGTGCCAACGGGGTTCGATTGAGTATGTCTGCCAATGGTAAACTCAGCAAGCAATATTGGATACCCCACTAGGAATGCTAAGATTAGATACAATAAAACGAACGCGGCACCCCCGTTTTGAGCGGTCTGTGTCGGGAAACCCCAAATGTTTCCTAAGCCAATCGCGGATCCTGCCGCTGCCATAATGAAACCAAAGGATGAAGTGAATTCACCTCGTGAAGATCCGCTCATAATTTAGAACTGTTTGATTAACACTAATTACAAATGTTGTTATTTATTCAATATTGAGATACTAAAACTATTAAATTAATTGACCAATCGCGAAGAAGGGTTTTGTAACCTAAATACCTTTATATTGGTGCATTAATGAATAAGCAACAATGATCGATTTTATCATTAAGATTTTCAAGCGCTTTGCATGGTTCAAAAGATTGAACGCCAAGATTACTTATGAGATTTTGGCCAAGAAAATACCCGCAGAAGAGTGGCAATTTATGAATTACGGCTATGTTCCCAATAAAAATGAGAAACCTTTCGATATCGAATTACCTCCGGAAACGCAGCGTTATTCACTTCAGATGTACCATTATCTGGCGTCAAAATCTGATGTTGCCGGAAAACGCGTTTTGGAGGTTGGAAGTGGAAGAGGCGGAGGCGCCAGGCATGTAGCCAGTGCTTTGAATCCATCATCTTATATCGGTATTGATTTGGCGCAAAGTGCTGTAGACCTGGCCAGCCGTATTCATAAGTTACCTAATCTACAGTTTATTCAAGGCAGTGCGGAGTCCATACCATTGGAGGATGAAAGCATCGATGTGGTGCTTAATGTAGAATCATGTCACGCGTATGGATCTGTTGATAAATTCCTAAGTGAAGTTAAACGTGTGCTTAAGCCCGGTGGTTACCTGCTGCTTGTCGACTTCAGAAGTGTAGAGAATATGGAGTTGCTGAAAAGTCAGTTGGGAAACTCTGGGCTTGAATTACTGGAAGAAGAGAACATCAGTGAGAATGTTGTCAATGCAATGGAGGCAGAGGACGATGTGAAACAGGCACGAATAAGAAGATTGGTGCCAGAGAAATGGCAGAACCTTTTTGCGGAGTTTGCCGGGGTAGTCGGTTCGCGTCTTCATACCAACTTAATTAATGGAAGCCGACTTTACTACCGCTTTGTGCTGCGGAAAACAGCTTAAGCAATTTTGTTACCCGGGTCTTTATCAACCAGCCTTATCCCAGTTTTTTCCAGTGTAATCTTTCGCAGTTTAAAGAGTGCGCCAATCGCTTTCTTAAAAGCCTTTTTGCTTATGCCAAATTGGGTATAAATCTCAACCGGAGAACTTTGATCAGTGACTTCAAGGAATCCTTTGCTTTCTCTTAGCTTTTGATAAATGCGTTGACTATTGGAATCATTAAAATTTTCATACCCAATTGGGTGAAGCGAAACATCAATCTTGTTGCCTTCCCTTATTCTTTTAATGTACCCTGGTAATTTGTCACCTATGTTAAGGGTTGTGAAAATCTCATTTTCATAAATAAGTCCTTTATGTACGTTATCAATAATAACTGAAAATCCAAGGTCAGTTTTTTGCATCACTACCAACTCTACTTCATCCCCCTCCTTTACGGTTAGCACATCGTTTTGAAGTATCTTATCAATTTTATTGCTGGCGTACAACCTATCTGTTTTTTTATCTAGTGCCATATACACCAGGTACCATCTGCCAGCTTCCATTTTTTGGCGTTGTTCATTGAATGGCACCATTAATTCTTTTTCAAGCCCCCAGTTCATGAATGCGCCTACGTCAGTTACATCGGTGACCTGAAGTAATGCAAAATCATTGAGTAGTATTTTGGGAGTCAGGTTGGTGGCCACCTTTCTTTCTTCATGATCGCGATAGACGAAGACTTCCATTTGATCTTCCAATTCGAAATGCTCAGGCTTGTATTTGTTGGGTAGCAGAACGTCTTCCCCTGAGTCGTCTCCGAGATACAGACCAACGCTGGTTTCTCTGAGGATTTTTAGCTCGTTGTATTGTCCTACCTTTATCACTTTAGTTCCAGAATCTCACTGGTATGTTTTCTTGATGCTTCTAACAAATCTGGATTATCGGATAACGACACGTTGAAGGAAGGGACCATTTCATTTAGTTTTTCTCTCCATGAATCTGTTTTAATCAACGAGCTAAAACATCTGGAAATTAGCCCCAGCATAACGGCAGCAGCGGTAGATGCACCTGGAGATGCTCCGAGTAAGGCAGCCACTGTACCATCTGTCGACACCACTACTTCAGTGCCGAATTCAAGTACACCACCCTTTTTCTTATCTTTCTTAATTACCTGCACTCGTTGCCCTGCTTCTTTGAGCTCCCAATCAGTCTGCTTTGTAAAGGGTACGTATTCACGTAATGCGGCATGACGCTCTTCAGGCGTTTGCCGAACTTGCTCAATCAAATATTTAGTGAGGGACATGTTTTTGATACCTGCAAATATCATAGGAATTGCATTATCTGGCCGGATAGAACTAGGCAAATCCAGCAGTGAACCGTTCTTTAGGAATTTTGTAGAAAATCCGGCAAAAGGCCCAAACAATAGCTCTTTCTTTCCATCAATCCTTCTTGTATCGATGTGGGGTACAGACATCGGTGGTGCACCTACGGATGCCTTCCCATATACTTTTGCATTGTGCTTGGCTATTAAGTCTTCATTCAAACATTTTAGCCAAAGACCACTTACCGGGAATCCCCCATATCCTTTCCGTTCTTTAATTTCTGCACGCTTCAATAAGTGCAATGTAGCTCCGCCTGCACCAATAAAAACAAATTTGGTGTTGCACCGACTTTTTTCACTGCTCAACAGATTCCTAACAAACACATCCCAACCGCCTTTACCATCCGGATCGAGATCTAGTGCTTCCACGTTATAATGAATAGTCACTCCCGGCATCTCTTCCAACTGGTTGATCATGCTGCGTGTGAGATTACCAAAGTTAACATCGGTGCCA
Organism: uncultured Ohtaekwangia sp.; assembly: GCA_964395905.1. GTDB lineage: Bacteria > Bacteroidota > Bacteroidia > Cytophagales > Cyclobacteriaceae > ELB16-189. The sequence goes on from CAYNCP010000028.1 coordinate 46,005, forward strand.
ATATCCATACACGTAGCGGCTACAGACTGTGTACTTTTCCTGCCCCTCATGACAATTGGTGCCCACTGCGACATGAGATCACGATCTTCTGTGTATTTCATGTCTTTGAATAATGGACTTTTATTCATTAGTGAATACCGTTTTTTCAGGAATGAGACATTGTCTTCTCCCCAAACCAAGCTGATATGGGGAACTCTTGAAATGAAGTCCTTTGCATTAAGATTTTTCTTCTTTACCAGGTAGGACCAGAATTCTTTGGAGAGTTCAAACGATTCTGAGACTTTAATAGCTTTGGAAATATCGATGGAGCCATCTGGTTTTTGAGGCGTATAATTCAATTCGCAGAATGCTGCGTGTCCTGTGCCTGCATTATTCCATGCATCAGAACTTTCTGTTCCTGCCTGATCGAGTCTTTCAAATATTTGAATGGTAATGTTGGGGTCCAGTTCCTTGAGGATCATGCCTAGTGTGGCACTCATAATACCTGCGCCCATCAGCACGACATCGGTCTCCTTAATCAACGGCTTTATCGTTTTTGTCATGTGACCTTTGGCTTAAAAAACCGTCTAATTTAATGGATCAAAGCGCAGTGTGCAAACTAGGCAGGAGGGCTTAAAAATGAAGTGCAGCGGAATGTTAAGCCCGACCTGCTCCGAACTGTCCCCCGTGACCGAACGTTTTTTTGAAACACAAACTACGAATTACTCTGAACCCCCACAATGGCACATACATTTTGTTAGCGGTTCGTTGTTCTTTTATTTCGTCTTTGTCTCTGTCATTTAATTAATTTATATCCTATGTAGCTTCCAAGAAATTTTGCTGAATTGGCAATTGCAACTATTAAAATGAAGTCAGACCATACTATTTAATTTCCTGCTTTTAGATATAAAAAATGAAATGCATACAAAAATGCCTCCTATGATGATAATAAATAATACTTTTGAGCTGGTTTGGTCTTGTTGAAAAGATTTTGTCATAACCTTGTCCACTGATGTTACCCGCACATCATTATTGTCGGAACCTTCCAAAATCCAAAGTTTGTTATCATTGTCAAATACGCCATGTAGTGGTGCCCAACTTCCGTTCGCTGTATAAACTGTCGAAATACTTCCGTTAACGTCAATTTTTCTTATTGATTTATCGCTGAATACAGCAGCATATATGTTTTTAGAATTGTCTTGCCATATTCCCCAGATTAATACATCTCTTTTGGAATTTGAGTTATTTATCTGGCTTGAAATAGTAGTGATATTCCCAAGGCTGTCAACGCGGAATATGGAATTTCCCGAAGCAAACAATAAACTTCCATCGTTTTGCGAATGTAACCAATTAACATCTTTGAAATTACCTGTCGCAATTATTGTTTCTTTTCCAGTTGGTGTTTTTCGATAAATGTGGTTTGTATCAGTATGGGGCTTCAGAAATCGTTTAATGTAAAATTCATTATTCTTTTTGTCCCTTGCTAGTGAAAAATCTTGACTAATGTATGCTTCTTTCATGCCCAAAACTGTATCTATGCTTCCATTAGGTCGAAGCACCCACAGATAATGATAAAACTTTGTTGTTTTATCATCGTAATATCCGCTTTCTCCATAAAGGTTATCATATTGGTCAATATATAATTCATGAGTATGAACGTCTGGAACAACAATAGTTTTTTTATTATTACTGATTTTCCACACCTGATGTAAATCTGTATAGAATATATTGCCTTTACTGTCATTTACAATACCAACACCTGGATGTGCAAGAGCAGATAAGGGCAATAGAAATAGCAGTAGATAATATAATTTTATCATCGGCTTTCTACGCTTTGGAGTCTCTAATTAGAGATTGCATATGGCAATGATTTAAAAGTTTAATGCTAAATATTCTACGTTACTTTATTCTGCAAGAACATTCGTGATGCGCGCTAATATATTTTATGGATTCAATGCAGAGTTCCTTTAAAACGGTTAATTTGATGTCGGCAAGTTTTTTTATATAAATACAGGCTTTACTCATTTTGAATTTACCTAGGTCAGCTATAAATGTTTTACTTTTTTCGGTGTCGGAATACACGTAAAGTGTTAGCGCTGCTTTTCTTGGCGAAAAAGCAATAACTGGAGCGTCTCCTTCGTGTCCGCTTGCATATTTGTAGTGATAGTTTCCAAAACCGATAATGCTTGGTCCCCACATTTTAGGTTCAGAGTCAGACCACTCTTTCATCAGCTCAATCAGTCGAAAGCTGTCCGCTTTTTTTTGGTCATTATCAACGTATGAATTTACGAAATCTGTTACGTCTTGTCCTGTGTAAGTTGTCTTTGTTTTTGCCATCTATGTTGAATGTCTGTCAGGTATAGTTTGCATGGTCGGTTCCTTACAATGCCGATAACGGTTTACGGCTTTGCGTTGTTTGGGTTTTTTAGCACTAAAGTTCATACGAAGCCCAAATGCTGAACCTTACACAAATGTTTCTACGAAGCAGGTCAGCCCCCATAACAGCAAAACTACTGTTATGCGTTCGTGCTACTATGTCAATGCAATCTGACTTAATCGGTTCTTCATAAAGTTGTTTGACAAATTGATTCACTATTTTAGAACGAAGCATTGTGGTCTTTAAGCGACTTCACTTTGGGGTTGACAAATAATCTTGCTATGGCTGCAAAAACCGTGAATATAATGCCGGAAGCACCGGCAAACTTGTATTGTCCGTGAATTTGTTTGAGTATAAAGTCAAAATCAACTAACATCTGAAAACTCGGTTTATTGGGATTAGATTGACTATTTAATGCGTCAAACCCCTGCACCAACATATAGTCAATGTCAAGTGCAGGTTTGTATGTCGCTCTAAACTTTGTCTCTCTGTCAAACCGATTTGAAAAGGTGTGTGTCATATTTGCGCTAACATTAAAACTTTGTCCATCTTCAAGAACAATTTTCTTACCTTTAGCCGATAGTTCAAGTTTGCCTTCAATAA
>CAYNCP010000029.1:0-47550 GCA_964395905.1 uncultured Ohtaekwangia sp.
TGGTATCCAGACCGACAACGTCCCTATAGAACTTTGTGCTGGTATCCAAGTTCACTACGTAATGCGCAATATGATTAAGTATTGGTTTTTGTGCCACCCCCACGATTCCTGAAATTTGGAATACCAGGGATGTCAAAAAGAATAAATATTGCTTCATACAGGCAAGTAATTTGATCTTGAATATAATACTTTCTGATTAATTGAACTGAGCACAGTAAGCAAGAATTCCTTCTTACTTTTTGGTTAACTTTGTTAAAATGTATTGAACATACCATGAGATACCTCAAAGCCGGAACTCTTTTCGCATTGCTGCTATTTGCGCTTGGGTGTAAAGATGAAAACCCATCTCCCAACAGTAATTTAAGTCCTGAACCTCCTTTTGAAAGCTTTTGGTTTTCCTCCAGGTTTAACCTTGCCAGTACAAGTCCAGCCGGCATACAGGATCTGTCTTTTTATAGTGTGTGGGCAGAAAGCGAAGGCAATCCCAGCTCTAATCAGTTCCGATATGATAGTCCTAACATTTCCGAGGAAATTTCAGTTACCACAAATGGAGACATTATTACATTTTCAACAACGGGAATTTTAAATCGGAGCGGTGATTCTCCTCCAGACTCTTTCACTCGAGAAATCAGTTTATGGAGTCTGACTTGTACTTATGAATTGAATTGCAGGATTGATAAAAATTTGAAGAAAGTCACATCTGCTACACTCCATATATTCAGTGAAACATTTAACTCTTCCTACGACCTTACTACCATTATGTTTTTTAACGAAGGAGAAAAGATTCCTTCCAGCAACGCACCAGAGTGGAGCATCGGAAGTGGCAAAGAAACAATAGAAAATGTATCAAGAAATCATGCTATTGGAATCCAGTACCTTTTTGTAATAGATGATGTATTAGGAACATCTTACAAGAATTAAGCACCCGCTTTTTACTTTATAGTCCGGGCGATTTCCTGCCATTTCATTTCGATCAAAGATTTAGTCTTCATAATCCCGTCCGGTTCAGGTAGTCCTGATCCTTCAAACTCAATTCCGACATATCCATCAAAATCAGATTGGTATACCAATTTCAACATTTTTCCATAATCGATGGTGGTTTCTTCTCCTTCATCGTTAAACGAATAGGACTTGGCGCTTACTCCTCGAGCAAAGGGTAACAGCTCTGCCGTACCTTGATACCTGTCATATGGTTCCTCACAGGCATTATTCTCAGTGGTACCCCACTTTACACCCGTACACCAATTTCCAAAATCAGGGAGCGTTCCAACATTTGGCATCCCTACCCGTTTCATTATATCCGCAACCCATTGCCCGTCTGAACTGTAGAGGCCATGATTCTCAATAAGTACATTAATGTTGTAGTCACTTGCATATGCACCAAGCTGTTTAAGCGATTCAATCATCGCCATTTTTACATCTTCTTTCTCCCCTTCTCCAAATGCATTAATACGTATGGAATGACACCCAAGGATGCTTGCGGCTTCAACCCACTTAAAATGATTTTCCACAGCCTGCTTTCTTTCGGTCTCATTTTGACTTCCCAGGTCACCTTCATTGTCCACCATGATGAGTAAATTTTTTACACTTAGTGAGTCTGCCCGTTTCTTCATGACTTCCCAAAAAGCTTTATCCGTAGCATGAGGTTTATAAAAAGTGGCTACATACTCGATGGCATCGATTCCGAAATCATTTTTGGCAATGGAAGCAAAATCCTCAGCCAACATTGCTCCCGATTCTATGGACCTATGAATAGACCATTGGGCAAGTGATATTTTAAGGGTTTTTGTTTCCAAACTTGTTGTTAACTCGTCTGAGGACTCTACTTTTGATTTGCACTGAATAAACGTCAGGGATGTTAATAAGATAGTGACAAAGGCAAAACTGTATGATCGCATTTTATTCTGGATTTAGTTTTGATAAAGAAACAGGTTATACAAATAAGTAAATTGATTAGATGCTACTTTATATCCTACCATTTCATGATTCAAACCTCCAAATTTTGATTACATTTCGTGGTCAAATTACGAAACCAAAACTCTAAAACTATGGAAGAAATGAACATAAACATGACCGGAGTATTAATTGCCGTTGTCGCTAATTTTATTCTGGGCTTTTTGTGGTATACACCGCTTTTTGGCAAGGCCTGGGCCAGGGAAATGGGATTTGATTTGAGCGTGAAACCTTCTGGTGGCGAAATGGCGAGGGGAATGATTGCCATGGTCATTGGCAATTTTTTTATGGCATATGTCTTTGCCAGCAATATGGCCGCCTGGAGCTTCGTACCCGGTGTAACAGAACTTGGTCCTGCTATGAACATTGCCAATGCTACTATCTTTACCTGGCTGGGGTTTTACTTGCCTGTAGATATTGGAATCGTCACCTGGGAGAAAAAGTCCTGGAAATTATTTGGCATTAACACCGGGTATCATTTTGCGATGTTGCTAGTGGCAGCCGTGGTGCTCACGTATATGTAAACATTCCTGTATTGTTCGTTATTGATTTAAACTACATAGCACCTCTCGCAAAACTGTATGCTCATGGCAGAACACATGAAGTTTTTGCGTGACCACTATGCGCAGAATGCTTTGGTTGCTTCGGGAAGGAAGGTGCCACGTACTGGTGGCATTATTCTGGCTCTTGGGTCATCCAAAGAAGAGATTGAAGAGATAATGCGGCATGATCCGTTTTGTATCCAACAATTCGCATCGTTTAGCATTACCGAGTTTCTTTACCTCACAATACCATCCGCAATTGAACCTTTTTCTTTCAAAAAAATAGATGCTAAATCATGCCAACCACCAAACAGTAGTCATAATGATGGCGCCTAGTGCGGCTAATTTTTTAATAAGTGTAAATCTGATTTTTAACGTCATTTTATTACGCTTTAATTGTTCTAATAGAAACGTTGATGAATGTAACTTATTGCCTTTGCAATAGCTACAGCGGTTGAACCAAAAAGAGATCAAAAAGTAGAATTCACTATGCTTGCGGTATATCGGTATACCCCAGGATGCTGGACATAAATGCATTAACATCCAAACCATTAAAACACCCGAAGCTTGTTGAGTCTTTTCTGCCAGGCTTCCATGTTCTCTTTAATCCAAAGGTTTTCAAACTCTCTTTAGACTCAGTTCTAAAAAACCCATGTGCTTGTATTGCGCTTTCTATACTGTAAAGACGCCACTTTCCAGGGGCCATTCCGTTTCGGCTTCGCCACCAATTGGTTTTGATTTGATGAGCGGGCAGGTCAACACCAGGATATCCGCATCTATTACAATAGGATTCCAAATCCTGCGCAGTTATGCCAAGCAGTTTACTGTATAAATTGACCTCTCCCTTCCTGGCAAATCCATTTTTCAGGAGAAATTGTAACAGTGTTTCCGTCAATAATATACTAATCAGCTCGTCCTTCGGCATAGCAGATAGCGCTTCAAATTCCTTTCCATTGTGCCAATTATTCGGTTATATGGATTACCTTTTTTTAGGAACTTTTTACATGGACCTTTTTACAAAATAAACAGCTATATTCAACTACCTAAACCTTAACCCCTTTTATTATGAATACAAAAACGCTTCTCGCAGGGCTGGCAGGTGGATTTTTCGCTTTTTTTGGTGGATGGCTGGTATTTGGCATCCTTCTCATGGATTACTACATGGCCAACACGGCCGTCTTTGACGGTCTCATGAAAGATCCGCCTGATATGTTATTTCTGGTATTAAGCAATATCACCTGGGGCATTTTATACGCCTACCTATTCCAAAGAATCGGAGACATCAAATCCTTCAGCAGTGGCTTTACCAATGGCCTGATCTTTTCATTTATCATTGTGTTTATGTGGGACACATCCATGTATGCCTTCTATAATTTGAGCGGCCTCACTATTACCCTTGTTGATATTGTTGTAGGCACCCTCTTTGGAGGTTTGGTCGGAGGCGTAGTTGGTCTGGTTCTAGGATTTGGCAAGAAAGAAGCAGCCTGATGAAAATCCCAATCCTACCGGCAAAGCTTTTCCTGCCGTGCCGGTAGGACTTCACCCAATTGATCTGCAGTTCTTTAAAACAATTTTTCTGAAAATGTCGGGGGAATGACGGGTAATTTGCGTGTTTATTTTTCGTCCAACTATGCCGTGTTAACGTAAAATTGCAGAGAATAACAAACTCAATGAAGCAACCAGAATTGGGCAGAAAGCTTTCTGAACTCCGAAAGTCTAAGAACCTGACCCAGGAAGAGTTGGTAGAGCGCTGCCATGTCAGCGTGAGAACGATTCAACGTATTGAATCGGGGGAAGTGACCCCTAGGGTATCAACCGTAAAGATTATTTTGGCGGCTTTGGGCGAGAACTTTGACACACTTCAATTTCCAAAACAAATGACAACGACTAGCCATTGGTATCAGGACTTATTCGTAACGGCCCCAGATTTGCAACATGGGGATGAAAAAAATAAGAATACTTTCCTCACAGCAGCAATTGGTGGCATTGTTTTTCTTGTCTTGCAAATTATTCATACGGCATTGGACTTGACATGGCTCTCGGAAGGATTCGATCTCAAGGGAAATGTAGCTTACATAGTCGTTTCTTCGGTCAGTCTCGTTTCATTTGTCCTTTTTATGCGTGGTTTTGTACTTTTTGGGCATTTGTTTGATAACAGCCTAATCAAAATAAGTGCGTACATGCAAATGGTGGGCACACTGGGCGTAACTATTTTAGACATTTACACGCTATCCTACGACTCCATTGAAGCTCTATATTTTCCATACGGAACAGCATCAGTAGTCATGGGTGCATTGGGTATCGTTTTTGGCGTATCCTTGATTAAGCTTCAGGATGGAATGGGAGAACTTTCCAAGGTTGCCGGCATACTTGAAATCCTGCTTGGTTGTCTCCTTATTACCGTTATACTTTTTTTTCTGAGCTATGTACTATTAATCCCTGCTGTCATTTTAGAGGTCATACTGCTATTTCGAGGATATGAATACCTGGCCAAAACCAGGACTCAGGCTGGTTAATCCGCTTCATGTTTAGTGACGGCAATTCGAAAACAATGGTTTGACTAATCCATTTAATTATCTTAGTGAAAATAAAACAGCACGGGATATGACCATCGAATTGTTGCTCCGCTACCTCCACTTCATTTCCATCTTCGGCATTGCTGGTACCTTGATCACGGAACATCTTTTGCTTAAACCTTCGTTAACACGGTTTGAATTGACCCGACTATCTCGTATCGATGCAATTTATGGTTTAGCAGCCCTTACCCTTCTTACTGCGGGCCTTACCCTTTGGTTGGGCGGATTTGGCAAACCAGCAGACTTCTACACCAAAAACTGGATATTCCATATTAAACTTACCTGCTTCATTGCCATTGGGCTTCTTTCAATATACCCTACTGTCTTCTTTATTAAACAGCGAAAAGGAGATCCCGATGAAATGATCAATATCCCTCAATCAATATTCTGGATGTTGAGAGCAGAATTGTTCCTTCTTTTCCTCATCCCATGGCTGGCTGGACTTATGTCTCGAGGGATGGGCTATTTTGGAGAATAGTCATTGACAGAAATAAGTGATACCCACGTCATATTGGTTTCCGGTTTGATTATGCCGTGCGACCTGATCGATTTCCCTGTCATCAATAATTATTTGCTTCTGTAACCCTGCCTTATATCTTCACATCCAAATAAAACTTATTATGAGATATTTTTTACTATTCCTTTCACTCGTTGTCAGTCCGGCCATTACGGCCCAGAAAAAAACACCTCCTGCCGAACCAAAAAAAGCTTTGGACCACACCGTTTACGACAATTGGAAAGAAATTACCTATAAAGAATTAACACCCGATGGCGCTTATGCCGTATTTACTATCAATCCACAAGATGGAGATGGCAAGGTGGTTTTTCATAGTATCAAATCCGGATCACAGGAAGCCGTGCCTCGGGCAGCCAACATCTCCCTCACCTTCGACAGCAAATATGCAATCTTCAAAATCAAGCCTCAGCAGGAAGTGGTGAAAGAACTACGCAGACAAAAAAAGAAAAAAGAAGATCTTCCAAAAGATTCATTGGGCATCTATTCATTTGCCACCCAAAAGACTGAGAAATTGCCCAACGTTAAATCATTCCAGGTGCCAGAGAAAACAGGAGGTTGGTTGGCGTACCAATTGGAACCACAGAAAGAAGAAAAACCAAAAGGAAATGAGAAATCCGATTCTCCCTCAAAAACAAAAAAAGCAAAGAAAAACGGTGAGGAAAATGGCTATACACTCGTACTACGAAAAATGTCAGATGGAAAGGAAACTACGTTTGGTTATGTAAAGGACTATCAGTTTGCAAAGTACGGGCAGGGCCTGCTATTCAGCACAGCAGGAAATGATTCCACCTTACAAGCAGGCGTATATTGGTTGGATTTGAATAGTGAGGCGCTTCAAAAGCTGCATCCAGGTCACGCTAAATATAAATACAAAGGACTAGCCATCAGTGAGCAAGGCGATCAGGCGGCCTTTGTTGCGGATGTCGATACTACCAAGGCACTTGTGCGCCATTTTCAGTTGTATCATTGGAAAAAGGAAAACGACAAGGCACAGCTTCTGGACGTAGAAAAAAACCAGGCAATACCTTCCGACTGGATCGTAAGTGAGCACCGCGCTCCGATTTTTTCTAAAAAAGGTGATAAACTTTTCTTTGGAACAGCTCCCATACCTGTGGTACAGGATACCACATTGCTGACAGAGGAAATTGTAAACGTTGAAATATGGCATGGTGATGACCCCTACATCTATCCCATGCAAAATGTACGCCTGGAAAATGAAAAGAAGAGGTCATACCTTGCTGCCATAAATCTCGAAACGTCCAATGTGGTTCAAATGGGTAATGAACAAATATCAACAGTCGAGCCTGGAGACGAGGGTAATGCTTCGCTTGCCTACGGAGAATCCGATGTACCCTATCGAAAAGCCATAACATGGGAGGGTAACATACCCCAGGATTTGTACCTATTCAATTTGGCCGATGGGTCAAGTAAAAAGATTGCCGCCAACATACGTGGTACAGCAGGCCTGTCTCCTAAAGTTAATTTTGTGTATTGGTTTAGCGAACCGGACACCGCGTGGTATGCTTACTCCATAAAAAGTGAAAAGACGGTAAAGCTAAATAAGGAGCTAAAGGTAAAATTCGCAGACGAAGAGGATGACCATCCTGACTATCCTGGCCGATATGGGGCTGCAGGCTGGACCGCCAACGATGAGCGCTTCATAGCATACGACCGCTACGATCTCTGGTCTTTTGATCCATCAGGAGTCACTACGCCTATCAACCTCACAAAGATTGGAAGGCAACAGAAAATTAAGTTCAGGTATGTAAAACTGAATGCCGAAGAACGCTTCATAGACCCCAACCAGGAAATGTTGTTATCCGCATTTGATGAAACAACAAAAGCAAGTGGCTACTATACCCTATCTATGAAGAGCGGGAAGTTAACGCAGCGAGTTATGGGGGATTTTCGCTTTGATGATGTGGTGAAAGCAAAACTGGCCAGTCAGCTCTTATTTACACGAGAGAGTTTCCGTGAATTTCCTGATGTATGGACCACCTCAGATCTCAACTTCTCAACCCCTAAAAAAATTAGTGATGCCAATCCTCAGATGAAAAACTATTTCTGGGGAACCGTTTCATTGGTGAATTGGATGTCACTTGATAATATTCCATTGCAGGGCCTTCTTTACAAGCCGGAAGGTTTTGATCCTGCAAAGAAGTATCCGATGATCGTTTATTTCTATGAAAAAGAGAGCGATAACCTCCACAGTCATATCCCTCCCACTCCGTTGCGGTCAACCATCCACCGGACAACCTATGTGAGCGATGGCTATCTTGTATTTGTACCCGATATTGTTTATAAAATCGGATTTCCTGGAGAAAGTGCTTACAATGCCATCATGCCAGGTGTGACGAGCCTTATCGCTAAGGGTTTCGTAGATGAGAAAAACATCGGAATTCAGGGACACAGTTGGGGTGGATATCAAACGGCCTACCTGGTTACCCGTACCAACCTATTCAAAGCAGCTGAAGCCGGTGCAATTGTAGCCAATATGATTAGTGCTTATGGCGGCATCCGTTGGGGAAGCGGGATGAGCCGGATGTTTCAATACGAAAAAACACAAAGCAGAATAGGAGGCACATTATGGGAAAAACCATTGCACTATTTGGAAAACTCACCTATTTTCTTTGCCGATAAAATTCAAACACCCATACTTTTGTTGCATAATGATGCGGATGCCGCTGTTCCCTGGTATCAGGGAATAGAAATGTACATGGCACTGCGCAGGCTCAACAAGCCGGTTTGGATGCTCAACTACAATGGAGAACCGCATTGGCCTGTAAAACGAGAAAACAGAATGGATTTTCAGATTCGGATGAAGCAATTTTTTGATTTCTATCTTAAAGGCAAGGCTGAACCAGAGTGGATGAAAGCAGGCGTTCCTGCAATCGAAAAAGGCATCAATAAAGGATATTGACTTATCCGGGGGAATTGGCAAGCTTGAAAATAATGGGTAACACCATTCTTTGACGAACAGCCTTGCCGCGCTGCTTGCCCGGATTCCATTTAGGGGCTGTCTCAATTACATGGACAGCCACTTCATCACAGCCGGCACCTATCCCCTTAACGACACGGATGTCTGTAAGAGAGCCGTCTCTGTTAACTACAAATTCCACAAACACCCTGCCTTCGATACCCATTCTCCTGGCCTGGGCAGGATAGTTCATTCTTTCTGACACGTCCCTATAAAATGCTTCAAAGCCACCTACCGGTGTTGCGGGGGTCTCAACTACCGTAAAAATAGCATCCACATCCTCCTTTTCAACTTCTGGCATAGATGGCAAAACAGTAATTTGTTCAATTCTGGTATCCTCATTCATTTCTATATCAATATTTATTTTTACTTCCTCCATGATCTCTTCCTCATCGGGCACTTCTACGATGGTAGGCTGGGTAACCACTGGTGGAGGTGGGGGTGGTATTTCTGTAGGGGGTATTTCATTGAGAATTTCAAAAGAATTCACACTCCTTTCCTGTAAATCAATTGCCGATTTATCATAGCTTTTCCATTCGAATGCTGTGATCATCATGGATAATGTTACAACCATGCTAAACCCGAATATGAGGCTCTTGTATCTTTCAAGGTCAGCTTTGGGATATTTTTTGACCTCTATTTCTATGAATTTGTACTTTTTCATTTTTATGGTGCCATCTATTGCTATTGAAAATAATATCTCCATTTCTAAATTATAATGACTTTCGTCATCGGATAGAATAACTGAAATCAGTGCTTCGACTTCTGTCAAAAAATACGCTTAACATTGAATGGTAATTCCTATCTTATTCGGAAATAAGACCCCAATCCAAATGAGTAGAATCATCATAACTATACTCCTCGTTGTCATTTCAGGCTATCTTTTTGCGCAAGATCAGACCGACATATTCACGAAACTTGATGCAATTGCCATCATTGACCAAAAGGTAATGATGCCCATGCGCGATGGGATACGACTCAGTACAGATATCTACAGACCCAAGACAGATGCTCCAGTTCCGATCATATTCTCTCGAACACCATACAACTTTAATACCTGGGGAGATGGAGAAATCAAAACCGGAACAGCGCAAAGGGCCTACGAAGCCGTGAGTAGAGGCTATGCCTACGTGGTCCAAAACGAAAGGGGCCGCTATTTTTCGGAAGGGGAATGGGATATTCTGGGAGTACCATTGACTGATGGGTATGATGCATTTACCTGGATGAAAGACCAGCCCTGGAGCAATGGCAAAATAGGGACGCTTGGATGTTCATCAACAGCAGAATGGCAAATGGCGGTTGCCGCGCTTGACCATCCTTCCCATGCCTGCATGGTTGCGCAAGGATTTGGAGCCGGTGTAGGTCGGGTAGGTAAGTTCTTCGAACAGGGGAATTGGTATCGAGGTGGCGCGCAACAGATGTTGTTTACTGCCTGGCTCTATGGAGTAGAGCATGATAAGTTCAAACCGAGAATTCCGGCAGGCGCCACACAGGAAGACCTGATCAGAATTTCCAGGTACTATGATCTGGCACCAGAAAACCCACCTGTGGATATGGCCGAAGCACTTTCACATCTTCCCGTTAAAGATATTCTACAAAATATTCATGGCAAGATTGAAATCTATGACAAAATGATTCCCCGAAAGCCCAATGACCCAGCTTGGTTCAAAGGAGGGCTTTATCACGATGATATGGGATTTGGCGTGCCCTCATTTTGGTTTGGGAGCTGGTATGATGTGTCCATTAGTCCAAACATCGCACTTTTCAATCATGTGCGAAATAATATTGCTGACAAGGAAGTAGCGGACAACCAATATTTGGTAATTGCTCCTGTGTTGCACTGCAGCTATACCCGTGCAACTGAAAATACCATTGTTGGAGAACGAAGCGTAGGTGACGCAAGACTCAACTATGACGAACAGATTTACGCCTGGTTTGATCTATGGTTAAAAAGCCAGAACAATGACTTCAAGGAAAAAACACCAAGGGTTCAGTATTATACAATGGGAATTAATAAATGGCATGCTGCTGATCAATGGCCACCCATGGCAGCATCAATGACCACATACTTTCTGCAGAGTGCAGGTAATGCCAATACACTGAATGGTGATGGAAAACTGACAGGGAAGATCGCTGGAAAAAACTCAACACCAGATTCTTTCACCTACGACCCCATGAATCCGGTCATGTCGTATGGGGGAAATGTATGCTGCACAGGTAATGCTGTTAAAGGTGGCGCATTTGACCAGCAACAAATGGAGACGCGACAAGATATTTTGGTGTACACCTCTGAAGTCTTAACAGAAGGAATTGAAGTGAGTGGATTCATTGAAAGCACGTTGTATGTCTCCTCTGATGCCAAAGACACAGATTTTACCATTAAACTAATTGATGTCTATCCCGATGGACGAGCTTATAATTTGGACGAAACGATTCAGCGTGCTCGCTATCGTGATGGCTACGACAAAGAAGTATTCTTGAAAAAAGATGACGTGGTGAAGTTGGAGATGACGCCCATGGCTACCAGCAATTTCTTTGAAAAAGGCCATCGTATTCGTATTGAAATATCAAGCAGTAACTTTCCTAGATTTGAAAGAAATCTAAATACAGGAGGCAATAACTACGATGAGAAAGAGGGTGTGATTGCCCACAATAAAGTTTATCACAACAAGCAATATCCATCACAAATTAGATTACCGATCATAAAAAAATAAAGTGCATGAAAGCAATCAGTCTTGCTCTGCTTCTTGGTGTCAATGCGATCATCAGTGCTTTCGCCCAACCCAATTTCAGCCAGGATGTGTCATCAATTGATAATGTAATGGCCACGCTCTACTCCGTGATCTCTGGTGAAAAGGGGGAATTGAGAGATTGGGATCGATTCAAGAATTTATTCGTGACCGATGCAAGACTTATTCCAACAATAAAGAATAAAGAAGGCAAAGTTGGCTATCGGATAATGTCTCCCTCAGACTATGTAAAGTCTGCTGGCAAAAGATTGGAGGAAGTTGGTTTTCATGAATTAGAAATCAATAGAAAAACAGAAGAATATGGCTCTTTGGTTCATGTGTGGAGCACTTACGAATCCTATCACAGCAAGTCAGAGAAGGTTCCGTTTGCCAGAGGGATCAACAGCATCCAATTAATGAATGATGGCAATCGCTGGTGGATACTCCAGATCTATTGGCTGGGAGAGTCGGTAGAAAATCCCCTTCCCGAGCAATACTTACCTATAAAGTAAATTTGAGGCCTAAATACATATGTTCATCGAAGCTAGGAATTAGATATTGATTGATAATCGAGCCGATATATAGCTATATTGGATTGATGTTGTTTAATCTACCCAAAATCGAGTTTTTCACTTTTAACACCTAACATCAACCCATGAATATAGCATCAAGATTAATCCTCGGCTTTGTGTTGACGGTTCTTATTTTTGCGTGTAAAGATGATGAGGTCACAAAAGTTTTAAAGAACTGTAACGTAGCCACTTATTCAGATGACTTCAACGATGCGGATACTACATTTGTCGACTTCGGGAGACTTACGGTGGATTTTAAAGACGATACGATCGTAGTGAAGATGGAATTGGCAACTATACCTTCAGAAATAACTTTCAATAATGATGCGTTGGCTATCAATGCATTGAATTTCTTCTGGGAAGTTGCTTTCGATATAGATCAAAGTGGGGCCAGGGATGCTGGGGATTTGTCCTTCATTATTTCTAAATTCAAGTTCGAGCAAGGCGAAGTGAATGGCACTATTCTGGATAACAGTCAGAAAAATATTTGGGAGCAGGTGGATAACAATAGCCGGAAGGCGATCTCCAATCTTACTGACGTGACAATTGCCATGAACCTGGTTACCCTAAAAGTACCAATTACAATTGATGAAAAATTAAGGAGCATTGAATGCGACACTAAAGTTTATTTTTTCTCCGGCTACTTTACCGGAACTAAATCTTACAGTGATCATAGTCCTAATTGACAACCAGTTTAATGCTTCAATTTTTTAAAGCTTTTGAGTACTATTATATTCAACTGATAGAGCCTAATCAGCGCCTTGACAATTCATAAAATAATTACATGATCTCCTATTTTTTCAAACATTATAGAATTTATCTATTCACGCTATTTACAGTACTAAATGCTTGTACGTTACTTAATAATAAAGAAGAACCTACCCTCCTACTCACCAATGGGCATATCTGGACAGGCAAAGAGTCAATGGACTTCGTTGAAGCTATTGCAATAACTGAAAATACGATTACGCAGACCGGAACCTCTGAATCCATAGCTGCCTTGGCTGGTCCTGACACCAGGATCATTGATCTTCAGGGCAAACTTGCAACAGCAGGATTCAACGATGCACACATTCACTTTCTGAAAGGATCCTTGGGACTTACTCAGGTTGAACTTTCAAAAGCGCAGTCATTGAAAGACGTGATTAGCATGACGCAAAAATTCATAGAGGAAAATCCGGACAAAGAATGGATAACCGGAAGAGGTTGGCAGTACACTTTTTTTGAATCTGGCCTGCCGGATCATCAAACCATGAAGTTCGCTGATTTGGACAAGCCCATTTTCATAAGAGCTTATGATGGACATAGTGCTTATGCAAATAAAAAAGCATTGGAAATAGCAGGAATTACATCAGCTACAGACTTCAAAGGCTTTGGTGAAATCGTGAAAGACAATAAAGGGGAGCCAACTGGCACCCTAAAAGAAAGTGCCATGGGACTTGTCGATAAGTTTGTTCCATCTCTATCTGAAACAGATAAGTTGGTTGCCCTCCGCAAAGGTCTGGAGCTGGCAGCCTCTCTGGGCATCACCAGTATTCAAGATGCGAATGGAGATGAATCAGACTTAAAGCTATTCATCAAATTGTTGAATCAGGGGGAATTGACGGTACGATATGCAGCAGCTTTCTCAGTGGATGAAAATACCAACAAAGTAAGCATTGATAGATTTTCAGTTTTAAAAGATAGCATTGGATTAACCAATCAATATATACGCGCTGATGCGATCAAGTTTATGATCGATGGGGTAATCGAATCACACTCTGCCGCTATGCTTCAACCCTATGCTGACTTGCCAGCTGATTCAAAAGACAAATATGGTTCACTTACCATGCCTGTTGATCGTTATAATGAATTGGTGAAGCTGGTAGATCAAAAAGGATTTAGGATTTACACCCATGCAATTGGCGATAGCGGAGTACGGGTCGCCTTGAATGCGTATGAATCGGTGCTGAAAGAGAATAAATCAATAGAAAGGAGACATCGCATCGAACACATTGAAACCATCTCTCCAAATGATGTGAACAGGTTCGCTAAGTTGAAGGTGTTGGCCAGCATGGAACCCAATCACGCACAACCAGGACCCGGAGAAAGCGTTTGGGAGAAAGCGATCGGACCTGAGCGTCTTCCCTATTCTTTTGCCTGGAATGCATTGCTTCAAAGTGGAGCCAATTTGGTTTTTAGCAGCGATTGGCCTGCAGCCTTTAGTGTAGACCCAATTAGGGGATTACATGTGGCGGTAACCCGCACCAACCCATCAGGATTCCCTGAAGGTGGCTGGATTCCTGAGCAAAGAATAAGCTTGGCGCAAGCGCTAAAAGCCTACACCTCTAGCGGTTCCTATTCCTCATTCGAAGAAAATAAGAAAGGATTAATTGCACCTGGGTATTTAGCTGATGTAATCGTATTTTCTGAAAATTTATTCAAAATTGACCCCTTGCGAATCAATGATACAAGAATTTTGCTTACCATTTTTGATGGAAAGGTTATTTACAATCAAATGAATTGACTTCTTCCTCCTGTATAATTCTGGTGGCTTTTAAAATCCACAGGCCGTATCTTAGATTCCATCACCCATTCTTACCCATGAAAAAACTAGTCATCGCATTATCTTTCCTCTCCATTCAGGTCAGTGCACAATTGAATATTGGCTACCAACGTCCGACTGAAGAGATTGCCAGCTTATTAGAAGCCCCTCTCACCCCAATTGTAAATTTCTCGCCTGACAACGAATGGATGGTATTACTCGATCGCTCCGACTATCCCAGCATTGAGGAACTTTCGCGGCCAGAACTGCGCATAGCCGGCCTAAGGATTAATCCTGAAAATTTCGGGAGAAGCAGGGGTGCATACATGATTGGATTAAAAATGAAAAACCTTGCCGATAAAAAAGATTATACAATAGCCGGCTTGCCAAATCCTCTTTTGATCAGTGATTTGGCTTTTTCTCCCGACAGCAAAAAAATTTCTTTTTTACAAAACCACAATGACAGGATCGAACTTTGGATGGTAGATATTGAAACTAAGAAAGCATCCAAAGTCACAGATAGAAAAATAAACAATGTATTTACAGATTCATTTCATTGGCTTTCCAACTCGCAACAAATTCTTTTTACGGCCGTTCCCGAGGACTTGAAACCCATTCCGCCCAAATCGAGGGTTCCTAATGGTCCGGTTATAGAGGAGAATCTTGGCAAGCAGGCTCCTTCGCGTACCTATCAGGATTTGTTGGAGAATCCATATGACGAGGATTTATTTGACTATTACAGTTCCTCAGAAGTTGTAATCAAACAGATTGGCGGTGCCGAAAAAACGATTGGTCAAAAGGCACTTTATTTATCAGCCAGTCCTTCACCGGATGGGAAGCTGATCATGATCGAAAAAATACACAAACCCTACTCGTACCTTGTTCCCTATTACAGATTCCCGCTAAAAATTGAGATCGTGGATCTCAATGGTAAACTCATAAAAGACGTAATTGACATTCCGCTAACAGATAATATTCCTAATGGATTTAACGCCACTCAGACCGGGCCTCGCGGACATGGTTGGCGTAGTGACTTACCTGCAACGGTATATTGGGTAGAAGCACAAGACGGAGGTAATCCTAAAACGGAGGCTGCCATCCGCGACAAGGTATATCAGCTATCAGCTCCATTCACCGGATTGGCTACTGAGCTTATTCAATTGCCCCTAAGGTATGCAGGCATACGATGGGCCAAATCTGATGTGGCGTTTGTGTATGAAAGCTGGCGCAGTGATCGCAAGCTGCGGGTGTATCAACTTAATCCCGTCACTAAAACAAAAAAAGTGATAGTGGACAGGTCTACGGAAGATGCCTATAACGATCCGGGGACTTTCGTTACCACTTCCAATCAGTACGGTCAGGATGTGGTGCTTGTCACCAAAGATAATTCGGTCATACTTAACGGCAGGGGTTCATCTCCTGACGGAGATATGCCTTTCATTGACAAGATGAGCCTGAGTAACGGCAAGAAGGAAAGGCTTTGGCAATGCCAGGCTCCATATTATGAGCGTGTAGTCAACATCCTTGATGAAAATAAAATCTCTTTTGTCACTTCTAGGGAATCACAAAGTGAACCACCCAACTACTTTGTTTACTCCACCAGCGCCAAGGACCCTGCCCAACTCACCTTCTTTGAGCATCCGTATCCACAATTAAAAGACGTGAAAAAAGAAGTGCTTCACTACAAACGAGCAGATGGGGTTGATCTGACGGCAGACATGTACCTGCCACCTGGATACAAGAAAGAAAATGGACCACTGCCAGCCATTGTATGGGCGTATCCACGCGAATTCAAGTCTGCAGAAGCCGCTAGCCAGGTTACTGGCTCACCTTATGCGTTTACGCGAATCAGTGCGGGTGGCGTGTTGTTTTGGGTCACTCGTGGTTATGCAGTGTTGGATGATGCTGCAATGCCAATTGTGGGCGAAGGAGATGAAGAGCCAAACGATACTTACATACCACAGTTGGTAGCCAGCGCAAAAGCGGTGATCGACTACACTGCCGAGCTAAAAATTGTTGACCCCAATCGAGTTGGGATTGGAGGGCATTCCTATGGCGCATTTATGACGGCCAATCTATTGGCGCATTCCGATTTGTTTAGGGCAGGCATTGCACGCAGTGGCGCCTATAATCGCACACTTACTCCCTTTGGTTTTCAGGCAGAAGAACGTACCTACTGGGAGGCACCAGACATTTATTATAAGATGTCACCGTTTTCCTATGCCAATCAGGTAAACGAACCGATTTTAATGATTCATGGTGAAGCGGATAATAACAGCGGCACGTTTCCGATCCAAAGTGAAAGATTCTATAATGCCATCAAAGGTCATGGAGGCACAGCCCGGTTTGTGAAATTGCCCTATGAGAGTCATGGTTATCGTGCCAAAGAATCGCTCTTGCACATGCTTTGGGAAATGGACAACTGGTTGGAGAAATATGTCAAACAATCGCAGCCATTGGGTGGAGATAAAAAGTTGAAAATCGAACGATAAATATTTTGAAGTAACGCTACGCGCTTACTTTTTGTTTACATCCAATTCAAAATCATTAAGGCGGATGTCATCCAAACCACTTTGGTCAAACGGGTCCTCCATGTGTTCTTGTACATTAAACAGCGAGATTAGAATAAATCCTTTTAGCGCAACCACCAGGTAAAGAATATACTGTGGGGTATCCGCCCCAACCAATTCGAGAAAGGAGGGTATGTAAATAAAAGGGAAAATGTAAATAAAAACCAGACAGTAAGCCCTTAAACTTACTGGTGTCCGGTGCCTGTTCACAGCCATAACAGCCTCAATTCCTTGATGTACATCCTTCATAAAGCGAAATATTTTGTAAGCCATACCATTGGGTATGCTTTCTTTTTGTAATTGCATGAACTCAAACACTCTTTGAACTGCAGCCCTTACTTTCTCTTCATCTCCGGAATACATTAAATATTTATTAACCGATAAAGGTACATTAACCAAAATGTCACGTATCTCCTTTTTTTTATCTTCTACAAGCTTATCAGAGTTCTCAAAAAAATAATAAATCGTCATCAATCCGGACTTCATTCGGCTCAAGTATTCCAGTGACTTTTCTCTCCTTCTGAAGGCAGCCCGAATAGTAAACACAAGGGGAAAAATGATCGCAATGCTGATTAAAGTAATATCATAATCAAATCGCATGTCAAAAAATATGGCCAAATAGGTGGCCATCAGATAAACACAAATGACAAGAAAAGTTCTTTGATTAATGATGGCCAGATAGCGATTCATAAGTAGGAATTATACGGACTGAAAGAAGGTCATGGTTTCAATAATAAAAGTATCAAAATCAAAGGCAATTCCTCATGCACCCAATTGACACATCTTAGCCACTAACTTGAGTATATCAATAAAATATAATCCCTAATCATGTTGCATATACATGAGTACGAATGCAAAAGCCATTACAAATAAGCCAATCAGAAGTATGATGAAATTTTTTATCTTAATTAAAGTGTCCGCTGACTTCCTGGTATTATCAGCAATTCTTTCCATAAGTTCGCGATCAGAAAAGTCGCTTATCTCTTTCTTGTGAGTCATAGCAATTAATAGGTTTATTAGTGACACAAATATCCATATTGGATCGATTAACCCCAATACCTTGGCCCATTTTACATACTAAAGATTATTTCATAAGCCTTAGCGCTTCCCTTTTACTCAAACTGTGAAATGGATGGTCATGCACGAATTTCCACACCCATTCAGGATTAGTTTTACTGTACTCTCGTAATATCCAACCGATAGCTTTATTAATAAAAAACTCCTTTGAACCCAGCAATTGCTGAACGCAATGACTCAGCAAAGCTGTATCCAATTCTGCTTTATATTTCAGTTGAAATAACAACGCTGACCTTTGGAGCCATATGTTACCCGATTTCAGCCATTTAGTCACAATCTTCTTTCGAAGTTCAGGATAAAGCTTGAAATAATTTCCAACTATTCTCGCTGCAATAAAATCAACAGTATCCCACCACGATTTGAACGTGATCATATATTCCAATAAAGCTATATCATCTTTTGCCAACTTCCTGCTATACTTATCAACAAGTTCTTGCCCAAACATTTGATACTCACGCTGAGGAAGTTGCCAAAGCTTTTTGACCAGCCTCTCCAACTCATTCTTTTCGGGCAAGTTGTTCTTGTTCAGGAATGGTTGCTGTATTCTTTTTCTTTCAGGCGCTGTGATGCCATAAAATTCAAATTGATCCTTCATATAAGCCTTCTGCCCCTTCGCAACCTTAGCATCGGCGTTGCGCTTAAACGCAGCTTGCAATTTCGAAAGATACTCAGACATCATTCTAAAGATAAATAAATTGATTAGAAATGAGCGTATCGATGAAAGGATTCATACCTGATTTCACACCAGTTTGAGATGCCCCAGTATTTTATTATATTAAAGAATTATCAATTAAATTGAATATGATTATAGACGTACATACTCATCTCAACAATTACCACGAAGAAAAAACCGCTGATGTAAAACAATGCCTTGAAAATTTGCAGGCCGACATGTCAGCCAACAACATTGACTACGCATTGATACTCACTTCATACATAGTTAATCAGCACAGACCGAGTATCAGGCAGGTGGTGGAAGCAACCCGGGATGTAAAAAATGTAGGTGTGGTTGCCGGTATTAGCTTTCTACATTATAAGGAAAAAGATCTTCGCGAAATAAGTGATTATCTCAAAGACGGAACCGTAAAAGGTCTAAAGCTCTACCCTGGCTACGAGCCTTTTTATCCGCATGATGGACGGCTTCAGGTTGTTTACGATTTAGCCCAGGAATATGATGTGCCCGTGATGTTTCATTCCGGTGACACCTATTCACCTAAAGGAAAATTACGCTTTTCACACCCGCTTCATATAGATGACGTAGCTGTAGATAATCCCAATATGAAAATTGTCATTTGCCATGTGGGTAATCCGTGGATCCGGGATTGCATGGAGGTGTTATATAAAAACAAGAACTGCTATGCCGATTTCTCTGGATTGGTGCTCGGAGATTTCTCCGATCATTTTGAAGAATACATGCGAGAACAGTTGGAAGACATGATCCTGTATGCAGGTGAGCCTAAGTATCTGCTATTCGGAACCGATTGGCCAATTTCAAGCATGAAATCGTACTTATCTTTTATGAAACAACTTGACTTGCCCGAAGAAAAAAAGGAAATGATATACTGGAAAAATGCTGCCAAGCTTTTCAAAATCGATGTGGACGAGCTGGTAGCTGTTAAAAAATAAGTTCTTCGAAAATCATATTCGCTTGAGTACACGAAATGGGAACATGAGAATTGCTCCTATCAGTTCAAAAATGGCTGAAAGGGTAAATCCTATAATCCTTAACGGCAATAACAAGAGCCAAATAAGGGGAAACAGAAAAAATACCAGCAGCGCCAAAGGCCAGCTGATCGCCAATAAAATGAACCAAAGAACTAAGGCAATGAGTGTTCGCATTTGTGTAAAGGTATTAATGGACCTACTTGAAACAAATTTGTTGCCAGTTTCAAAATCAACCTTGATTGAGTGGAATTGACCTGCTTCACGATTTACTTATGCGTATATGTACACTTAAATGTTCACCAATGAACATCCAATGTAAAGAATGGCGCTATTCAGAAACAAACCAACTGAGAATTCTACCTATGAAAGATTTTGGTTTGGTCATTTCTTCACTGTAGGTTTCGTACTCATCCTCGTTGTTCACCTTCTTAATTGACTTGGGTGGAACAGGTTTGGTACTCACTTTCTTAAGGTACCGGTGGGTGCGAAGCTCCTTCTCTTTTTTCTTTTCTTCCAATTTTCTTCTCAATGCTTCTCTTTCTTCACGCTCGCGCTGCAGGGCAATTGGGTTTTTTCTGGGCTTGCGAGTCACTTCACGCTTAGGCTTTGTCAATCTTTTGTTCTCTGCCCTGGATACTCGAATATCCGATGGATCCTTAGCTGGCTGATCATCTTTATCCCCGATTATTTTATCACCACTATCATTAGACTTTTCCTTCTTTTTAGGTTCCGGTAAATCAATTTTCCCCACCACCTTAAGCCCAGGCAATTCCACCTTGATGGGCTTGATTACTTCTGGTACCTCGGTCCATTCTTCCGAACTGCTGATGGCCGCAGGCTCACTTACTATTTCGCTTGACGTTTCAATTTTACTGCTATGTTCACTTTCGGTCTCTTTTTGCTGATCGAGGCGATTGGGGTCTGATGCTTTGGCATCGCCAAGCATCTCAGGGGCAAAATGACGGAACACCAAATCAACGTGCTCATCGTTGACCTTTGCATTTGAACTATTGTCCAGTTGGATGTTATGGGTGGCCAAAAATTCAGTAATTTCTGACGGTTTTACTGAAATTTTTCTCGCCAATTGAGCTAAGCGCATGGGATATCTTGTTCTGGGTCTTCTTATCGTGGATCTCTGCGGCAAAGATAATAATTATCGATAAGATGTTAGGCAGGATTTGAAGAACGGAGAGTGTTTCAACTATTCGGAAATTAACCTACCTTAAAAGCTTAATTATCTCTCATGCCCAAAGTAGTCATCAATAGCTTCGAGGATTTTGCAGCCTATTCCGGAAAGGAAATCGGAACCTCGGAATATGTACAAATTTCACAGGATCAAATCAATCAGTTTGCAAATGCCACACTGGATTATCAGTGGATACACACCGATCTCAACCGCGCTGCTGCTGAAAGTCCATTTAAAAGAACCATCGCCCATGGATACCTGACCCTGTCGCTGGTTCCTTATTTGTGGGGTCAAATCGTTGAGGTCAACAATATTACGATGCTTGTCAATTATGGCATTGATAATCTGAAGTTTAATCAGCCAGTGGTTGTAGACTCCGAAGTTCGTCTCAAAGTGAAACTCAACGGTATTATCAATTTGAGAGGCATTGCCAAGGCGGAGTTAAACTCGGTTATGGAAATAAAGGACAACCCCAAGCCGGCTTTCACCGCAACTATTATTTTGCTCTATCATTTTAAATAGTACCATTTAAGCTGATAATTCCTCAACGATCTCAATCGCCCTGTCGATTTCTTTTTCGGTATTGAAGATGTTTGTACTATGCCTTACCCCAAAAACATCACCGGTTGACCGGGGACGCATTCTTCCCTTTTCCCAGAAAGCATCTTGTATCATAGATCCGGTAAACCCTTCAATGTTGTAAACAGAAATGCCTGCACACATATTTGGATCATTCGGGTGAAAAAATTTCACTTTACTATTTTTCGAAAGCCCATCCCGCAAGCGATCTCCAAGGAACTTAACCCTGTCGGTCCATCGGTCGTGGCCCACTTCAAAATAAAAATCCAAAGCAGCATCCAAGCCAAAAAGAATTGAAAAATTGCCAGTCCCCCGCTGCGTAAAGCGATAGCCGTCATCCTGATGATTGTCCCATTGCGCACTGGCCACTGTGGTCCATACCTCCTGTATTTTTTGCGGATCAATGTACATGAAACCTGTTCCCGTTGGCGCACCGATCCATTTGTGAAAACAACCCACATAGGCGTCACAACCTATATCTGCTATGTCAACTTTTATATGCCCTACCGTTTGTGCGCCATCCAGCACAGTGAATATACCTCTTGACTTTGCCGCTGCACAAATTTCTTTAACTGGAAGTATGGCTCCACTCCCCGAAATGATGTGGGAAAGCATCAGCACTTTGGTCTTAGGTCCAAAGTTCTTGATTATTAAATTCAACACGTCATCAGCAGATTGAATGGGCTTGGGTATCTCCATTTGCTTCACTACTACCCCATCTCTTTTTTCCCTTACCTCCCAACTGCACCGGCCACCCGGATGCTCTTGATTAGTAGTCAACACTTCATCCCCTGCTTTCATCTCGATTCCATTGGCGATGTAGCTCATGGCGCTGGTCACATTGTCAGTAAGACCTATTCCTATAGGATCACAATTAATGAGTTTGCCAACTTTGGTTCGAATAAACATCAAGTCCTGATAACCACTGATAAACCGCTCTTTACTATCATCTTTATAAGCCCATTCCGAGACATCTGTAGCCATGTAGTTGAGGTGCTTTGTAACCGCATCCACCACTACACGGGGCATCACGCCAACGGTGCCCGTATTAAAAAATACTTTATCGTCAGCCAGCATAAATTGCTTGCGGAGTTTAACCCAATAATCAGGATCTCCCTTGTCAGGCAGATTCAATGCGTGATTGGAAACATCGGATCCCAGCAGAGGGATTGCGGGCAATGCCAATGTGGTTAATCCGATTGATTTGATAAGATTTCTGCGGCTGATCATAGCGGTAGGCTTTATAGCGGTAAAATAGTAAATTAAAACCTTCATTAAAGACAGAAACTATGCGGATGGCAACAGCAATATGTGGAATGATTTTTCTTTTGTCTTACACATCATGTACGCCAAAAATAACTCAGGATCAGCGTCCCAACATTTTGCTGATCGTAGCTGACGACCTCGGTTACTCTGATATTGGCTGCTATGGCGGTGACATTCGCACGCCCAATATTGACCTACTGGCCAAAAATGGATTGCGTTTTAGCCAATTTCACACTGCCTTGATGTGCGCTCCAACTCGTGCCATGATGCTGTCGGGGAATAATAACCACGTTGCTGGAATGGGAAGCCAGGGAGGAGTAAATGAAGACTCCCCTTTATTCGGTCAACCTGGATATGAGGCATACTTGTCTGATCGAATTGTTCCATTACCTGCTTTGCTAAAAGAAGCTGGTTATCATACCTACACAGCCGGCAAGTGGCATCTGGGCTATGAAGAAGAAAATAGTCCATTTAACAAGGGGTTCGAAAAATCCTTCAATCTTTTGCAAGGCGGTGGCAATCATTTTAATAAAGTTGGCATTGAACCGAAATATCCCATTTCATCATACCGTGAAAATGGAAAAATCGTTGACTATCCTGAAGGAAAATACTCTACTGAAGTTTACACAGACAAACTAATTGAATACATATCCCAGGGCAAACAGAATGATTCCACCAAGCCATTCTTTGCATTTGCTGCCTATACCTCGCCTCATTGGCCTTTGCAAGTACCAGCGGATTATCTTAATCGCTATACCGGTGTTTACGACATCGGTTATGATTCGTTAAGGGTGTTGAGATTTGAATCACTAAAAAAAACTGGAATGATTCCTCCGGAAGCAAAGCTTCCCCCTAGACTGGATCACATCAAGCCATGGACAGCGCTCACCGCTGACGAGAAAAAGATAGAAGCCCGTAAAATGGAATTGTATGCCGCCATGGTGGAAAACCTGGATTTTCATGTGGGTCGTCTCATTCAGGCCTTAAAGACTGAAGGCTTATATGATAATACAATCATTATTTTTCTGTCAGACAATGGTGCAGCTCCAAATGACTTTTACAATGAGGCGTGGTCGCGGGATTTTGTGCGAGCTCACTATGATAACTCCTATGAAAACATGGGTTTACCAAGTTCATTCGTATCCTATGGTCCGCAGTGGGCACAAGCGGGAGCTGCTCCTTTCAATCGTTATAAAGGTTGGACAACTGAGGGTGGCACCAACACCCCCTTTATTATTAGTGGAAGAAACATTCCAGCTACCGGTGAGATCAAAGAGGCCTTCTTTAGTGTGATGGATCTGGCGCCAACATTTTACGAGTGGGCCGGAATAAGTTATCCGGGAAAATTGGGAACAGACAAAACAAAACCTTTGTTGGGGCAATCAATGGTGGCTTACCTCGAAAATAAAAGCGCATTCATACACGATGAAACCTATGGCATAGGCCTGGAACATCGAGGGCGCGTTTTTTATCGTAAAGGAGACTGGAAAATCATTAACCTGGATCCTCCTTATGATGAAAGTACTTTGATGCTGTTCAACCTGGCTGAGGACATTGGCGAGACAACAGATTTAAGAAATATCCATCCGGAAAAGTTTGAGGAGCTTCTACTCGAGTGGAGACAATTTGTTAAACAAAATGGTATAATCATTGGAGAATAATTCAAGTAAAAAACCACTGCCATGAAGCTTCGTCACCTATTGATTCTTATTGTTGTATTTACTTTTGGGTGTTCCCAAAAGGAAAAAGCAGATCTCGTGCTCACCAATGGAAAAATTTGGACAGGAGATAAAAGTAACCCATGGGCATCCTGGGTGGCTGTCAAAGACGAACGCATTATGGCTGTCGGAAATAGTGAAAAACCCTTTAAAGGCGAGTCTGAAAAAATAATTGATCTTAAAGACAGATTGATGGTGCCCGGCTTCAACGACTCACATGTGCACTTCGCCTCAGCAGGACACCTTTTGCTTAATGTGAACCTACTGGATGTCAATACAGCCGATCGTTTTATTGAAAACATAGCGCAAACGGTACAGCGCCTACCGGAAGGAAGCTGGATCACCCGAGGCGACTGGGGTGCCTACGAGGCCTGGACGATGGGTTCATCAGGTGGAAAAACCAAATCCACCTTTACTCCGCATCGTGACATGATCGATTCAATCACCTCAAAACATCCTGTACTTGTAACCCGATATGATCGCAAAATGGGATTGGCAAATACCCTGGCATTGGACTTTTTAGGCATTGATTCTAAAACGGGTATCTTAGAGGGAAGTCAATTAGAGGATGCGCTTAACAACATACCTGACAAGTCATTTGATCAATTGCTTGCAGAATCCAGGCGCGCGCTGGACGAATGCAGGAAGTGGGGTGTTACTACTGTACAGGACATGTCGCCTCCCAGTCAATTGGATGTGTACAAAAAATTAAGAGAAGATGGAGCGCTCACTTGCCGGATCAATTTCAGCCCCTCTCGATTGATTGAATATGCCGAAATGAAAGAAAAAGGCTGGGTGATCGATTGGACCGATAAAGAAAATCCACATCCTGCTGGAGATGACTGGATCAGCTTTGGAACAATAAAAACTCATATTGACGGCATCATGGGCGCCCGAAGCGCGCGCTTTTATGAGCCCTACAGCGACAACGATATAGAAAATCGATTCTGGCGGGGAGGTTGGCGGGAATTTTCCAAAGACATGCCTTCCTTCAAGTGGATGATACTCCAAGCAGATCAAGCAGGCATTCAGTTGCGAATTCATTCCATTGGAGATGAAGCCAACGCCATACTAATTGACATCCTGGATACACTTAATCAGGTGAATGGCGAAAAGTCAAGGAGGTTCAGATTGGTTCATGCACAAGTAATCAGTGACAAAGATTTTCCACGACTGCAAAAGCACAAAATCATTGCTGAGGTACAGCCTTTTCATGTAACGGATGACATGCGGTGGATGGAAGAACGCATTGGTTACGAACGATGCAAGGGCGCCTATGCATTCAATACGCTCAAAGAAAATGGAGCCATATTGTCTTTTGGTTCAGACTGGCCAGGCACCAATGTGTCTTATTATCCTGTCAATCCGCTCTATGGATTATATGCTGCTGTTACACGCCAAACCGTGCATGGAGAACCGAAGGAGGGGTGGTTTCCTGAACAGAAGTTAACGCTCGAAGAGTCACTTAGCGCTTACACCTGGGGTTCATCTTATGGGGCATTCGAAGATCATACTAAAGGAACTATTGAGAAAGGCAAATTGGCGGACTTTGCAGTGCTAAGCTCAAACATTTTTGAAATATCCCCTGCAGATTGGCTCCAAACCCAGGTTGATTATACCATCGTTGGCGGTAAGGTTGTTTATGAAAGAAATTAATTGCTTGTCTAACCAGGATACCAATACCTCTTACTCTTTGAATGTATACATAGCTTCGTAGCCGCCACTATTGCCATTGTAGAATACTACATCTGTCTTTTTAGTGAGTGCATAACCTTTTTTATGATAGGTATACCGATAGGTCTCCGTGGTGGAGATATTTCCTTTGTCATTCCTTACCTCCAACTTACCGGGGTTGTTTTTCCTTAATCTGACAATCGGATTGATTCCCATAATATCAAAATACTCCTCTGAATTTATTTTATCATCATAGTTACTATAGGTCAACTCTGTGAGCAATTTTGACTCTAAACCAAAAGAAGTATAGTAATAAATTCTCAACGCTAGCAGATTGCCTTGACCGTCATAACTGTAAGTGTCCTTAGCTACAGGAATCTCACCGCCTTCTGCCGGAATATTCTGATAGGTAATTTTTTCAGTTAGTTTTCCTTTACCATCATATTGAAATAAATGATAGTCTGATTTAACGCCATTTATATATTCATCCGTACGTACAATTCTGTTATTGGCATATGAATAGTAATAATGCCAACCGGTGTCTGTAGTGGATTCTGCCAGCTTACCCTGACCATCATACTGGAAATCATGAAAACTTTCCATCGAATTTCCGTTTGCCAGTTCCGTCTTGTACTGAATTTGAGTCAGTCTTCCGGCATTGTCGAAAACCAATGTTTTGATGAGGTCAGCTTCCTTAAAAGAGACGGGAGTCAACTCAGGCTCAACCACATTGGGTGTCGGGTCAGCCGGGTCACATGATAAAGCGAGGGGTACAATAAGATAAAATAGATATTTCGTCCACTTCATATCCGGAAGTTTTGATGATGAGTGAACGATAATCAAACCGCAAAGGTTAGGCCCAATTCAAAATATTTTGGAACTAAAATTAAAAATTTCGTCTGATGCCGTTGGGCTGCAAGCGCTCGAACGGTCGCCTATCATCTGTTAGGGATATAAGCTTGTTCTCCGTATTTTTATCGTCCAAAATCATGATAGGATGAAGTCGGAAACAGCGATAAAAGAGAAGCAAGAAGCACCCAATCTGGCCGGTCATAAATCAGCCGAGCCTTATAAGCCAAAAAACAAAGTACGGCTGGTAACGGCCGCCAGTTTATTTGATGGTCATGACGCTGCCATTAATATCATGCGCAGAATCATACAGGCTACCGGATGTGAAGTGATCCATCTCGGTCATGATCGCAGTGTGGAAGAGGTGGTCAATACGGCCATACAAGAAGATGCCCAAGGCATTGCCATGACCAGCTACCAGGGAGGACATAACGAATACTTTAAGTACATGTATGACCTGCTCAAAGAAAAAGGAGCGAGCCATATCAAAATATTTGGCGGAGGCGGAGGTGTGATTTTGCCCGAAGAAATAAAGGAATTGATGCACTACGGGATCACCAGGATTTACTCACCTGATGACGGTCGAGCATTGGGATTACAGGGCATGATCAACGATCTGGTAAAGCAATGTGATTATCCCCTGGGAGAACTTCTTAATGGCGAAATTGATGAACTGAAGAGAAAGAATCCGATGGCCATTGCCCGATTAATTTCAGCAGCTGAAAACTATTTTGACCGGCATAAAACAACTTTTGATGCCATACATGACAAAGCCGCAAAAGCGGAGACACCTGTACTAGGAATTACGGGAACAGGCGGATCTGGTAAGTCTTCGATGGTGGATGAATTGGTACGGAGGTTTTTAATTGATTTCAAGGATAAGACCATTGGAATTATTTCTGTTGATCCCTCAAAACGAAAAACAGGAGGTGCATTGCTTGGAGATCGTATTCGCATGAATGCCATCAATCACCCTCGGGTTTTTATGCGATCGTTGGCAACCCGGCAAGCCAACCTGGCACTATCGGCTTATGTGAAAGAAGCTGTTGCCATTTTAAAAGCAGCTGGGTATGATCTCATTATTTTAGAAACCTCTGGCATTGGCCAAAGTGATACTGAAATACTTGATCACAGTGATGCCTCTTTATACGTAATGACCCCGGAGTATGGAGCTGCCACCCAGCTGGAAAAGATTGACATGCTCGACTTCGCTGATGTGATTGCTTTGAATAAGTTTGACAAGCGGGGCGCGCTGGATGCTCTGCGAGATGTAAAAAAACAATACCAACGCAATCATAATCTATTTGATAAAAAACCCGAAGACATGCCTGTGTTTGGAACCATTGCCTCCCAATTCAATGATCCAGGCACAAACCAATTATACAAATACCTGATCGATACCATCAATGCGAAAAAAGATACAGGATTAGTATCTACTTTCGAGATCACCCGTGAGATGTCCGAAAAAGTATATGTGATCCCCCCCAATCGCACCAGGTATCTAAGTGAAATATCGGAAAACAATCGCAACTATGACCAATGGGTAAAAGATCAAAGCGAAGTTGCTCAAAAACTTTATGCCATTCGAAAATCAATCTCCGTAGTTAAGGCGTCTTCTCTCGATGATAAGGACAGAATAATCAAAGGACTTGAAGAGCAATATCAAAAAAGCAGTTTAAATTTTGATCCGTACAATAAACAGCTCCTGGAACAATGGCCTGAAAAAATAAAAAAATACAAGGAGGCGCTTTTCAAATTTAAGGTTCGGGACAAGGAAATTTCGATTCAAACCCACACTACATCCCTTTCTCAAACCCAGTTACCTAAGGTAACCCTGCCTCGCTATGAAGCGTGGGGTGACATTTTAAGATGGACGCTGACAGAAAATGTCCCAGGAGAATTTCCGTATACCGCTGGCATTTATCCGTTCAAAAGAGAGGGTGAGGATCCCACTCGAATGTTTGCCGGTGAAGGTGGGCCGGAGCGCACCAACAGAAGGTTTCACTATGTGAGCTTATCAACGCCTGCCAAACGCTTGTCTACAGCATTCGATTCAGTAACTCTTTATGGAAACGATCCTGATTACCGACCCGATATCTATGGAAAGATTGGAAACGCAGGCGTAGCCATTTGCTGTCTGGACGATGCCAAGAAGTTGTACAGTGGCTTTAACCTGTGTGACCCACGCACATCCGTGTCGATGACCATCAACGGCCCCGCACCTATGTTATTGGGGTACTTTATGAATGCGGCTATTGATCAACAATGTGAAGTCTACATCAAGCAAAATGGACTGGAAGAAGAAGTAAATAGAACAGTTGAATCGATTTACAATGAAGCGGAGCGTCCCTCTTACCAAGGATCATTACCCAAAGGAAATGATGGCCTTGGGTTGATGTTGCTGGGAGTGACTGGAGATCAGGTACTGCCCAAAGAAATCTATGATAAAATAAAGCTAGAAACACTCTCGCAAGTACGGGGTACTGTACAGGCAGATATACTTAAAGAAGACCAGGCACAAAATACGTGCATATTTTCTACGGAATTTGCCCTGCGCTTAATGGGTGATGTACAACAGTATTTTATAGAAAACAATGTTCGCAATTTTTATTCAGTGTCTATCTCCGGGTATCATATTGCAGAAGCGGGGGCCAATCCCATCACCCAACTGGCCTTCACCCTATCCAATGGATTCACCTATGTTGAGTACTACCTCAGCAGAGGGATGGATATCAATGCATTCGCTCCCAACCTTTCTTTCTTCTTTAGCAATGGAGTAGATCCTGAGTATGCGGTAATTGGAAGAGTGGCCAGAAGGCTTTGGGCCAAAGCGATGAAAAATAAATACGGTGCTAACGCACGAAGTCAAATGCTGAAGTATCATATTCAAACTTCGGGGCGGTCACTTCACGCCCAGGAGATCGATTTCAATGACATCCGCACCACCTTACAGGCACTGTATGCCATTTACGACAATTGTAATTCTCTCCACACCAATGCATATGATGAAGCGATTACTACACCCACAGAGGAATCGGTAAGGAGGGCCATGGCCATACAGCTAATCATCAACAAAGAGCTGGGCCTTGCTAAAAATGAAAACCCATTACAAGGATCATTCATTATCGAAGAGCTAACCGACCTCGTGGAAGAAGCGGTGCTGATGGAGTTTGATCGGATTACCGAGCGAGGAGGTGTTCTGGGTTCTATGGAAACGATGTACCAGCGGGGTAAGATTCAGGAAGAAAGTCTTTATTACGAGACCCTTAAACACACAGGCGAATATCCGATCATAGGTGTAAATACCTTCCTAAGTTCAAAAGGTTCTCCAACCATCATCCCTCAGGAAGTGATCCGAGCTACCACCGAGGAAAAGGAATATCAGATCAGTATGTTGAAGCGCCTGCATAAGTTCAATGAAAAGAACGCCAACAATCAGATTGAGAAAGTGCAGCAGGCCGCCATACAAAATAAAAATATTTTTGAGACGCTAATGGAGGCTACTAAGGTTTGTTCGCTGGGACAAATCACCAAAGCATTATTTGAAGTGGGCGGTCAATATCGAAGGAATATGTAATACCCTTAATTCATTAAGTCATAGGTGGATGCAACCAAATACTTTCTATCACTATATCACTCCGCCTTTGTTATGGAAGTAGCCGTGAGCTAACAGACGAAATGAACTATCCATATTAGCAAAATATTTTTTCGCAACAAGCTGGAATGGTTGGTTAACTATATCCTGTCGTAATCTACTGTTGAGCCGAATTTGAACTACCGCCAACTCATTAGTCATTCCCGCTCCGATACAGCTTACAGTAGTCATAGATAGTACTGACAGTTGTCATAATTTAGATCATCGAAGCCAACTAACTTGTTGTTAACAAGTGGGTAATGCTTACAAACATCAAAAAGTTTATTTTAACGACAGGGGAGGTAACATCTTTCTCTTTAAGGTACTTTAAAGACGCCTTGTTCCCTCCTTATGAGTTTAGGGAACTCCTTCGGCAGTGTTTCTTAATTGGAAATAAGTCAATCGGTTTGGTGGGCTCCACAGGGTTCATCATGGGAATTGTGCTTACCCTGCAAACCCGACCCACGCTGGTGGAGTTTGGGGCAGCATCGTGGATGCCATCCATGGTTGGAATAGCCATTGTGCGGGAAATTGGCCCAGTAATTACAGCACTGATTTGCGCGGGAAAAGTTGGGTCTGGCATAAGTGCTGAGCTGGCATCCATGAAAGTAACTGAACAAATTGATGCCATGGAAGTCTCTGGAACCAATCCATTCAAGTATTTGGTCATCACCAGAGTGACTGCCGCCACCATCATGTTGCCGGTACTCGTTGTATTTGCAGATGTGATCTCGCTGGCTGGCTCCTCCCTGGTGGAGTACTTAAAGGGAGGTGTCACTTTACAACTCTACTTTAACAAAGTATTTGAATATCTCAATTATGGAGATTTAGTTCCTTCGATTATCAAATCTTTTTTCTTTGGGTTTGCCATAGCCATTGTGGCTTGTTATAAAGGCTTTAATACAAGTAAGGGAACCGAAGGAGTAGGAAGAACTGCCAACCAGGCAGTTGTAATTAGCTCAATGCTCGTATTTATCATTGATTTTATAGCTGTGCTGGTTTCTGATATTTTTTACGAACTGTGATAATGAAAAGAGGAGGGACCACAGACCGATCCGTAATAGCAATAAAAGGCCTTCATAAGTCCTTTGGTGACAATCACGTACTGCGTGGTTTTGATTTTACCCTGGAGGAAGGGGAAAATGTTGCCATATTGGGAAAGTCAGGGTCCGGAAAATCCGTGTTGATAAAATGCATAATCGGATTAATCCCAATTGATCGCGGTGAAATGGTGGTCCTGGGTCAATCCATTCCTGACCTAAACCATAAAGAATTGGATCTGGTCAGGCGGCAGGTGGGGTTTCTCTTTCAAGGAGCCGCATTGTACGATTCCATGTCGGTTAAAGAAAATTTAGAATTCCCGTTACGCAGGCATCGGGAAAAAATGAACGGAGAGGGCAACATGCAAAAAAGAATCGAAGAGGCTTTGGATAGTGTGGGGCTGCTTCATACGCTTGACCTTATGCCATCTGAATTGTCAGGAGGGATGAAAAAAAGAGTGGCGCTTGCAAGGACCCTTATTCTTCAACCCAGAATTATTTTATATGATGAACCTACTGGTGGATTGGATCCGATTACTGGCAGAGAAATAAGTCATTTAATTAATGAAGTTCAGTCAAGATCAAAAGCTTCAGCCGTTATAATCACCCACGATCTGGTTTGTGCCAAAATTACTACCAACCGAATCGTTATACTCTCCAATGGCGTCAATTATGTCGAAGGGACATATGACCAACTTAAGCGATCATCAGATCCTACTGTAGAAGAATTTTTCAATGAAATTTCCATAACATGAAATCGACCGGGTCAAGAAACTTCCAACTTGGGCTTTTTACAATTATCAGCACAGTAATACTGATCGTTGCTATTTACCTGATTGGACAAAAAAAAGACATATTCAGCAACACTTTTAACCTAAAAGTGAAGTTTGGAAATGTAAATGGGCTTCAGCCAGGAAACAACGTCAGGCTCTCAGGAATCAATGTTGGTTCGGTTCTGGCAGTTGAAATTCAAAATGATTCGATCGTTGAGGTAACCATACGGGTTCGCGAAGAAGTAAGACCACACATCAAGAAAAACAGCGTGGCAACAATAGGAACCGATGGACTAATGGGCAACATGCTGATTAACATCAGTCCGGGCAAAGGAGAATCGGAAATTGTCAAGGATGACGACTACCTGCAAACCTACAGCAGGATTAAAACCGATGACATACTCAAGACCCTGACAACAACCAATGAGAATGCAGCGTTGTTAACTTCTGAATTACTGGAAATCGTTCACGAGATAAGACAAGGAAAGGGCACCATTTCATTTTTGTTGTATGATACCAGCTTGCGTGAGGAAATATACCTTACAGCTCGAAATCTTAGGACGTCCACAGCGAAGACGAATGCGTTTTTGTCTGAACTTAACGAAATCACCAATTCAGTTAATAACGGGAGGGGGCTTGCCGGGTGGTTAATCAACGACACCATCACGCAGCAAAAAGTTAAAATAATGATGAATCGACTCAGCTTCTCTTCTCAAAAAATTCAAACTTCAACTGATAGTTTGAATCAACTAATCGTTAGTCTGTCTTCAGGTGAAGGCATTATTCCTGCCATCATGAAGGACACCGCCATGGTAAGTGATCTTCGCCAAACGCTTGAAAATCTAAATGTGGGTACAGGAAAATTCAATGAAAATATGAAAGCCCTTGAATCTCATTTTCTTTTTAGAAAATATTTCAAAGACAAAGAGAAAAACAAAAAATAAGAGTGATCGTCAATTCAGGTGAAATACGTCTTTGTTCTTCTCGGCCTCCATCACTAATTGCGATTGATATCTAAGTCGTGAGAATAAAAATGCTTCTTTCCTGCTTTCCTCCCGGGTGACAAACTTTAGTCTGTCTCTATTGTCAAGACTAAGTTCATTTGCGATATGATACATCGAAGTGATGCCCTCCGGTCTTGAAATTAAGAGCAGCTTCAAATAGGTTTCAAATTCCTTTTGCAACTTCCTAGGAGCGGGCTGTTTTAAATTCACTACCCATCTTTCTACTTCACCCCCTGGATACAATTTATCCTTGAAAGTCCGTTGCAAGGTATTCATTGTAAAAATATCCGTACACTTCACGATGATGTCGGATTCACCTCCCGGGAATCGCTTAATCACACTTTCCAGCTTAACCAAGGAACCCAATTTTTGAGTATTGGAGGTATGGTTATAAAATATACCAAATTCAATATCCCTCTTTTCTGCATCCTCCAGCAGCTGTCGGTAACGTGGCTCAAAAATATGCAGGGGTACCATTTCTCCCGGCAGGGGAAAAATGTTCAGGGGAAAAATGGGTATTCTTTTTAAATCAATCACAGACTTATAACATAAAAGTAATACAAAAGTTATTGAATTAATACTGAATTAAGTAACGTGGTTGAAGATTGAATTGTTTTTGCAACAAGGCTGACCCGCCCAAAAATGGAAGATTGACAATAAAACTAAAGCCAGCCACTTCTCCCCCTAACCTTTCAATCAATTGGCCTGCTGCATTGGCCGTGCCCCCAGTAGCCAGTAGGTCATCGTGAATGACTACTTTCCAGCCTGGCTGAACTGCATCCTCATGCATTTCAATCACGGCCGATCCATATTCCAGCGTATATGATTGGGTTATTTTTCGATATGGAAGCTTTCCTTCCTTACGCACCGGTATAAAAGGCACACCCAATTCCTGGGCTAATAAAAATCCAAAAAGAAACCCACGCGCTTCGATGGCCGCGACAGCATCTACTTTATTGTGCAGACTGTAGGCGGCCATCGCCACAACTACTTGCTTTATTACATTTGGATCTTCAAGCAATGGCGTGATGTCTTTGAAAATAATTCCAGGCTTTGGAAAATCAGGAACATCACGGATCAATGTTTTGAGACTTTCAGTTAGTTGCATCTAACAATAATAATTAAATTAAAGCGAATTAATGATATGCCTATGAAAAGTGTAACCCGCATGATAGAGGACGAAGTTTATGTTAGCGCCAATGAGCTAGGTCATGAAGTGACCATAGATATGCGTAAACCGGAGTTAAAGCAAAGCCAATCTCCGGTTGAGTTACTGTTGTCGGCTGTTGGAGGGTGCGGAGCGGTTGACACTACCATCATGCTCAAGAAGAGAAGAAAAACGATTATTGACTTTGTAATAACAACCGATGGTGAACGAAGAAACGAGCATCCCAGATCCTTCACTAAAATTCATTGTCACTATAAAATCACCTCACCGGATGTTACTGAGGAGGAGCTTGAAAAAGTTGCCAAATTGTCGTTAGAGAAATACTGCTCTGTGGCGGATAGTCTAAAAATCAAGGTGACTTTGTCGGTATCCGTAGTTCGGCCTTAAGGGATAATTTTTCCGTTCAGAATCACCTGTTCCACAAGTTGGCTTCCGAAGCTATACGGCAAATATGAAAGTGAAGGAATTTTTTTCGTTATAAAGACATTAGCAACTTTTCCCCTGGTAATACTTCCATATCCTTCCAGAATTTCCAAAGCCGCAGCCGTGTTGATAGTAGCCGCATTAAATGCCTCTTCAGGTGTCATCCTCATTTTGATACATGCCAATGCAACCATTAAAGACATATTACCGGATGGAGCACTTCCAGGGTTATAGTCTGAGGCTATCGCTAGCGGCAAACCGGCTCTGATGATCTCTCTTGCCGGTGGAAATGTCAGGTTTAAAAAAAATGCTGCTCCCGGCAATGCCGTTGGAATGGTGTTGCCGTTCGTCAATGCATCAATTTCTTCCTGCCCTATATTTTCAAGATGGTCAACACTGATCGCGTTGACTTTCACCCCCACCTGTACTCCACCGGACCGGTGCAACTGGTTGGCATGAATGCGTGCGCGCATGCCATATTTTTTTCCCGCCTCACAAACCTGTTCCGTCTCATCCGGACTAAAAAATCCCTCTTCGCAAAATACATCGATGTAATCGGCCAGTGACTCTTCCGCCACCGCAGGAACCATATTGTTGATTACCAGTTTTAAATAGTCTGCTTTTGAATAGGCTTTGGGTACGGCATGGGCTCCAAGGAAAGTTGTCTTTACTTTTAGTGGCGTCTCCTCTCCTATTCTCCTGGCAACGCGCAGCATTTTGAGTTCATCTTTCAACGTTAAGCCATAACCGCTTTTGATCTCAACTGCTCCGGTTCCTGTTTTTATGATTTCATTAGCCCTGACCAGTGATCTTTCGTACAATTCATCTTCTGACATCCTTTGCAGTTTTTGTGCCGAGTTGAGGATACCTCCGCCTTTTGCAGCGATTTCTGCATAGCTGGCACCTTTAATCTTCATTACAAACTCTTCTTCACGACTGGATGCAAAAACCAAATGAGTATGAGAATCAACAAAAGAGGGAAACACAAACCGGTCCTGGGCATCTATCGTTTGCGTTGCGACTGGATTATTTAAAGAAGACATCGAACCGTAATCCACGATTATCCCATTCTCAATAGCCAGATATGCATTATCAATCACAGGTAATTCAGCCATGGCCTCACCAGCCAGCACTGAGGGTGTGCTTTCCCGAACTTGAACAAGTCCTTTTATATTTATAATGAGAATATCCCTGGGCATCAGGATATCTTATTTCCCGAAGGATTCTACCTTATAATCAAGGTTGGTTCCAAAAACAGGAAAGCTGATTTTAAACATGGCAAAGAAACCCCGGCCCTGAAAGCTGGGGCGATAACCAAGCTCTCCTCCGTAAGACCAACTTAGTGTACGATTGAACTTTCCGTCAATTCCCAACCTAAAGCCAAGCATACTGGTTTCAACTGCATCGGTGGAATATTCTTCTCCCAAATATTTAACAGGATCCAAATTCAATGCTGGGGATACTAAAACATCAAAGAATAGTGTCAACATACCATCGTCAACAGCTGATTCATAATTGTCGAAGCTCACCGCAACGTTTCGAAACCAGGAAATTGATCCACCAAGGTATAATCCGGCTGTGGATAAATTGCTAAATACGCGCACGTCTTGGGTACGTCCCAGGTTATCCACGAAAGTGGCTGGCAATGGATTACCTTCCGAAGTGGTGAAGTCAGCATACGTGAGTTCCTGCTTTTCCATCACCCGGTTCAGGTCTCCCGTAGTATTCCATATGATTCCGCCCAGTCTTCCTCCGTATATTTTCCTTACCTTCGCGGGCACTTCGGCTGTTAGCGGCACACGCCCCGCCCATTTATTTCCTTTATAACTGCTCTTGTACAATACCATTTTAGTTTTCGATGTTTCCTCGACATCCTTAAAATGATAAGTGCCTCCAAATTCGATGTAACTAAACGATCGGGGGATACCCGCTGTGGACGCATTTTTATCGGCAAGATCTCTGTTCAAATCATAAAAACTGCTGCTGTAAGGCTTTCTAAAATGAACTTTAAAATCAGCCTTATCCTGATAGTAGTAGGTTGCTTCTATTCCAAATCCAGCATTTACATTGGTAGCAAAAGACTCTCCATAGAGCGGCTGGAATCCAACAAAAAGTCTATTGACACTGTATGGTTCATCATACAATTCTTCAAATGTCACTGCTGTCATATCCCTCCTTTCCCCCTGTGCCTGGGAGGTCGTTACGTGCGCCAGTAAGAGCAATACAACTGCAAAAAATATCCTCATGACCATCATGTCAAAGGTATAAAGGTAACAAAAACGGGCATTTCCCTTCATAATTCCGCTTTTGAGCTCATATTTCAATAGCTCAACTGCGTAAAATAGTTAAAAAGGTGTGAATGGAACCCTGATGTGTAAGAATTTCATTCATTCAGCTGAATTACCTATAGGGTTATCTTGAGAATACCAGCTCTCCGCCTTCAAAATGAATAAAAGGGACATACTTGCTGGTGCGACCGTCACTAAAATCATATCCCTTAAAAAAGTAGCCCGGAGTATATCCTTCTTGCCTGATACCATCTTGAAAGTAAACCCCATGCTTTTTCAACGCGTGACCGATGTGCCACATAAACTCAAATCCAATTTTTGATAATTCACTGGGCAATGATCCATGAACCTCGAGGTACCGTTTCCTGAAATTGACATAATTTGGGTTGGCAGGTTGCGTAAAGGTGGGTGCTGCCATGGTAAGGTGCAATCTTTCGTAAGTTTGGAAGTTTGCTGCAGCATTGTTGAGCCAGGTTTCGTTACCCACAATGATTACAGAATCTCCCCGCGTATCCACCGCACTGATCACTTTGGTATAAATCAACGGATCATCCGAAGCCACGAACACGCTCCCTATACTGTCCGTTCTCAATTCAAACTGTATTGGATTTTTAAATTCATCGTACTCCACCGGTGTGGCCAGCTTATTAAAAACTTCACTGCTCCTCTCTTTTGACACTTTTTCTTGATGGACAATTACCAATCCCAACTCTTCAGCTTTACTTAAAAAACTTTTTGCCGTCACGGTGTCCTTTGGTGCTTCTCCGTAAAATACCATACAGTGCTTATTGCGGATATGCCCTGCAATCCATTCAGCCGAACGAGCGCCAATTGTTTCGCTATTGGGTTGCAGCAACAGGCCAAATGGATTTTCGCCAATAAAGTCAGTATTATTAGATACCGGGCTGATCATGTTGATCTTATTGTTGATAGAAAATTCCTGAACCATCTTAACCTGGTTTTGAAACAATGGCCCAACAATAAGATCAGCTGCTTTTAGTTCTTCAAGTTCCAACAAAGCACTGGTAGCTGTTTGACTTCTTTCGGTATCATAGGATCTTAAATCGATTTTGATCCCTATTTTCCCAAGTGTATCAACCGCCATTCTGATGCCTTGATATAAATCCAATACGCTTTGATTTACCTTTGTGCTGGTAGTGGGCTCTAATGTTTTAGAGAGAAATGGAAACATCAGCGCAACCGCGTACTCATCCTTAAACACATTGATTGGCTTAAGCGCTGCAGTAAACTCCTTCCTGTCTAATCCAAACTCAATAACCAGTGAATCCAATATTTTAGCGTCTTGTTCCAGGAAAGGTTGCTTGGAAATGGCAATGGCTAGTGCCTTACCCACTGTTTTATCATCCGGATACTCTTCCCACATCATGCGAAGGGTTTCAACATCTTCGATTTCCTTCAAGTAATGTGCTTTCATTTGCATAACGTTCTCCTGGGTGGTCAGGTAAGGTGATTGTCTAAGCACTTGCATGGCCTGAAAGTATTGTCGCTGGTCAAAATAAATTTTGGCCAGCCAATAATTTACTTCATCATTTTGATTCCAGTATGGATAAAGCTCCTTTATTTGAAGAAGCATATCCTTGGCGACAGCTGTAAAATTTTGATGATATGCAGAAAGTGCGTAAAAGAAAGATGCATATTCTACGTAGGGATTGTTCTTGTCATAAACAATCACGGGCTTGAAAGCCTCCATGGCCAGTCCATAACTACCCTCATCAAAAAACTCCCTGGCTGTTTTATATTGTCTTTTATAATCCTGAGCATGCATTGAACTGGTCAGGACAAACAACGACAACACAAGAAGAAGTATTTTATGTACCCGCATTGGTTTTAAACTTGTTCGCTTACTCCCACTCTATCGTGGCTGGTGGTTTTGAACTAATATCATAAACTACCCTATTGACACCCTTCACACTGTTTATAATCGAAGAGGAAACCTCACTTAAGAATTCGTAAGGTAAATGAGACCAGTCAGCGGTCATGCCATCAACGCTAATCACAGCACGCAAGGCAACCACACTTTCATAGGTCCGTTCATCTCCCATTACGCCTACCGATTGAACTGGCAACAGCATAGCTCCTGCCTGCCAAACCTGGTCATAAAGTTTATTGTCCTTAAGCCCCTGGATGAAGATATGATCAACCTCTTGCAATATCCGTACCTTCTCTGCAGTTATTTCACCCAAAATTCTTATCCCCAATCCGGGGCCCGGAAACGGGTGTCGTCCCAAAATGGCAGGATCAATTTCCAATGTTTTACCCACCAAACGGACTTCATCTTTGAAAAGTGTGTTGAGCGGCTCTACCACTTTCATCTTCATCTTTTCCGGCAATCCGCCTACGTTATGATGAGACTTGATGGTAACCGAAGGGCCATTTACTGACACAGACTCAATGACATCCGGATAAATGGTGCCCTGACCTAACCAGGATACATCAGAAATTCGATGTGCTTCCTCGTCAAAAACATCGAT
Source organism: uncultured Ohtaekwangia sp. (assembly GCA_964395905.1). Lineage (GTDB taxonomy): Bacteria > Bacteroidota > Bacteroidia > Cytophagales > Cyclobacteriaceae > ELB16-189. Next base: position 39,797 of record CAYNCP010000029.1, read on the forward strand.
AAATGTTTTTCCAATGGCTTTGCGCTTGGCTTCAGGTTCGGATAGGCCGCTGAGTGCGGCATAGAATCTATCCTTGGCATCTACACCTTTAATATTCAGGCCCATCCCCTTATAAGAGTCCAGTACCTGGTCAAATTCATTCTTGCGGAGTAATCCATTATCCACAAAAATGCAAAACAAATTTTTGCCTATGGATTTATGGATAAGCGAAGCAGCCACAGTACTGTCTACTCCTCCTGATAAAGCCATCACCACTTTATCGTTGCCTAATTTCATCTTGAGGTCTGCTATGGTTGCCTCTACAAACTGATCAGGTGTCCAGTCTTGCGCGCAACCACAAATGTGCACTACAAAATTCCTCAGCAGGTTTTTGCCTTCAGTCGTATGCGTTACTTCCGGGTGAAATTGAATGGCGAAATGATTTTTTTCCTTATGAACAAAGGCTGCAATTTTTACAGTATTGGTGCTTGCCACTACTTCATACTCATCCGAAAGAGAGGCTATAGTATCCGCATGTGACATCCACACTTGCGAGTCTTGTGATATCTCCTTCAATAAATTATTATGATGATCCACTTTTGAAAGTCGCGCTCTTCCATACTCACGCATTTGTGAAGGCTTTACCTCTCCACCACTTTTGTGCGCCATCAGCTGCGCACCGTAACAAACACCGAGCACTGGAATATCGCCAAATACATTCAGATCGACATCGGGAGCGCCTACATCTCTTACGGAACATGGGCTGCCAGAGAGTATTACGCCTTTTACCTGATCAGAAATCGGGGGTACTTTATTGAAGGGATGTATTTCACAATACACGTTTAGCTCCCTCACCCTCCGAGCTATGAGCTGGGTATATTGAGAACCGAAATCCAGGATAAGAATTTGCTCTGACATAGCTGCAAAAATAAGCCGATCCGGTCAGAGAACAAGCATGGGTGCGGATTAACTGATAAGGCAAGTAGATTACCAGCTAAGCATTATTATCCCGACATTAATTCCAATCGAGCTAAACGAGCCAAGCTCAAAATCCTTATTCTTTGCCGATGAGTAATCGTAATGCAGAGCTGCCTGAAAAGCCCATTTTGATTCGTCTTTTAATCTGATTTGCACGCCCGCCTGAGGTCTCACCAAGACCCCCCATGAGTCGCTTTGATTGGAATACACATTGAAAAACTGTTTGTATTTGATGTATGATGCACCTAAGCCGATGCCAGCATATGGCATGAAGCGCTGCTCCACTTTAAAATAATATTCACCACTAAGTGTAATTCCGTAATTATAGGTGTAGTTGAATAAGTCTGTAGTAACGGCACCCGTTGCGCTCGAATAGGTACGCCTTGCTTTGTATTTCGTATAGCTCGAATTGTTAAAATCAAAGCCGGCAAAAAAGTGATCGTTGATCATTTCCCTATATCCAATTCTAAGTCCACGGGCCGATATTTGACTTACATAATCTGTATTGGATAGTGGGGCATTAATATCCAGTGCAATCGAATAGGTTTTGTCATAGTATTGACCGTGGCCTGAGCCGCAGGTCCCTAAAATCATAATAACCGCTATCGTGATTCTCGTTATCATTTGCCGATACTTTGAGTTTGGGCAAATGCCTGTGCTACTGCCTCCACCGACTTGGATGTTGGATTTGGTGTTGCAAATAGGTCTCCAATATAACAGGTCCATATCACTTTAAACTGACTTTGGGGAGTAAGCCTATTAAAATCCACCAGCTGAAGAATCAACACTGCGGAATTTGAAATATATGTATTGACAATGGGATAATAATATCCATAGTAGGGAGAATAGTATCCTCCGAAATAGGTGGGGTAACGAATCGTCTGAAAAACGTTGAAATCGCTTACCACAAAGGCATTGATGCCCAGGTCGGGATTCTGGTCAGCAGCTACGTAAGTGTACCTACGTGAGTCCATGTTTAGTTTTATTTCTGCCGTTACCTTTTTAGCGTAATCAGAGAGGATAAGCGTATCACTCGTATTATTGGAAACCCAGCCCAGCGTATCGAGCGGAAAGGTATAGGTATTGTATGACTTAAAATCAATCGTACCATCAAAGTCTGTTTGCACAAACAAGTCCCGAGTGAGTTCTTCAGTACTGGGTGAAGGTTCACACCCATACAAGCCCACCACAAGTCCAATTACTACTAACAATAACCAGCTTCTCATAATCAAGTATTAAACGATAAACCCAATACAAAAGTATAAGACACAACGACTACAATTTCTATTACTTAATCAGCTTGTAGCAATACTCCTTGAGGTAATCACCGGCATCATCTTCTCCGTCATAAAAAGCCTTTGCCAAAAAGCGACAGGCTTCATCAACGCGCTCCAACTCCACCAACGCTATGCCCTTGTAAAACAAAGCTGTGGTATTATCAGGTTCCAGCCGCAAGGCTACATCCAGGTACTTCAAAGCCAGCTCGTTGTTACTTTCCTGCAAACTGAAGGAGCCCCCGTAGAGATAGGCCGGGATAAAAGTCGGATCCATTTCTATAGCTTTATTGAGGGACACCAACGCACTGTCCACCTGCTGGAGATTGTAATAGGCAAAACCCAGATACATTTCCACTTCGGGGTCGTCCTGGATGGCCTTGACATACAGTAGATCCTCCTTCACTTTTTGGTATTCTCCCTGATCCAGGTACAATCCCGACCGCCATTTAATCAAGCCTGGAACTCCGGGCTGTATGTTTAAAGCTTCATTCAAAGAGGTCAACTGATTTTCTGTGTCGTCAGTCTCTCGATAAATAAATGCTTTGAGCATATGGGCCTGAAATAAAGATGGATACTCCACCATAAAAATGGCTACATCCTTCAGCGCTTCGTCATATTTTTCAATTGAATAATAACAAACTGCTCTCTTGTAAACGGAGGGATAGGCACCTTTATCGTTAAGCTTGGAAGTTTTAATAACCTTTGAAAACAACTTAATTGCGCCAACATAATCTTGTCGGTTCATCAAGGTGTCAGCTTCAATCTCCCATTTTTTCCATTTTGGATCCTGACCAAAGATCAAACCAGTGGTAAAGACTATTAAGAACAAAAGGATATAACCTTTATACATTAGTGGCTACCTTGTTTCTCTCCCGCTTGCGATCGTTTTCGTTGAGATAAACTTTTCTAAGTCGTATTGATTTGGGAGTCACTTCAACATACTCATCAGATTGAATGTATTCAAGTGCTTCTTCCAGTGTGAATTTGATGGCAGGAGCTATTTTCATTTTTTCATCGGACCCCGAAGCACGAACGTTACTGAGTTTTTTGGTTTTGGTTACGTTCACTACCAAATCTCCACTGCGGCTATGTTCACCAATCACCTGACCTTCATAAACGGGATCGCTTGGATCTATAAAAAACTTACCACGGTCTTGCAGATTGTGTAGGCTATATGGAATAGCTTCACCTTGCTCCATACTGATCAACGATCCGTTGATCCGTCCAGGTATCGATCCTTTGTAAGGTTGATATTCCTTAAATCGATGTGTAACTACCGCTTCACCGGCTGTTACGTTAAGTAAGTAACTTCTTAAGCCAATGATCCCCCTGGAAGGCATGATAAACTTTAGGATCATGCGATCAGCCTTTGGCTCCATGTTAATCATTTCTCCCTTGCGAATCGACACCACCTCAATGGCTTTCCCGGAAACATCTTCGGGCAAATCAATAGTGAGTTCCTCCATAGGCTCGCACTTCATACCATCAATCTCCTTAAATATTACCTGGGGCTGACCTATTTGCAATTCATATCCTTCTCTGCGCATGGTTTCAATCAGCACCGATAAGTGCAGTACTCCTCTACCATAGACTATAAAGCTGTCTGCAGAGTTTGTTTCTCCCAATCTCATGGCCAGGTTCTTTTCCAACTCTTTATATAATCTGTCTTTGATATGACGAGAGGTTACAAATTTCCCTTCTTTGCCATAAAAAGGTGAATTGTTGATCGTGAAAAGCATACTCATGGTAGGCTCATCGATCGCAATACTTTTCAACGGTTCAGGATTATCAATGTGTGCAACAGTGTCGCCAATTTCAAAACCCTCCAATCCTACAATGGCGGCAATCTCTCCTGCTTTCACTAACTCTACTTTCTTTTTATCAAATCCTTCGAAAATATAGAGTTCTTTTATTCTGCTTTTAACCACTGATGCCTTATCGCGTTTTACCAAAGCAATTGGCTGGCCAGGCTTTAGCTCACCACGATGCACACGCCCAATAGCTACCCGTCCTATATAAGAAGAGTACTCCAAAGAGGTAATCATCATCTGAGTTGCTCCCTCCTCTACTTTTGGTGCCGGGATATGCTCAACAATTCCTTCCAAAAGCGCAACAATATCTGCTGTTGGTTTTCTCCAGTCGCTGCTCATCCAGCCTTGTTTGGCCGAACCATAAAAGGTTGGAAAGTCCAATTGATCTTCTGTGGCATCTAAGGAGAACATGAGGTCAAAAACCGATTCATGCACTTCATCAGGGGTGCAGTTTTTCTTATCTACTTTATTGATTACCACGATGGGCTTTAAGCCCAGTTCGAGGGCTTTTTGTAATACAAAACGGGTTTGAGGCATTGGTCCTTCAAATGCATCCACCAGTAATAGGCACCCATCGGCCATGTTCAATACGCGCTCCACTTCACCACCAAAGTCACTGTGGCCAGGGGTATCAATTACATTAATTTTATAATCCTTATAGCGAACGGAAACGTTTTTAGCCAAAATCGTGATTCCGCGTTCACGCTCCAGATCATTGCTGTCCATGATCAATTCACCAGGCTTTTCATGATCTTTAAAAAGGTGGCCAGCGTGCAATAATTTATCTACCAAAGTTGTCTTGCCGTGGTCTACGTGGGCAATAATGGCAATATTTCTAATTTTGTTAACGTCCATAAACGGCTAAAATCCTCCCAATTTGTAATTAAGGCCGCAAAGATAGGCTTAATCCCAAAATTGTCATTGCATTTCGCTATTAAACGCAACTTATAATGGCTGCAAATACTCCTATTTTTTTAACTACGAAACCGCAAAAAGGTTCCCATGGGCAAATGATTGCCCGATTGAGCGTACAGGTGAAATTCCCCAAAGTCTGGCTTTTCAGTTTTGAAATGTTGTGCGACCACGTTACGTCCTACCTGAGCCGAGAGTCCGGCCGCATACATGCTTAAGATAAAGAATCTGTGTTTACCTAAAAGAAGCTGGTTGCTTAATTGGACAAGCTCATTAAGCTTGTCCTGAAGCATCCACTTTTCTCCATCCGGTCCGCGACCATAAGGTGGCGGATCCATGATAATGCCATTGTAGGTGTTGCCTCTTTTTACTTCGCGTTTTACAAACTTCAGTGCATCTTCATATACCCATCTTATGTCCTGTTGATGATTTAATTGCATGTTCTGATTGGCCCAGTTCAAACCTGGGCGAGAGGCGTCAACGTGCGTCACTTCGGCACCAGCCATACGTGCTACCACAGAAGCAGCTCCTGTATAAGCAAAAAGGTTCAGTACCTTGCCTGGATTCCCCTTCCAGGATTTAACCGTATCATAGATAAAGTCCCAGTTGTTGGCCTGTTCCGGAAAAATACCCACATGGCCAAACCCGGTAAGGGCCAGGCGCAGTACGAGTTTCAAATCATGGTGGACATATCTCAATTGCCAGGAGTCAGGCATCTTGGTATGCTTTTTCCAACCCCCTTTTGCATCTTCCCCAAAACGATAATTTTCTCTTTGCTCTCTGCGAAAGTGCGCATCGGCCATTTTCTGCCATTCATCCATTGGTAAAACGGGTTGCCATAAAGCTTGAGGTTCCGGCCTTATTAAAATGTACTCTCCAAAACGCTCCAACTTTTCAAAGTTGCCAGAATCAATAAGCTCATAGGCCGTCCAACCGGAAGGAAAACAAGTTTGCATGAACGAAAGGTATTGGTGTTTCAGCAAAGTAACAAGCAAACTGAACTCACCTTTGCATCACTGTCAACGTATTTCCATTAAATTTAGCTTCGAATCCATATCAATGAATAGTAGAATTACGAGTGTTCAAAATCCCAGGATCAAGCATCTGCTTTCACTTGACAAGGTGAGAGAGAGAAAGCAGCACAATCAATTTGTTATCGAAGGGCTTAGGGAATTGGCCCTGGCAATCACAGCAAATTACTCAGTTGACAGCGTGTACTATTGCGAAGATACTACTGATCCTGACGAGGTTGCAGCGTTAGGCCTGGAAGAGCGTATACTCACTCCTGTAAATCAAACTGTGTTCAATAAAATAGCCTACCGGGAATCTACAAGTGGGGTGATAGCGATTGCACAGAAAAAACAAAATCAACTCAATCAGATTCAATTAAGCGACAATCCCCTGCTTCTTATTTTAGAAGGTGTTGAAAAACCTGGCAATCTGGGAGCGATCCTCAGAACGGCAGATGCTGCCGGCATTGATGCTGTGATCTGTTGCGATCCACAAACCGATTTCTACAATCCTAATGTTATCAGGTCAAGCATTGGCTGCGTATTTACAAATCAAATTTCGAGTGCATCATCTGAAGAGACCATCACCTGGCTGAAGGAGAATGGACTAAAACTTTTCTGCACTTACCTCTCCGGGGCATCCAGATATACTGATGTTTCATACCAACAGCCCTGCGCTATTGCAATGGGCAGTGAGGCTCAAGGGCTTAGTGACATTTGGATTAGCAATGCTGATGCCAACATACTTATTCCCATGCGAGGGAAAATAGATTCCATGAATGTCTCTGTTGCAGCTGCCGTAGTTGTGTTTGAGGCACTCCGACAGCGAGGAAACTGACACTTGCAAGTAATCCTTTTTCAATCATAGAAAGGTAACATTCCCTTTGACTGTGTTTTAATAAACTCCGGAGCAACAGCATTTAAATAATTTCCATTCAACACCTTCATGTATTGCTCTACGTATCGCAGTGTCATTTTTCTCGAATTGAATTCCTCTACAGCATAGGAATGACAAGTCTTGGGTGAATAAAAATTATATTGGACTGCTTCAGCAATCATGCTTTTGCGATCGCTGAGAAACCCAACCTCCTCAGGTACCAATTCGGGAAGTGAGCCATAGGGTGTGCCAAAAACCGGGCAGCCGTGGTATAGACTTTCGATGATAGCCAACCCAAAAGGTTCGTGCCATCTTACAGGAAAAATTAATCCTTTGGAAGAACGAAGCAATCTGTTTTTGTCTTCACCTCCCACCATTCCATAGAATGAAATGCGAGGACTCAGCGTGAGTCTGAAGCCCATCTTGATATTCAGTCTTCGGCCGCCCAGTACATTCAACCGCTCATGCCTGGTTAATTTAATGATGTCGATGGCACCTTGCACATTCTTTACTCGCCAGGCTGCGTTCCCTAAAAAATGAAATGCTTTTCGCCTGGTGTCTAAGGCGGTGAGACCATAGTCATCCCAATACAATCCATTGTGCACGTAAGTTTGAGACCCAAACCGCTCAGCCTGATTCCTCGAAATAAACACAGTGTTCCTGTCAAGAGGCCCTAAATGACTATCGTTGACGTGCATTGTAATGATGCTTGGCTTACTTATCGTCTCCGGATTCACGTAATGAAAATGAACAATATCAACATCAGGAGGTACCTGTTCTTCAATTGTCTTATTTTTATCAATGAATAAGACTGGGGCAAAATGACAAGTCGATCCTTCATTGACCAAATAGGTGACCCGGTGGCCAAGTGCCTTTAGCTCCATTCCTAAATACCAGACCACTCGTTCGG
>CAYNCP010000030.1:0-45034 GCA_964395905.1 uncultured Ohtaekwangia sp.
AGTAATCCGGCCGCTTGATGAGTGGAAATAAGATTTTATCCTGATCGGGGTACAGGACAATTAATACACTACCGGGCTTCGGAGGTTGTTTGTGCTCGAAACGGGGAAACTTATTCCCCACAGGGATAGCCCTCATTTTTTCATGAGCCTGCGGCCCGGGCAAGGGAAACTTTAGCCGCTGCTCCAATCGATCAATTAGATTTTCAAAATCGATCATCGACACAGTTTTAAAAGTGCCGTAGTGAGCATGGCGTCTCCTGCGGCTTCTGACAATTCAAATTCCTGGCAGGCCATGGATTGCTTTCCTGTTTTCAGATAGGCCATACCCAGGTAAAAATGAATTTTATCAATAAATGAATCCATTGCCAGGGCCTGTGTGAGCAACCGCTCCGCATTTTTATAATCTCCTTTCATCAGGTAGAAAATTCCTTTGTTGCGGTAGGCCCATCCATTTTCAGGATCAGCAGATATACTATTGTTGATATCCAATTCAGCCTTATCCAATTCATTCATCATCAAATAAATAAAGCCGCGATTGTTGGTGAAGTACGGCTCGTTTGGATTTAGGCTCAATGCCTTATTAATACTTTCGAGTGCTTCATCTACATTGTTCTGTTCAATGGCAATGAGTGCCCGTGTATTATAGATGTTGGGTTCCATCCGGTTCATACCTTCTGCCTGCTTCAGGTCATTGATCGCATGGTCATAATCCTTCAAATAATACTTTACATTGGCCAGGTTTACCAAATACTCCACATTGGAATCGTCCATGGCAAGTGCCTTTTCGAATTCGAGCCGGGCAAGATCAAAATTTCTAAGCTTTGTGTGTATCAAGCCTTTGGTGAAAGGGAGAATGGCTGTATCCGGATGGATTGCAGCTAGCTTGTTAAGGTCTTCAAGGGCATTGAAATATTCCTTAAGCGCATAAAAAGTATTGGCCCTGTTGAAATAGGCATTTGTAAAATCCGGGTTACAGTCAATGGCGCGCTGATAATTTTCTAGTGCCTGTTCATACCTGCCTTGCTTGAAAAATGCAGTCCCCAAATTATTGAGTGCATCCGTGAAGCAAGAATCAATTTTAATGGCTTCTTTAAAATAGACGATCCCCTGATCAAAATTTTTATTATGAATCTCTGCGTTGCCCTTCAATAGAAATTTTTGAACCTTAGACTCCTTGCTTTCCGTGCAAGCCAACAGGAATATTAACAAAATGAAGGCAGGCTTTCTCATCACTACAAATAAAACCCTAAGCTGGGTTAAAAGTTGACGAAATCTTATAATTTTCACAAAAGATCTTTTGGATGACCATTTTAATTTGTCGCAAATTTAACCTGAGATTGCAGTTGACTCGCTAATTTGAACAAGATAGAGACGCATACGCCAGCTTTGCTGGCCCTTTTCGAAAAACATTTAAGGAGCAATCCGCATGAGGTTGCCTATCTTTTGCAGGCAACGCAGGGGCAGGATTTGACTTTGACCAAGGGCGAATTATGGGCCAGGTCTATGGCAGTTGCCCAGGCAATCTCTTCGCGGAACCTCCATCTCACTAATGCGCTGTTGATTTTTGATCCTGGGTTTGCTTTTAGTCAAGCACTTTTGGGTTGCTTTTATTCCAATACGACTGCTATTCCCATTTCCATTCCAAAGCCCAGGACGAAGCCGATGTTTCAGCATTTTCTTCATCACTCCAATCCGAAATACATTCTCACCACTTCTCACCTGACAGAAAGAATTAAAGCGTTGCTTCCAAAGGATGAAGAATCGCTTCCTGACATAATCGAAGTCGATCAATTACCCGCCTTGAAGGAACCATTCTCAATTCAAAAAATTGAAAACACATTGGCTATTATCCAATATACTTCAGGTAGCACAGCATTCCCGAAAGGGGTAATGATCAGCTTCGACAACCTTTGGCATAATTTAAAAGCAATAAAAAACCATTTCGGACTCGATGATCAAAGCATTTGCTTTTCCTGGCTGCCACACTACCACGACATGGGTTTGATAGATGGGCTCCTCACCCCTATTTTTAATCAATGTAAATCAATTATTTGTTCACCCTACCTTGTTGTTTCACGCCCGGCTCGTTGGCTGGAAGCCATCGACCAACACAGGGTTACACACACCGGAGGACCTAACTTTATCCTCGACTTATGCGTTGACAGAATTCCAAAGCAAGATGCGGTTCAACTTGATCTCAGCAGTTTATCGCACATTTATGTAAGTGCGGAACCAGTACGAAAAAGAACATTGGAGCGATTTGCTGCCCATTTTGATGCTGCTGGATTTAAGTCCAGTTTATTTACCCCAGGTTATGGACTGGCTGAGGCCACACTTATGGTTACCTGTAAAAAACGAAGTGAGGAATTAAGATACCATACTGAACAAACCTCAACGCTTCTCCAGGAATATGTCTTTTTAGGAAAACCCATTGAGGGAATTCAATTGAGGATCATCGACCCCCATTCAGGTGAAATGCTGGGCGAGGGTCAAATGGGGGAAATTGTACTAAGTGGCAAAACCATCTCGAGCGGATACTACAATGATGAAGAAAGTACGGCCTCTACGATGATCACTCTTATAGAAAACGGAAAGCAATCTCATTACTTGAAAACCGGTGATTTAGGAAAACTGCTGGAAGGAGAACTCGTTGTAGTTGGACGACTGAAAGACACCCTGATCCTCAATGGCATCCAATATTTTGCTGAAGACATTGAATATGTATCTGCTTTATCCCACGGGGATATTCACAAAACGGGATGTGCCGCATTTTCCATCGAAGCAGACGACCGCGAGCATGCGGTGATTGTGGTCGAGATTATCAAGTCCAGATGGCTGCACTGTAATCCTGGACTCATACGAAATAGCATCCGAGAAGCTGTATTCGATAATTTTGGAATTACCGTTAACGAAATCGTGCTGGTACCGCAGGGTGACATTCCCAAAACAACAAGTGGAAAAATTAGGAGGCAAGATTGCCGGATGTTGTATTTAAATGAGAGATTTAGGGAAACATGAATAAATCATTCACACTAGAGGAAATCGTGTTCACCATGCAAGAATTAATTGCAGAGGAAACCAGGCTAAACGTAGAAAAAATTAACCCGGAAATGCACTTTAGCTCTTTTGGGTTGGATTCAATCAACTCAATCTACGTGCTGGATCAGCTTGAGAACACCTTCAAAGTCAAATTGAACCCGCTCATGTTTTATGACCATCCCACGATAGCCAGCTTTGCCCGGCATGTTGAACCCCTTATTAACCGATGATGCCACTTTGGGATCCGTTCGCTGAAGAGAATTTTGGAAATCCTTACCCAATGTATCACAGGCTGCGCGCCCATGCTCCTGTTTTCCAATCCCAAAGTGGTGATTTTGTTATAACTGGCTATGAGGAAGTTAAATCTGTTTTGCTGGATGCTAAAAATTTCAGGGTTGGAAACAGGTACGAATGGATTTCCCGGCAAGTACAATACCTGGAAAGCAAATCAGAGAATTTGTCGGGGATAACCGATGCCATGCGATCTTTTGTTGTGCTGATGAATGAACCGGAACATACAGTTATCCGTAAATTGTTGATGGATGCATGGGATGATCGCAATGTGACATCCATTATTACTCAAAATATTCATATTCTACTGGCCAACACAAAAAATGAATTCGACCTGATGCGCGCATTCGCCATGCCCCTTCCTGTAATGACCATGGCCGAAATCATGGGTATGCCCAAAGAAGATTATAATAATCTAAAAAGAATCGCTTCCAAATTGATTCTCTGTCTAGATATGTACACCTCATTCAAAACTTTGGTGACCATAAACGAGGCGGCCCATCAATTCATTGACTACATCAACGATTATCTGGATTACCGGGAAGCCAACTTATCCACAGACCTAACAAGCAAGATCATTCTTTTGGCCAGAAAACGGAATCTGAACTTAACAAGAAAGGAACTTGCTTCAATGTTGATATTCCTTTTTATGGCAGGAGAAGAGACTACGGTCAATCTCATTGGTTCTGGCGTTTTAAACTTAATGGATGACAGCAATAAACTGGATGAAATCAGGCATGATCCCAGAAAATGGGACTACGCCTTGGAAGAAATTCTCCGTTTCGAGTCACCCGTGCAACTGGCAGGTCGCATTGCCAATAATAATACGCGATTGTCGGGTGTAGACATACCCAAGGACAGTACGCTCACCCTGAGTCTTGCGGCAGCAAATCGCGATCCGGTTATTTTTCATCAACCGGATCAATTTAACATCGACAGGAATCCTAAAAATCATCTTGCTTTCGGTGCGGGAGTTCACTTTTGCTTAGGCAACTGGCTTGCTAAAATCCAATGGAAACTAGCATTGAAAGAATTGTTCAATCAATTTCCAAATTTGAAATTGTCAGGAACACCCCAATGGAGTCCTACGCTTTCGATTCGCGGCCTCATCGCATTGCCGGTGCAAAAGACATGACCTTCCTATATTTTAAGGAAAGTTTATAAACCAACTCCATATTGGTCATACATTTGTCGAATTACAGTTATTTTATTTATGCAAAATATAAATCCAACCACGACCGAAGCCTGGACCAAGCTATCTGATCATTTCAAACGAATGAAATCCGTTCACATGCGTGAATTGTTCAGCAAAGACCCGGATCGATTCAGCCAATTTCAAATCAGCTTTGAAGACATGCTGATTGACTTTTCCAAAAATCGACTCACGCAGGAAACCAAGGACCTGCTGGTCAGCCTGGCAAACGAGTGTAAACTGGGTGAGGCGATCCACTCCATGTTCAATGGGGAAGCCATTAATCAGACAGAGCATCGATCCGTCCTCCACATCGCCCTTCGCAACAGATCCAACACTCCGGTGGTGCTAGAAGGCAAGGATGTGATGGCACAGGTTAACCTGGTCTTGCACCAAATGGAACAGTTCTCAAATCAATTAATCGAAGGCAACTGGAAAGGCTATACGGGGAAACCTATAACCGATTTGGTAAATATCGGAATAGGTGGATCCGATCTTGGACCTTTAATGGTTACTGAAGCTTTGCGTCCGTATCACCAAAGAATCAGACCTCACTTTGTATCCAATGTCGATGGTACGCACCTCGCAGAGGTCCTGAAAAAAGTGAATCCTGAAACCACGCTTTTCATTGTTGCTTCCAAAACATTCACCACCCAAGAAACCATGACCAATGCAATGAGTGCACGGCAATGGTTTATGGAAAAAAGTAACCAGCAGGGGAACGTAGCTAAACATTTTGTAGCGGTATCCACCAACGAAGCAGCCGTAAAGTCATTTGGAATCGCACCGGAAAACATGTTTGTATTTTGGGATTGGGTGGGTGGACGCTACTCGCTGTGGTCTGCCATTGGATTATCTATCGCTTGTACCATTGGATATAAGAACTATGTGAGCTTGCTGGAAGGTGCGCATGCCATGGACCAACATTTTCAATCGGAACCATTTGATCGAAATATTCCGGTTGTCCTTGCATTAATTGGAATTTGGTACACCAACTTTTTCGGAGCCGCTTCAGAAGCGATCCTCCCCTACGACCAATATATGCACCGGTTTGCTGCCTATTTCCAGCAAGGCAACATGGAAAGCAATGGAAAATCAGTTGACCGAAATGGAGAGCGGGTGACCTATTCCACAGGACCAATCATCTGGGGCGAACCAGGCACCAACGGGCAGCACGCTTTTTATCAGCTGATCCACCAGGGAACGCAAATTATCCCATGCGATTTTATTGCTCCTATAGACACGCACAATGCCATTGGCGATCATCACAATAAGCTCTTGTCTAATTTTTTTGCACAAACTGAAGCATTGATGCTAGGAAAAACCAAAGAAGAAGTAACTGCAGAACTGAAAGCTCATGGCATGAATGAAAGACAAATTGAGTTTCAAGCTCCTTTCAGGGAATTTGAAGGCAACAAGCCCACCAACAGCATTCTTATACAAAAGCTCACGCCTCGTTCGCTAGGCAGTCTGATTGCCATGTATGAACACAAGATTTTTGTGCAGGGTGTCATTTGGAATATTTTCAGTTTTGATCAATGGGGCGTAGAATTAGGCAAGGCACTGGCAAAGAAAATTCTGCCTGAATTGGGGGCAGCTGGCCCGATTAGTGTACACGACAGCTCTACAAACGGCCTCATTAATCATTTCAATCGATTGAAATCGAGATGAATGTTTCCAGCTGTTAAATCACCCTTTTTCCCTTATTTTTAGCCTGTTTTATCCATTATAATGACGTCAAAATTTAAGAAAATTGGTGTGTTCACCTCGGGTGGGGATGCCCCAGGGATGAACGCTGCCATCAGAGCCGTAGTGCGGGCTGCCATCTTCTATAAACTGGAGATTGTGGGCATCATGAAAGGTTATGAAGGGATGATTGAAGGCGACTTCGTAAGGCTGGGCGCCCGATCGGTGGGTAATATTCTGCAACGGGGAGGTACCATATTAAAAACAGCCAGAAGCAGGGAATTTCGCACTCCCGAAGGAAGAAAGAAAGCATTTGATAATTTGAAAAAGGAAGGGATTGACGGCCTGGTTGCCATTGGTGGTGATGGTACCTTCGCTGGACTTCATGCCCTGTCGAAAGAATACTCTATCCCATCCGTATGTATTCCAGGTACGATAGACAATGACATTCCCGGAACGGACCTCACCATAGGATTTGATACCGCTACGAATACAGCCGTAGAGGCTCTCGACAAAATAAGAGATACTGCATTGTCTCACAATCGCCTTTTCTTCATTGAAGTTATGGGCAGAAACTCCGGTTACATTGCCATGAACAGCGGCATTGCGGGAGGAGCGGCCGCCATCGTCATCCCGGAAGATGATATTACATTTGACGAGTTGTTTGAAAAGTTGGGGGCAGATGAAGACACCAATAAAAAATCAAACTTGATTGTGATCGCAGAAGGCTCTAAGCTGGGGGGTGCAACTGAATTGGCTCGTAAAGTAGCAGAGCGTTCGGACTACTTCGATATTAAAGTGACCATCCTGGGTCATCAACAACGTGGAGGGTCACCCTCGTATGCCGACCGGGTGTTGGCCAGCAGCATGGGCGTTGCAGCAGTGGAAGGACTTCTCAAAGGACAATCTGATGTGATGGTTGGAATCAGAAACAATAAAATTGTGTACAACGCTTTCGAATCCATGGAAGGTCGTCATGAGATTGACGAAGAAATGATGCGAATTGCTAAAATTCTTTCTATCTGATGACAGAGATAACATTCGGAATTGATATTGGCGGAACCAACACAAAGTTTGGTATCGTGAACAGAAAAGGAAAAGTGCTGTTCAACGATCGTGTGCGAACCAGGGAATACGAAACCATTGAAGATCTCGTAGATAAAGTCGCAGAGGCATTGCGTAACGGAATGCACGACCTGGGATTAAATCACACCCTGGTGGGGATTGGCGTGGGTGCCCCTAACGGTAATTTTCTTACGGGCACCATTGAGAATGCGCCCAACCTAAAATGGAAAGGGTCTATTCCATTGACCAGCATCATCAGGAAGATTTTTAATGTACCTGTGCTTGTGACCAACGATGCCAATGCAGCCGCGGTAGGAGAAATGATTTTTGGATCAGCCAAGGGCATGAAAGATTTTATTGTCATTACGCTGGGCACGGGTCTTGGTAGTGGCCTGGTTTCTAATGGGGAGGTATTGAACGGAAAGCATGGCATGGCCGGTGAACTAGGGCATACTTTTGTAAATCCGGGTGTGGGCAGGCAATGCAACTGTGGCAAGCGAGGATGTCTCGAGACCTATGTCTCCGCTACCGGTATAAAAAGAACCGTTTATAAACTTCTAGCTGACAGTTTAGACGACAGCGAATTGCGAAGTGTGAGCTTCGATAAACTGTCAACTAAAATGATTACGGAAGCGGCCATTCGTGGCGACAAGGTAGCGATTGAAGCTTTTGAGTATACAGGCAGGATTCTCGGTATGAAACTTTCGGACTCCATAGTGCATACCGACCCGGAAGCCATTTTTCTGCTTGGCGGTCTATCGCTTGCAGGGGACTTTATTTTCAAGCCAACGATCAAGCACATGGAGGCCACGCTCATGCCTATTTTCAGAGGGAAGGTGAAGGTATTGCCTTCTGGCTTGCAAAATCAAGTCGCCCCTATCCTGGGTGCCAGCAGCCTGATTTGGAAATTCCTGGAGGAACGTAAAAGCATTCATGCCTGACACGGAAGGTCATTTCGCTTTCACGCCTAAATTCTCCCCCAGTTTCTTGAATTGATCAAGCCACTCCGCTTTACTTGACGATTGCGATCCGTTTTGTCTGGAGATTTCAAAGTATATATTCTGGCTCATGTTCAAATTTAGATCCAGCTTAAACTGTTTGAGCAAAGGGAAAAGCCTATTCAATCGATCTATGCGTTTTATGCTGGCCCGTTCAGCACTAATCCTTTTCAATTCTTTGTAGATACTTTCTCCTGCCAACCGCGACACCTTACCGGGATCTTCAATGACTAAGTTCCACTTCACCAGCTCGTTGATAATTCGCTCAACTTCTTTTACATTAATCTTTTCTTTCTGAAAGCAATTGATCAGGTCAGCATTCAGGATGTACTCAAATGTAGTGGTGTAAGCTTTTGGAATAGGTATTTCGTTTTTGGATAGGGCGTTGACCAATGGGTAATCCCTGTTATATACCCTTCGTAACGATGTTTCAAGTTCAGACATGCTTTGCTCCGTAATCATGTCAAGTACTTTGCGTTTCTCATCTTTAAACAATTCCCAAAGGGTATATTTCTCAGGCCCAAAGTACATTTGCATGGCACCAATCACATCACCTAATCTTCCCTCATCAAAAGATCGGGTAATATCATTCTTCATATTTTCAAACTTTTCCGGATCCATATCTATCGAAATGTTACCGATGATATTGTGTTTGCCCATGTAGATCACAGCAAATGTGAACTTCTTTTCTGAACGAGTAACATTGGATTTAACTTTTGTAATTCCAATAACCAGACGTTGCTCTCCGGCTACTTTGCGCGAAAAAAAGTCGTTGGCAGTGGTGTAGTTGAAGATGGGGAAGTTCTCAGGATCCTCTTCAAAAAGGGAAGCTACCGCGTAGTGCATGCCCACGCGTTGCAGGTTGGTCTTGGAAGGGGCCACGAATTTACGGTATACATTGGCCGCATTTTCCAATGATGGCACATTGCTGGGCACAAGCTCTAACCGGCTTATGAACTCAGCTTCCAGATCGCTGCCAGAGGTTTGGTTGAGCAATTGTATTGCCCTGCATGCATACTGCAAAATCTGAATGGTTTCTATACCTGAAACCTCATCGAAAAACCATCCACAACTGGTGTACATCAGCATGGTGTTTCGTTGCGCTTCCATCATGCGAAACACCTTGTTTGGGCTCACGACTTTTTGGCAATGGTCTTTCAGAAACTTTCGAATGGTATCCTCATTGCGGTTCAGGATTACGTTGATATACTCGTTTCTGGCCTTTAATGGATCCTTTAATACCTGAGAAGCTTCTTCCCGGTATAGCCTAAAAGATTCGTTTCTAAGCCAATCCAGGGCCTCCCTGAGGGGTTTACGCCACTTTTGATGCCATTGGGGCTTAGCCCCGGAATTGCAGCCACAATCGCTTTTCCAGCGCTCCACGCCATGCACACAACTCCAGGAGCTGTTTTCGTGAATGCTGGCCTCATGTTGAGGCGGATACATGGCGCTGTATTCTGCGTAATTGGTGATCCGAATGCTTTTAGCCCGTTCAATGGAATCCAGGCAAAAGGCCAATGCCATGTCCCCATGCTTATGATGATGACCGTATGTTTCACCATCTGTGGCAATATTCACCAACTCAGGTTCATCATTGCTCATATTCACTGCTCCCAACAATGAATTGGCAAACTTCTCGCCATCATTCAACAATCCATTAAATGCCACCGACTGAGATGCATCACCATCATAAAAAAATACAATGATGGAATTGCCGCTGGGGAGATTGATCAGGTAAGACCTTTTGGTATTAATACCTACTTTGCTTACTTCATGCCACTCGGCAGCATCAATTTTTCGAAATGCCTTGGCTTGTCGAGGGGCCAATACCGTAAATTTTATTTTATGCTCAGCCAGTAGTTCCAATGACTCGGTATCCACGGCAGTCTCGGCAAGCCACATTCCTTCAGGTCTTCTGTTGTAGCGAAACTCGAAATCGCGGATTCCCCAAAGAATTTGTGTTTCCTTTTCCTCGCGGGTTGCCAGCGGCATGATGATGTGATTATACACCTGAGCCATAGCCGAACCATGCCCACCAAACCTTTTGCTGCTGACTTCATCTGCTTCCAGAATTGACTCATAGGTGTCACGGTCATTCTCCTGCATCCACGACAAAAGCGTAGGTCCAAAGTTGAAACTGATCTGAGAATAATTGTTGACAATATTTTTAATTACTCCGTTTTCGAGAATACGGGATGCGGCATTTGGCGCATAGCACTCTGCAGATATTCGCTCGTTCCAATCATGGTAAGGATGTGCCGAATCCTGCACTTCAATCACCTCCAGCCATGCATTCTCTCGTGGAGGTTGATAAAAATGACCGTGTATGCAAACAAATTTTTCCATTAATCAAATTGAAGGCTACTGAAGATAATTGCGATAATCATTTAGAACTCATCCAACTCAAACTCGACCAGTTCTCTTTCCAATTTAAGGATGCTGATGCCTAAAGGGGGCAAGGTGATGGAGACTGAATAATCGCTTCCATGATATTTAACAGGAGTAGTGAAAAACAGGCCTTGATTGAGCACTCCGCTGCCTCCATACTTCATATTATCTGAATTAAAAATCTCCTTCCATTCTCCGCGAATAGGGACACCCACCCTGTAATTTGACCTTGTCTCGGGTGTAAAATTACAAATGACAATCAGTGTCTCTTCTTTCTTGTCGGACATGCGCTTATAAATAATTACGCTATTTTGGTGGTCAGAATAGTCGACCCAGGCAAAACCCTTGTCGCTGAAGGAATAGAAATAGAGTGCCTCCTCATTCTTGTAAAGGGCATTCAAATCTTTCATGATGTTGTAAATGCCTTTGTGATAGTGATGTTCCAACAAATACCAGTCAAGGCTTTGATCATGGTTCCACTCTGAAGTTTGCCCAAACTCCCCTCCCATGAACAGCAACTTAGTGCCCGGATGGGTGAACATGTAAGAAAATAAAAGCCTCAGATTGGCAAACCTTCTCCATTCATCACCCGGCATCCGGCCCATTAACGAACCTTTACCGTGCACTACCTCATCATGTGAAAGCGGCAGCATGAAATTTTCTGTAAATGCATACATGATGCTAAATGTAATTTCATTTTGATGGTACTTGCGGTGAATGGGATCGTTGCCAAAGTAATGCAGCGTATCATGCATCCAACCCATCATCCATTTTTGACCGAAGCCCAGTCCTCCCAAATAGGTGGGGCGTGAAACGCCAGGCCATGCAGTGGATTCCTCTGCTATGGTGATGATATCCGGAAACTGTCCGTAGGCAGTCTCATTGAATTCTTTCAAAAACACGATGGACTCGATATTCTCCCGACCACCATATTGATTAGGAATCCACTCCCCTTCCTTTCTGGAATAGTCGAGATAGAGCATGCTGGCTACTGCATCTACGCGAAGTCCATCAACGTGGTATTGGTCGAGCCAATAAACAGCATTGCTGATGAGGACAGATCGTACTTCGTCTCTGCCATAATTAAAAATATAGCTCTTCCAATCGGGGTGAAATCCCTTCCTGGGATCTTCATGCTCGTAAAGGTAAGTACCGTCAAATTTGAATAAGCCATGTGCATCGCCCGGAAAATGAGATGGAACCCAGTCCAAAATGACGCCTATACCAGCTTGATGCAAAGCGTCCACCAGGTATTTAAAGTCGGCAGGACTTCCATACCTGCTGGAAGGCGCAAAATATCCCGTCACCTGATAACCCCAGGACCCAAAGAAAGGATGCTCCATAATGGGCAGGAACTCTACATGAGTAAACCCAAGGTCCTTCACATAATCCACCAACTCGATTGCCATTTCCCTATAGGAAAGGGACCTGTTGCCATCGTCATACTTTCTCTTCCAGGAACCAAAGTGCAACTCATAAACAGAATAGGGCTTTGGTGCTGATGCTTCCGCTTGTCGCTTCTTCATCCATTTTTTATCATTCCATTCATAATCAGCTTCCCACACGATTGAAGCGGTCTTGGGCGGTGTTTCTGCATAGATGGCAAAAGGGTCTGCTTTCTCCAGGTGTTCGCCAGTATTGGAGTGAATGGCATATTTGTAAGCTTCGCCCACTTTGATATCCGTAAAAAAACCTTCCCAGATTCCAGATCCATCCCACCTGGGATTCAGCTTATGGTTTCGCGCTTCCCAGTAATTAAAATTGCCAATTACAAAAACTGATTTGGCATTGGGAGCCCATACGGCAAAGTAGGTTCCTTGCTCGCCTTTGAATTCAACCTGGTGCGAACCCATCTTCTCATACAGCTTAAAGTGCTTTCCCGTCCTGAATAAGTGTATATCAAAGTCGGTAAAACGCGTATAGGTTTCTGGTACAGCGGATGTTGATTTTCCCGCTTTGCCGGCAGGCAGGTTTGCTTTTTTCTTTCCCATTATTACTATGGTTAATCTGTTTTTTGTCCCTAGTTTTTCTTCTCCTTCTTTTTTCGCTTCTCTGACTTGTATCTCTCCATGTGATAAAGAATTCCCCGTAACGGGATCATGACCCAATCAGGCCTTCCATTCAATTCATAGCCAAGCTCATAGATGGCCTTCTCAATCAGAAAAGTCCGAATCAGAATATTGTTTTCAAAAGAAAGTTCCTTCCCCAAACCCAATCGTTGCATATAAGCGCCCACGTAGAATCTACTTACATAATGTTGCCATTGCTCCGCCCACGCCTCGAGTAGTTCCATGTCCTTATCCCGATAATTTTCGTTGATCAGAATTTTTCCAAATGCCGCGTAATGAAAAGACCGCATCATGCCCGCAACATCTTTAAATGGATTCTTTTTTAACCTGCGTTCACTAAATGAAAATCCAGGCTCTCCTTCAAAATCAATAATCACAAAATCATTGCCTGTAAACAACACCTGACCCAAATGATAGTCTCCGTGTATTCTGGTTTTGGTCGCATCTATTTTTACCTCGTATATTTCCTTAAAGCACTCCAGCACTTCATCTTCCATTGCCAAAATCTTCTCTCCCAGCGCACGTGCAGCTTCATCCAGTTTGGATAGGGATTGTTCCAATAGGTCAAATCGATCACGAACCAATTTGCGCAATGAGGAATAAAGTGACCTTTGATAGTTGGCCGTATACGGTTCTGGAGCAAATGCAGGATTGGTTTTGTCTGATGCCAGTGCGAGGTGCATTTCAGCCGTGCGTTGCCCCAGACGAACTACCCTTTCATAAAATCCCCTTCCAATAAATTCCTGAATGATTTCAGGCGCTTCCTCAAAGGTGATGCTGGCTTTATTGATGAGCTTGGGAAGTTTCTCGTTCCTGGCCTTGGCGATCACGCGCTCGTAAAATCGCCCAACCGAATCCATGGTCATCCCCCAGGCCTCTCCTTGATTTTCGACCTTACCCTGGAGCAATCCGAGTACCGTTACCTTTCCTTCGTTGTCCACATACTCAATACTGCCTGCATACGTTGGGCTATTTTCAAAGCTGGTCGTTTCAGAAAGAAACCGTACGATTTCCATGTCCGGATTAATCTCTCGTTCAAGTTTTCGATAGAACTTAAAGAAATATCGATCGTCATAAATAATGGCGGTATTGCTTTGATCTGCCTTCAGCACTTTGGAGTCTACCTCCTCGCCCAGTAGGATTTTGTTAAAGATACTGGAATTGAATTCAAGCACTCCGTCTTCCAATTTCACCCTTGACTTCTTTTCCATACTTACAAACAGGTGATCACGGAAGCTCTTGTCATAACTGCTGTCCAGGACAAAACCCTGAACACCATGAATTTGAGCCCTACAAACTACGCTTTGTGCATGGTAATCCACTTTGTCGACAATATTTTCAGATGAGATAAAAGAGAAAGGCAAAAAATAGATTTCGGGCAGCCGCTGCACATAGTGAACTTCAATCAAATTGAGGTAATGTGTTCTTCCATCGATTTTCAATGGGATCATCCTCAGGAGCGACATCTTTGCGATGGCTTTTGCCTTACCTGCAAACCACCTGCATTTTTTCATAAAAGAAGGCAGCACATTTCGCTCGAAGAATCTCTTTTCGTTGTAGTTACTAAAAGCTTTATCCCAGGAAAGTTCAGTTGAAAATAAAGGGAGTTCACCTGTGGTATCTACTTTCTGCATGACTTCGGCATGGTCTAATTGCAGCCAGTAATAGCCATATGGTCCAAGGGTGAGTGAGTAGTGTCCATCACCTACATTCAGGAATCTGTTTTGGCTAAATACCTCGGTGACATCACAATCTTTGTAGGCTGTTAAATTAAGCGTGGTCACCTGAGAAAATTGTGAAAGATTAGCCACCAGAATGATGCGTTGACTTTCATAAGTACGAATAAAACAAAGAATTTTGTTGTTGCTGCTTTCAATAAAACTCATTTCACCTCGCCCAAAGACCACCAGCCGGTTTCGCATGGCGATTACCTGTTTGATCCACCACAACAATGACGAGGGGTTATCTGCCTGGGTGGCCACATTCACCGACTGATGGCGGTGCAATGGGTCGGTAATCAAAGGCAGGTAAAGTTTTTGTGGATTGGCGGTAGAGAATCCGGCATTCAAATTCATATCCCATTGCATGGGTGTGCGCACGCCTGATCTTCCGCCCAGGTACACATTGTCACCCATTCCGATTTCATCACCATAGTAAATAACAGGTGTACCTGGCAGTGAGAATAAGATGGTATAGAGTAATTCAATTTTCCTTCTATCATCATTCAATAGTGGCGCTAATCTTCTTCTGATGCCAAGATTGAATTTGGTGTGCGGGTCGGTAGCGTAGGCTTTGAACAAGTAATCCTTTTCTTCCTCGGTCACCATCTCCAGTCCCATTTCATCGTGATTGCGAAGAAACAGTGCCCATTGACTGTTGGGTGGGGTCTTTGGCGTTTGCTCTAAAATATCTATGATGGGATAACTATCCTCCGTACGGAGCCCAAGAAACAACCGTGGCATCAATGGATAGTTAAAATTCATGTGACATTCCTTGCCGTCTCCAAAATACGAAGCTGCATCTTCCGGCCAGAGATTGGCTTCAGCTATCAATATCCTGTTTTTGAAATGTTTGTCGATATGACCTCGGATCTTCTTTAAAAACTCATGCGTCTGTGGCAGGTTCTCACAATTGGTTCCCTCCTCCACAAACAGGAAAGGAACTGAGGGCAATCGAAATCCATCCACACCGAGCTTTAACCAAAAGTCGACAACCTTTATCATCTCCATCTGTACTTCGGCATTGTCGTAATTCAATTCCGGCTGATGACGATAGAACCGATGCAGGTAGTAAGCTTTCGCCTCCTTATCCCATGACCAATTGGAGCCATCTTCATCCTGAACAATCTGCCGGGCCTCGCTAAATTTCTCCGGGGTATCGCTCCACACATAATAGTTTCTATACCTGGAGTCGGGCTTTGATTTCCTCGCTCGTTTAAACCAGGGGTGTTGGTCGGAAGTATGATTTAAAATCAATTCTGTGATGACTTTAATTCCTTTCTTATGCGCGGCTTTAAGGAATGCCTTAAAGTCATTGAGGGTACCATACTGTTCATCTACCGCGCAATGATCGATCACGTCATAGCCATAATCTTTAAGTGGAGAAGTGTAGAACGGAAGCAGCCATATGGTGTTAATGCCTAAATCTTCCAAATAATCCAGCTTGCTGATGAGTCCATTGAAATCTCCGATCCCGTCTGCATTACTGTCGCAAAATGCACGAACTGACAGTTCATAGAATATGGCATCCTTGAACCACAGCGCATCTCCATTTTTCCCGTTCGGTCGCATGTTTACATGTTAGATTCATGCACTTTCAACTCAAAAAGATGAAAGGGCATTCGGTTAGGTTCAAGTTCCACATAATTCCATTCTTGCGTCCACGTGTACCAGTCGCTGGTTACCAGATCATTCAGTTTAAGGTTGATATTCCCTTCCAGTCTCAGCAAGGTGCGCGGCAACTGGACATAACCTTGTTGCTTGTTGAACTGATCCAGGTTAACCACTACGAGGATAATGTCGCTCAAGTCCTCAGTATACTTGATGTACGCGAGCATGTTGGGATTTTCAATAGTACAGAAGTGAATGTTCCATGTTGAATGCAACGCCTTATGTTGCTTGCGCACTCGATTCACCAGCGTAATGATGTCTGTCATCCGGTTGGTACTTTTCCAATCATACCTTTTCACCTCAAATTTTTCAGAATTATTGTATTCCTCCCTGCCAGGTATTGGATCATTATCACAAAATTCATAAGCGGGCCCGTATATGCCGTAGTTGGAAGAAAGCGTGGCAGCCAATACCAGTCGGATAATGAAAATGTTTTGCCCCTGGTGTTGCAAATGGTAAGGCAAAATGTCTGGTGTATTGGGCCAGAAGTTGGGCCTGAAATAGTTACGCGAAGGTCCAAATACAAGCTCATTCATGTACTCAAGGATTTCGCTTTTATTTACCCGCCAGGTAAAGTAAGTATACGATTGATTGAAGCCCACCTTAGCCAGTGAACTCATCACTTTCGGTCGGGTGAAGGCCTCTGCAAGAAATATAACATCAGGATGGTCTTTATGAACCTGGCCAATTACCCATTCCCAAAAAATGATGGGCTTCGTATGCGGGTTGTCTACCCTGAAAATGGTGACGCCCTTGTCTACCCAGTACAACACTACTGAAAGCAACTCGTCCCACAAGTCTTTCCATTCTTCACATTCAAAGTCAAACGGATAAATATCCTGGTACTTTTTAGGGGGATTTTCAGCGTACTGAATGGAGCCATCTGGACGTTGCTTGAACCACTGAGGTTTTTCCTTGACATACGGATGATCCGGAGCACATTGAAAAGCCAAATCAAACGCAATGTCTATTCCTCTCTTCTTGGCTTCAGCTATCAACTTTTGATAATCTGCCAGCGTGCCCAGTTCCGAATGAATTGCTTTGTGCCCACCGTCTTTGCTTCCGATCGCCCACGGAGATCCGGGGTCACCAGCCCTGGACTTTACATTGTTGTTGGGTCCCTTCCTGTTGAGTTCTCCAATGGGGTGAATGGGTGGAAAGTACAAGACATCAAATCCCATAGATTCAATGCGAGGCAATATTTTGATGGCATCCTGAAAGGTGCCGTGCCGACTTTCTGTTGAAGAAGAACGGGGGAAAAATTCATACCATGAACTAAAGAGAACCCTGCTACTCTCTACCTTAACTTGAAGTTCCTTTTCATAGCGGGATTCAAATTGCCTGAGCGGGTTTCGATGCACGATTTCATCAAATGCTCCACTGCAAATGAACTTTACATTTTCATCGTACTTCTTTTTGTCATCCAGCTTTTTGGCCAACGATGTCAAATCGTCCTTCTTGTTTGCTGGAAGTTTGTTCAATAAAATGCTTCCTTCCCTCATCTCCAGGCTCACATCCAGATTGGCGTTGACTTTTTTCTTAAATCCATCATGCCACGTATCGAAATGATCAATCCATGCTTCAATGGTGAACATATAATTGACCTGCTTCTCCACCATGAAGGAGGCACTCCAGGCGTCATTGCCTTGGCCCCTCATCGGAACCCTGTCCCAATCCTTGTCTCCCATTTTCTTGTACAACACATCAGCCCGGATATGGTCATGGCCGTCAGCGAAAATGTCTGCACTCACCTCCACCCTTTCTCCCACGGTTCTTTTGGCTGGATATTTTCCACCGTCAACTTGTGGCTGCACATTTTCAATGATCACTCTGGCTTGTCCTGCAATTTTATCAATGTTCATAAATTATGATCCGTATTAATAATTCGAAAAATAAATGCTCCATAGGCCGGTAGTTCCAACTCCACTTCACCCAATCTCAATAGTGATTTATTCCCACTCAATAGATCAACCATCTCATAATTCTTTTCTGAAGAAAAATTCATTTGCCTTAATACATCTGGTGAAATGGTTATTTTGATGGACTTGCTTTGATCATTAAACCCTGCAACAACAAGCAACTTTTCTTCTTTACCTGCTCTTAAATATAAGGCTACCTGCTCATCAATGTTGCTGTTTTCAAGGTTTTGTGGAGTTATATTAAAGTAATCACCCGAAACAATAGCCTCATTAGATTGTACAAGATTCAACAGTCTGACATAAAATTGACGTAATTCCTTTTGCCTGCTGCTAAGCTGCCCTCCATCAAACCTGCCATCGTTCATCCACTTTTGATGCTCTGGAACTCCCCAATAATCAAAAATGGTGGTGCGACCATCATCACCTTGAAAGCCTTCAGCGCCAAGTCCCGGCTCCCCCACCTCTTGCCCAAAATAAATCATTACAGGTCCCTGATCAATAGTGGCAGAGATAACCATAGCTGGAACGGCCTTGAATGGATCACCGGCAAACTGTGTTGAGGCGATTCGTTGCTCGTCATGATTTTCCAGGAAGTGAAGCATGTTGGCATTGATGCCTTGCAAGCTTTCCTGAATGATTTGCAAATCCCTCGTACTTCCGCGATGACTTATCAGTTTTCTTAGGGTGTCATACAGTTGCACTTTGTCATATAGGAAATCAAAACGTCCTGTGACGATGTAGTCTCGATAGGCCTTGGGATTATATATCTCCGCAATAAAAATAATGTTGGGGTTAATCGCTTTGATTTGGGGGATGGCCCAGTGCCAAAACTCAACGGGCACCATTTCTGCCATGTCGCAACGAAATGCATCCACTTGCCTGTGGACCCAATAGACCAAAATATCCTTCATCTTTATCCATGTAGATGGAATCGGCTCAAAGTACTTTTTATTGCCGTTCTCAACATCCACGCCATAGTTAAGTTTTACCGTTTCAAACCAATCGTTGACATCTGGTGTGGCGCTAAACTTATCGTTGCCGGTTGCTTTGGCGGGCACCTCATCAAACTTTCCATCCTTAGTTGGAAAAACATTATCATTTCCAAGAGCCACATATGCTGATGGAACAACGAATGACTCCCCTGGCAAATAGTAGAAATTATTGTTTGGCGAAAACCTCAGTGATGTATCATCACCCTCCCCCAAGTCAGATGCACCCTCTGGCCTGGCATCAGAACGATAACTTCGCGCTACATGATTGGGAACAAAATCGATGATCACCTTCAAGCCAGCCTGATGCGTTCTGGCTACCAATTGATCAAACTCCTCCAATCTGTGGCTCACATCTATTGCAAGGTCAGGGTTCACGTCATAGTAGTCTTTTATTGCATAAGGAGAACCTGCACGTCCTTTTACCACGTCTGCGTCATCCAGCGGAATTCCAAATGACCTATAGTCTGTAAGTACGGCATGTTCGATCACCCCGGTATACCACACATGGGTGATCCCCAAATTCTTAATTTCGTTTAGCGCCTTTTCATTGATGTCCGCAAATTTTCCAACCCCGTTTTGTTCCAAGGTTCCATAGGGCTGGTTCACCTGTTTTTTATTTCCAAAAAGACGTGTCATCATCTGGTATACCACTATCTTTTTGGGGGCTGTACTCATGGCGTCATTTTGAACTGCGGGTCGTTTTTGGCTACATCCCATTCCGAGCAACAAAACGATGATAAAGCCAAATTTTAACATTCTTAAATATAGCCAAACCATGTAACCGTCTCTGCCCGTTAAAAAGATAATTTAATGCAAACGATTGCGAATAATGTGGTGTTCCGATCATCAATTAATGAAGCTTACAGGGGATTCCCCTGATGAAAAAACCAAAATATATTGTATGTTGATTAATAATTGGCCTGTGGCTAGTTAACTCCTCAGATTTATACAGGGAGTGCGTCCAGGGAGAAAACAATAACTCAAGAAAAATGAATCTCAATACAAAAGCGCAAGAAAAAAATACATATGATGCCATAGTAGTGGGCACAGGAATAAGTGGCGGGTGGGCAGCCAAAGAACTCAGTGAAAAGGGGCTAAAAACATTGGTATTGGAGCGGGGAAGAGATGTCAGACATGGTGTTGACTACCCTACTGCAACCAAAGATCCCTGGGAGTTTCCGAATGGAAATAAACTGACTGCTGAAGAGGCTAAAAACTATCCGCTTCAACTTCGTGGTTATGATGTAAAACCTTCTGACAAGCACTGGTGGGTAAACGACCTTGAGCATCCCTACTCAGAGAAAAAGCGGTTTGATTGGATTCGTGGATATCATGTGGGAGGACGATCGCTGATGTGGGGAAGGCAGAGCTATCGTTTAAGTGAAATGGACTTTGCAGCCAACGCCAAGGAAGGCATCGCTGTGGATTGGCCCATTCGGTACAACGATTTAAAACCCTGGTATGATTATGTAGAAAGTTATATTGGGGTAAGCGGACAAAACCTGGGATTGGCACAACTTCCTGATGGTAAGTTCCTTCCTCCAATGGAACTCAATTGCCTGGAGAATGTGCTCAAAGATTCCATTTCAAGTAACTTCCCATCGCGTATACTTACCATAGGTCGTGTTGCACATATTACTGCCCCCTTGGAAAATAATCCTACTGGAAGAGGAACCTGTCAGTATAGAAACCTCTGTGTGAGGGGTTGTCCTTATGGTGCATACTTTAGCAGTAATTCCTGTACGTTGCCGGCCGGAGAGAAATCCGGCAACATGACCTTGCGACCCAACTCTGTTGTATACGAAATCATTTATGATGAAGCTAAGGCAAAAGCAACAGGGGTTAAAGTTTTGGATTCGGAAACCGGTGAGCAAACAGAATATTATGCGCGCATTATTTTCTTAAATGCTTCTACCCTTGGCTCCACCTTCATTATGATGAACTCAAAATCCAATCGCTTTCCGAATGGGTTTGGCAATGATAGTGGTGAACTCGGTCATAATTTAATGGATCATCACTTTAGGGTTGGAGCAAATGGAGAAGGAGACGGACTGGGATTAGATGATCAATACTATTCTGGCAGACGAGCCAACGGTTTTTATATTCCGCGGTATAGAAATATTGGAAAAGATAAACGAGACTATATCAGGGGATTTGGATATCAGGGTGGAGCCAGCCGGGAAGGTTGGTCTAGGGGCGTAAAAGAAATGGCAATAGGACCGGAACTAAAGGGCTTACTCACCAAGCCGGGCAAATGGACAATGGGAATGACCGGATTTGGCGAGTGCCTACCCTACCATGAGAATCTCGTGACCTTAAATAGTGATGTGAAAGATGTCCACGGGCTTCCTACCCTCACCTTTGATTGTGAATTCAAGGAGAACGAAAAGAAGATGAGAAAAGATATGGGTAATGATGCCGCTGAAATGTTGGAGTCTGCCGGGCTGAAAAACATTTCTATTTTTGATAATACAGTTGGCCCTGGAAATGGCATACACGAAATGGGAACAGCCCGGATGGGTAGAGATCCGAAGACCTCGGTACTCAACAAGTGGAACCAGGTACATGCCTGCAAGAACGTATTTGTAACGGATGGTGCGTGCATGACCTCAGCAGCTTGTCAAAACCCTTCATTGACTTACATGGCGATTACTGCCCGGGCGGCAGATTATGCAGTTCAGGAAATGAAGAAACAAAATCTTTAATCAGCGCAATATGGACAGAAGAGAAGCAATCAAAAGAACCGCATTCCTAATGGGTGGCGCTGTTTCCGCGCCAACTATTTTGGGTTTATTACAGGGGTGCTCTACCAAACCCAATCTCGATTGGAAACCGACTTTCTTCACTGAAGATCAGGCTTACGTGGTTTCACAAATAGCAGAGATTTATATTCCACAAACAGATACTCCGGGGGCAAAGCAGATTGGCGTGCCGGCATTCATCGAGCAAATGGTGAGCCAGGTGTATAATGAGGAGACCAAAGCACGATTCATGACAGGACTTGATGAGTTCATCAAAAATGTAAAAGAATCTACCGGGGATGAATTCTCAGAACTTGAGTCAGCGCAACAACTAGAGCAAGTACGAAATGCCCATGATGCAGATTTTAAGAAATCACCTCGTCCTTTTATCATGACGGTAAAAGAACTTACCCTACTTGGATTTTTTACTTCCGAGGTGGGTGCAACTGAGGTTTTGCAATATGAGGCTGTCCCCGGAGCTTATCATGGTTGCAAACCGTTGAGCGAAGTGGGTGGTAAAACGTGGGCTACTTAGTTACACATCGCAACGCTGAATCGCATTTCGCAGTGAAGCCAGTTTATCTTCTTTCACAGGAATAAACTCTTGAGCCACAAATCCCTTAAAGCCAGTTTTGACAATGGCATTCATGATGGCTGGATAATATAATTCCTGCGACTCGTCAATCTCATGTCGGCCAGGTACGCCTGCTGTGTGATAATGCGCGATATAATCTTTGTATTTGGTAATGGTCGCGATTACGTCACCCTCCATGATTTGCATGTGATA
Source organism: uncultured Ohtaekwangia sp. (assembly GCA_964395905.1). Classification (GTDB taxonomy): domain Bacteria; phylum Bacteroidota; class Bacteroidia; order Cytophagales; family Cyclobacteriaceae; genus ELB16-189. The sequence continues at coordinate 22,557 of CAYNCP010000030.1, forward strand.
GATATCATACAGCAATTTGAAATTGTCGGAACCCAATTTGTCACAAAGTTTGACCCCCCACGGGGTGCGGTCACATTGGTAATCTTTGTGGTCCACTTTACTATTGAGCAATTCCATGCAAATGGTAATGTTATGCCTGGCAGCGAGTTTCAATATGGGTTCAAGGCCCTTGGCGCAATTTTCCAGTCCCTGTTCTGAAGTGAGCCCATTCGCATTGCCGCTAAAACAAATCAAATTCTTTATTCCTGCATCAATTGCTTTCGGAATCGTTGCTTCATAGTCTTTTAGCATTTTACCATGAAGTGAGGTGTCGTTAAACCCTTTGGTCAAACCCAGATCAGTCGCATATCCCATCGCACAGGTTAAGCCATGTTTTATGGCCACAGGCCATTGATCAGCGCGAAGCAGATCAATTGAGGTAATACCCATGTCTTTTGCAGCCACAACCAATTCTTCGAGCGGCATAGAGGCATAGCACCACTGGCAAACAGAATGGTTAATATTTCCTTTAAGCCGAGCACTCGATTTGGCCTGAGCCTGAACAGGATTTGGTAAACCCAATGCAGCCGCAGTGCCAACTGCCATTCTTGCTAATGCTTCCTTGCGAGTGATCTTCATTACTTAAAGTGCTTGTAAATACTTAAACCCATTTGTAATACTATCAATGGGTGACACGTCATAGTTTTCCTGTTCCAGGTAATAATGCTTCATCCCGGCCTGTTCTGCTTTTGCAAATATGGCTTTGAAATCAATGGTTCCAGATCCGACATCTGCCTGGCGCTTTGGATCGGCTTTGCTCATATCCTTGACATGCCATTGCTCAAACCGGCCTGGATATTTTTCAAAATAGGCGAAAGGATCTTTGCCTGCACGGGTGATCCAGTATAAATCAAGCTCCATTGGAATCGTATTATCCAATTCGGCTAGCATGACATCATAAGGGATTTGATCCTCCAATGTCTCAAATTCAAATTCATGATTGTGATACTGCAACTTGATTCCGGCTTGCCTGCAAACCTCATTGGCATTATTCAGCATTTCACAAACCCTCTTGTAGTCGTCAATTGACTTGCGTTCGCGTGCATCCAAATAAGCAACAACCATACTCTCCTGACCTATACGCTTCGCGTCTTCTACTGCTTTCTCCCAGCCATTGATGACCGAACCGACAAAATCTGGGTCAACCTGTCCCGTTTTATAATGGCCACTTGTAATGCGCATTCCCATATCTGTTACCATCGTGCTGAAATCCTGATACGGGATGCCGAAAATATGCCCATCCTTATAATCGTAGCACTCTAGTTCTTTAAATCCAATATTCGCCACCGCCTGCATGGTTCCTTTCACATCATTCTTAATGATATCCCTTAGCGAATACAATTGAAGACCAATCGTTTTACTCGCGAGAATTTGGCTTGCTTCTGAATTGCCCTCTGACGGCTTGCTACCGCAACCATAGAATACGGCCCCAGCGGAAGCCAATGCGGTAGTTTGGATGAAATGTCTTCGTTTCATTTTTTAGTCGGCTATTTCTCTGATTTTAATATTGCGGTACCATACTTCGTTATCATGGTCTTGCAATGCAATATGGCCTTTGGTTGCCTTTCCGAAATCGGCCCATTCCTTAAACTTGCTGCCTGCTACCATGGCATCCCATTCCGGGGTGTGCATTTCAAAAGATACCGTTTGAACTCCGTTTAACCAAAAAGTATATTTTCCATGATCTGAAAGCAATCGTGCTTCATTCCATTCACCTGCCGGCTTTACGGTCTCCTGACTCACAGAGATCATGTCGTAAAGATCTCCAGCCCTATGCTTAATGATTTTTGCGTCCGGATGACATGCATTGTCCAAGACCTGCATTTCTGGCCCGGTAAGGTAGGGCTGACCATATTTTTCATCCTCCACGACATTAAACATTATTCCGCTATTCCCACATGGCTCTATCTTCCACTCCAGTCTTAACTCATAATTCTCATACTCATTCTTCGTTATCAGGTCGCCTCCATCAACAATTTTACCATCCGCTTTCTGTGACGCATCCAAATGCAGGGCACCGTCCTCCACCTTCCAGGCAGATCCTGGCTCTGCTTTATTAAATCCTTTCCAGCCATCGGTAGTCTGGCCATCAAACAACAATTTCCACCCGGCTGCTTTCTCTTCTTCCGTGAGTGCATTTAATGCGGGTTCGGCCACCTCCTCTTCAGTGGTAGATTCTGCGGCTGGCTTGTTACAAGCCTGCATCGTTGTGATCATGATTAGCAATACAATAAATGTTCTCATAGTTAGTCGTTGTTAAATCCCTAGTATTTTCTTATTGAGCTTTGCATCGGCACCCGCTGACGCAAAATCATCGAAAGCTTTGTTGGTAATTTTTATCATGTGTTTCTTAATAAAAGGAGCTCCTTCTTTTGCACCTTGCTCCGGATGCTTGATGCAACATTCCCATTCCAATACTGCCCAGCCCGCATAATCATACTGAGCCAGTTTAGAAAATACAGATTTAAAATCCACCTGACCATCTCCTGGTGAGCGGAACCTCCCTGGTCTATCTATCCAATCCTGATAGCCTCCGTAAACTCCGCTTTTACCGGATGGATTAAACTCAGCATCCTTTACATGAAACATTTTGATGTAAGGATGGTAGTAATCAATGAACTGCAGGTAATCCAGCTGCTGCAAAACATAGTGACTTGGATCGTACAGTATGCGTGCCCGAGGATGATTGCCGATGGCTTTTAGAAAGCGCTCGAAAGTGATTCCATCATGAATATCTTCGCTTGGATGAATTTCGTAACACAAATCAACGCCAGCCTTATCAAAAGCATTCAAAATCGGAACCCATCTTTTTGCGAGCTCCTTAAATCCAGCTTCTACTAACCCGGCTGGTCGTTGGGGCCATGGATAAATGGTTTTCCATAAAAGGTTACCTGAAAACGTAGCATGTGCTTCTAATCCCAGATTTTTACTCGCCTTTGCTGCCAGTTTCATTTGATCCACAGCCCAGGCGGTGCGTGCCTTATAATTGCCTCTTAGTTTTTTTGGCGCAAAATTGTCAAAGATGAAATTGTCGGATTCATGTACTGCAACCAACTGCCCCTGAATATGCGTACTTAATTCTGTGATTTGCACTCCGGATGATTCTATTTTACCCCGGTATTCATCAGCGAAGGTCTTGCTCTCGGCTACCTTCTTTAAATCAATACATCGCGGATCATTGGTGGGAACTTGCACGCCAATATACCCCAAAGATGAAGCCCACTTGCAGATGGTATCCATCGAATTGAATGGAGGCTTGTCTCCCATGAATTGGGCCAGAAAGATAGCAGGTCCTTTAATGTTCTTCATTGCTAGAGTTTAATCCATTTTTGATTCGACCTGGAAGACTTCACCACTGCCTCAACAAAAGCCATACCCTTGACACCATCTTCAATATCAGGAAAATCATATTTTGATGCGGATATTTTCTTGCCGGGTTTGTAAGCCCTCACCGCATTGGCGAACGCCAGATAAATATTGGCAAAGGCCTCCAGGTATCCTTCGGGATGACCAGACGGCACTCGTGTGTTCCGTTTGGCCGCTTCGCATACATATCCCATGCCCGTTCTGTAGGTTTGCTTTGGCCCATCCAGGCTCCTTACCACTAAAGAATTGGGTTCCTCCTGTCTCCACTCCAGTCCCCCTTTTTCACCGTACACTTTGATCTTTAAATTGTTCTCTTCTCCAGCCGCTATCTGAGTAGCTACTAACGTACCCGAGGCGCCATTGCTAAATCGGAGCAACATCTGACTATCGTCATCCAACAATCTTCCCTTGATTACTGCATTCAAATCAGCACAAATTTCTGTGATGGAAAGATCTGTAATGTATTCAGCAAGATGGGCTGCATGCGTACCAATGTCACCTATCGCCCCGCCTGCCCCTGACTTCTTAGGGTCCGTTCTCCATCCTGCCTGCTTCTGACCACTTTTTTCAATAGGAGTCGACAACCATCCCTGTGGATACTCCACGTATATTTTTCTCACCTTCCCGATCTTGCCTGATTTTACAAGATGTCTAGCTTCCTTTACCATAGGGTAACCCACATAAGCATGAGAGACTGCCAGCACGAGGCCTGACTTGTCCAGCACTTGATTCAGTTTCCTGGCTTCAGCCAATGACAAAGTAATTGGCTTGTCAATCATCACATGAAAACCATTTTCAAGGGCCTCCTTTGCCGGGCCAAAATGCAGGTGATTAGGCGTAACAATGGAGACGAAGTCCATTCGCTCACCTTCAGGGAGCTGTTGTTCAGCAGTAATCATTGCACCAAACGAATCATAAACTCTACGGGGATCGAGGTATAGTGCCTGTCCCGCAGCTTTGGATTTTTCCGGATTACTGCTAAAGGCACCACATACCAATTCAATCTCACCATCCAGGGCTGCTGCCTTCCTGTGCACTGCCCCGATAAAGGCATCCAGCCCCCCACCAATCATCCCCATTCTCAGTTTTCTCTTCACACGCGTTAATTTTGTTCTTAAGCAATATATCCAAAAGCCAGTAATAGTTTAGCCCAACTTTTTATGCAATCGATTGCAAATCGGATTAGGGTCTTGCGCAATCAATTTATATGTGCAATCTTCATTTCTTAATTCAATGGGGTGAACTCAATGCCGGGAAAATGGCCTAATTGTAAATACCTTTTCGGGGTCAGCCTCAGTAGGAACTGCAGCCCATCCATTCAGTTTCCGATAGCAAACGACAAAAATACCATAATATGAATACCACAGTAAAAGCGCAGTTGTCCTTCATGATGTTCCTTGAGTTTTTCATATGGGGCGGTTGGTTTGTGACGTTGGGGACTTTCCTGGGAGACAACCTGAGTGCTACCGGTGGCGAAATAGGCCTTGCATTTTCTACACAATCCTGGGGCGCCATCATTGCCCCATTCATCATTGGACTAATAGCTGACCGTTATTTTAATGCGGAACGTATATTGGCCGTGCTGCATGCCGTTGGAGCAGTGCTCATGTATCAAATGTATGCTGCAACTGATTTTGCTAGCTTCTATCCTTTTGTGCTGGGATATATGATCATTTATATGCCTACCCTTGCTTTGGTCAATTCAATTTCATTTAACCAAATGAAAGATCCTGCCAAAGAGTTTTCGCTGGTGCGGGTATTCGGAACGATTGGCTGGATTGTGGCGGGCCTGATCATAAGTTATGTTTTTCTCTGGGACTCACCGGAAGCTCGAGGTCAGGGGATGCTTAAGAATACGTTCTTAATGGTATCCATTGCATCTGCTCTGTTGGCCGTTTTCAGTCTAACGCTGCCCAAAACTCCTCCGTCATCTGATCGGAGCGAAAAGGTAAATATTTCCACCCTATTAGGGCTTGATGCTTTAAGTCTTCTTAAAGACAGAAATTTTCTAGTGTTTTTTATTTCATCTATTCTCATTTGCATTCCACTGGCATTCTATTATCAGAATGCCAACCCCTTTCTGGCGGAGATCGGTATGAACAACCCCACTGGAAAGATGACAATCGGACAAGCTTCGGAAGTCTTGTTTATGTTGTTGCTCCCCTTCTTTTTTAAGCGCTTTGGTTTTAAGATGACGATCGTTGCCGGCATGCTGGCATGGACGATACGATACCTATTGTTTGCTTATGGCAATGCAGGCGACCTGGCATTCATGCTTATACTGGGTATCGCCTTGCATGGCATTTGCTATGACTTCTTCTTTGTGTCGGGTCAAATTTATACCGATTCAAAAGCTGGTGAAAAATTCAAAAGTGCGGCCCAGGGATTGATTACTCTGGCTACTTATGGCCTGGGCATGCTCATTGGATTTTGGGTGGCCGGGAAAGTTTCTGATATGTACCTGTTGGCAGAAGGCACGCACAATTGGGCGGGAATATGGATTGTTCCAGCCATCTTTGCCTTTGGTGTAATGGCATTATTTATTCTTTTCTTCAAAAACGAGGTGATAGCATACAAGGAATCGTGATTGATCAGCTACTGAGGCAATCAGACGCTTGATCGCTCCATTATTTTCCTGACTTCATCCAATGGTTTGAATACATCAAAAGTTTTGCCCTGTGTTCGTAAAGCACCCAGCACATTGCCGTATCGCGCTGCCTTGATATAGTCAGTAGGGTTTTCCATCAGACCATAGCCAACGCCACCTGCAAAGGAATCGCCACAGCCTGTGGTGTCAATTACTTCTTTTACTTTAACAACCGGAACTAACTCCTCCTTCACTTTATTCTTATCCTTGTAGTAAGCAAGACATCCGGTTGAATCCGTGGTGATATAAACACATTTTACGCCCAAGGACAAGCAATGCGTGGCAAACTTCAACATTTCCTTACGGTCGAGCTCAGGCTCAACTATATAATCGCTTGATTCGTATTCTTTCTTAAACCAGGATGCATTTGCTTCTTCCAGGTTCATCTTGAGCACATCAATATAAGGCAACCATTGATCTCTGTCAATCCAGAATTTCCTATGCCGCTCGCCATTAAAGAGACAGGCTGTAGTAGGTCCATGCGCATCAAAAATAACAATACCCTTGCTCTTCTTTTTGATGTACTTTAACGTATCAAGTGCAATCTCGTAATCACTAATGGGTATAAAAACAAAGACATCGCTGTCCAGGATATCGTCCACATCATCTGGCAAGATGGGATCCATAAATCCGGTTTGCCGCTCTACCCGATTGTTCATGTCCAAAAATTTCAGGCTGATGATATCCCCCTGATCATTTTTTGTGCTCAGGCTCTTAAGATTAATCCCATTATAGCCTTTGAACACCTCTTTCACATTATCAAGATCGACTTTTCGCACATGACAAACCGGGATGATCTCAATCTTGTCTCCTGCCATTATTGACAGGGCAATGACCGGATGAGTTACGCATCCCCACTTTTGAATTAAGTCGCCATTGTGTGTGACAATATGATCACGGGGTATCGGTCCAAGGATTGCTATTCGCTTCATAATACTATAGATTTTCGGTTAAGAATGCGGCCCCAAAAACACCCGCGCTATCGCCCAAAGACGGCCTGACCACGGGTGTATCCAGTCGGTCGTTGAAAACATATTTCTTTAGGTGTTCAATACCTTTGTCATACAGTGACGTTATGTTACCAACGCCTCCGCCAATGACAATGACATCCGGATCAAGAATATTGATAACCACACTTAAGGCTTTTCCAAACATGATATGTAATCGGTCAATCGTCTGCTCAGCTATGGGATCGGCTTTGGCGACAGCCAAAGTAACAATTTCTTTGAGTTTGCGTGCAGTTCCACTTTGTTCTTTATAATAACGCTCCAGTGCCGGACCTGAAATGATATTTTCAACGCATCCCGACTTTCCACAATAACATAGGCCACCAGACTCATCTAGAAAGTTGTGGCCCCACTCGCCTGCAATTCCCTGCTTGCCACCGATCACTTTGTTGTGAACTACAATTCCTCCACCCGCACCTGTACCCATAATAACACCAAAAACTACCTCGGCATCAGGAAATTGCTGTTTAACAATACCCAATCTTGTTTCGGCTAAAGCAAAGCAATTGGCATCATTAGCTGTCACCACATTCATTTTCAATATCTTTTCCAGGTCTTGGCGCAAGGGCTTATAATTGAGTGACTCCGAGTTGCTGTTCTTGAACAGTCCTGTATTGGGATCCATTGTACCAGGCGTGCCAATGCCAATTGCATTGGGACGATATCCTGCCTCCTTTTCCATGTGGCCAACCAATAATGCGATCTGGTTAATCACATGGGTGTAACCCTTGCCTGCTTCGGTTGGGATCCTGTCACGGAATAGAGTACTGGCATCGTTTGGAGATTTCATGACCACCCCCTCTACTTTGGTTCCGCCTAAATCGATACCCCACAAATGTTTTTGTTGATCAGACATACGACTTAAGATACTCTATTATCCCAATTTACACCAACAGAATGTAGGCTAGTTTTTCTTATTTATACTAATGGCCACCTCCGGTCAGAGGAATTGTTGAATCATTTTGTCCAGGCTTGAGCTTAACAAATAATACTGCTATCGCACCGCCAATCATTAGAATACCAGCCAAACGAATGACATTCTCCGGATTGCCTCCAAGCCACGGGTTGTAGAATAAGGGAAGGGTAAAAATTTGAATCATCATGGGGATTACAATAAACATATTAAAAATTCCCATGTACACTCCCGTTCGTTTCGGGGGGATGCACCCGGCCAGCATGATGTAAGGATTACCCATCATGCTGGCCCATGCCAAACCAATTCCAATCATTGGGATAAAAAGGACAGCTCTATTGTCAATAGAAGGAATAAACATCATACCGATGCCAGCCAGGGTCAAACAAAAACTGTGCATTACTTTGGGGCCAAACCGTTTGGTATATGGCACCAATGCAAAAGCCCCAATAAAAGCCATAAAATTATAAAAGCCCCCTACCTGCCCATTAATCAAATTCGCTTCGCGAAAACCAACGGAGGATTGCTCTGTCGTGTCAAAGAAAGTCCTCGAAATGGATAGGACAATATATTGCCAATAACAAAACATGGCATACCACTGAAAAAGCTTTACCAATGCCAGCTGCTTCATGGTTAGCGGCATGTCTTTGACGGCATCCACTATTTCCTTAAGGGTATTGATAAACCCTTTGGGTGCTTTTTTAATAGCGTCCCGCTCCGCTTCCGTAAGCGGGTTCTCCTTGGTTGTCTTCAGTGTCCAAAGTATTGAAGCAATGGAAAAGAATGCTCCAATAATAAATGCGGTAACTGTCATATAAGGAATGTTACGGTCATTGACAAAATCACGGCTCATCCCAAACCACACTAAAAAAGATGGGGTAAGGTAAGCCAACGTCTGACCCAAACCTGTAAACGCACTTTGTGTGAGGTAGCCAATCGAATGCTGGTCTTCATTTAACTTGTCGCTGACAAAGGCCCTGTAGGGCTCCATTGTAATGTTATTGGCAGCGTCTAATATCCATAGCAGTCCGGCTGCCATCCAAAGTGTGCTGCTGAAAGGCATGAAAAACAGTGCGATGCTGCAGAAAATGGCTCCTATTAGAAAATAGGGTGTTCTCCTTCCCATTCTGGTGTCTGTTTGATCGCTCATGGCACCAATGATAGGCTGAACAATCAACCCTGTCATGGGCCCAGCCAGCCATAAATAAGGAAGGCTCGCTTCATCAGCGCCCAGGTACTTGTAGATAGGACTCATGTTGCTTTGCTGAAGACCGAAGCTGTATTGGATGCCAAAGAAACCGAAGTTCATATTGACGATCTGAAGGAAGGAAAGGCGTGGTTTTAAGGACATTTTATCCGGAATAGAGAGGGAAAATCTAATGCAATATCAAGCTGTACAATTAATTTTTACGTGTCTGCACATTTGACACCACCCATTCACCCACTTTTCGGCCCTGTGATAGACCTTTTTCTATTGCAGGGCGATAATGAATCCCTCCATAAAGTCGACTCACCGCTGCTTCGGCTGAAGCTTCGTAAAATGATGAAAAACTTCTGACCGGCAAACCATACCTTACCTCTGTGGAGTCAACAAAATGAAATTCATCGCCAAAAAGACTGGTCAGCGCAACGGAGGCTGCAGATGATATTACACTGTGACCACTGGTGTACTCGGGAAAGGGTGGAGTTTGCAATAGTGGCAACCATTCCTCGTCCATGTATTTATTTATTACCGTTTCAGGTCTGATTAAATTACTCCTATACTTCTCGTCCCAACAGCTTATAAACCCATCCGCTAATGCAATTGCTGTAAGTGCATATGCTTCTGCACTTTCTGCCAACGAGGAATTATTTGCCAGGCAAGCAATCTTGGTAATTCCCATCCAGTGTCCTCCCGGAGTAATTTTTTTTGTAGCAAACATCACATGTCCATGCACATTCATCACATAGGGATTGCAGTCCCAAAAACCTGCGATCTCAGATTGCTCCGGGGTTAAATTTTTTCCGGTCTCATACACTTCCATTACTTCCTTGAAGAACGCGCTGTTTTTATCCTTGTTAAACTTCGTTGGAGGATCCGGAATAAACTGAGAAGCTGAATCGAGTACAAACGTTCGGATTTTACTCCAATGCGGTTCAATGGCTTCAATGTAAGCAGGTGGAGTGGGTTGCCAGCGGCCGGGCTCATCACGAACGGAATATTTCTCAAAAGTTCTGGTCTGCTTGTAGTTGTCTTTGTCCGCCCACGCCAGGATATGCTGAGCTACTTCTTCGGCATAAGCCAATGCGTTTTGTTTTTCGGTTTTAGTTACACCTTGAATTTCCAACTCCTGATGCCAGGAATCAATAAAGGCATTTATTTTATCTTCTGAGAAAATCAATTTTCTTCCAATGATCAACATCGCCTGGACTGCGGCAATTTCATGGTTGACTTCTTGCTTTGGTTGTGGAATCGGTTCTAGTCCATGCAACTGCCCCGCCAACGACAAAAGAGAAGAATCCTTAGCTGCTAACACTTCATACCCAGCTATACTGGTGTAGGCATAAATTCTGCTCGCTACCGGAGGTGAAAAAATGTCATGAACAATTACATCTGTCAGATGGCTCATGGCATCATGCATCTTTTGCGGGCTCACCTGATGTACCTTTTCTTCTTGATTGCACGACCAAGTAAATCCAAGTAAGAGAATGATGATAACTGCGTTAAATTTGAAGTGATTTTTCATATTTGATTTGCCAAAACCGAGAGATTGCATCTTTACTATCTTTTTGCTCTTTTAATGGTCAACGATTTCCATTTTTTAGGCAAGCGTTGTTGTGTTTCAACTATCCCCTTATCGGTAATTTTTAATCCACCAAAACCAGATAGCACTGTTTGTAACAAGCCTCCCGCTCCGGTGGCAAAATAAGGATTTGTACCCCCTGCTGTCTCAGCTATTACGTCAAAGGGCGGGACCTCATTGGGCCTGTAGCTTTCAATAAAAATATCATAAGCTTTATCAGCTTCATCCATCTGTGCATATAGTGTTGCCAACACACAGAAACCCATGGCCGGGCCAAGTGGAGACATCCTGGATTCGTAGTACTTCAGATCCTTAGAGATTTGATTCTTCTCTGTTATTAATTCCAGCGGAAATGACAGCAGGTTGGCATCTGCCTGCTTAATCATGGCACCATTATAGGTTCGGTTTTCCCGGGTAACCCCATCGGGAAATTTAAGTATCGGAATGTTATTGGCCACATGAAGCCAATCCGGATTTGAACTTTGACCTAATATTTTTGCTGCCTGATCAGCATAGCGGAGTGCCAGAATAGCCACCCCATTGGTAAAGGCATTGTTGTCAATATTTTCTTCCCATTCATTGGCACCCACCACATTATTGATATCGTATTGCCCCGGCCCGTTTCTCTCCACTCGGCTGGCCCAAAAATCGGCTACTTCCTGGAGTACCGGATATCCTCTTGAAGCCAACCACGCTTTGTCTCCAGTTACCTGGTAGTACTTCCAAAAAGCCCATGCAATACAGCCACTAATGTGGTGCTCAAAAGGACCTGTAAGTGCCCATACAGGTGTATCCTCAGAACCATCATCTGCCGACTCCCAAGGAAACATTGCACCCTTGTACCCATGGGCGAATGCATTTTGACGGGCTTGCTCCAATCGCTGGTAACGGTACTCCAAAAGCGATTTTGCCAACTGAGGCTGAAGCATTAAAATGGGCGGGTACATCCACAACTCAGTATCCCAAAATACATGGCCATTGTATCCCAGGCCAGACAACCCCATGGGTGAAAGGCTGTTGCTCGTGCCCTCGCGGGCAAAAGAGTAAAGGTGATACAATGCTGAGCGTACCTCCTTTTGCGCTTGCAAGTCACCTTCGATCACAATATCACTTTGCCACAAGTCCGACCAGGCCGCAATGTGTTTGTTGATCAATCGCTCGGTACCTTCCAACCTGGCAAAAATCGTTAATCGCTCTGCTTCATTGAGGGGGTCAGCGTACTGTTCGCTGGAAACGGTTGAGGCAACCAGGGCAAAGCGATAAGTCTCACCTTTTTTTAGATGCTTTTTAAATTTGGCGAGATGCATATTAAAATCCCAATCTTCATGAATGACCTTTGGTTCAGCACCATGATGCTCAGGAAAAATAAAACTACTGGACGCTGCCAATTTGTATTGACCAGTAGGGCTGTCTGCGACTGAAGTCAGTAATGGGATAAGCACATGTGGTCGATCTATTTCGCTGTAAAGATTTCTCACATCACGCAAATGGTTGGGCGATTCAATCTTTGCAATAGGAATAACTTCAACATCTGTATTTGCTGTCAACTCAATCATAATAAGTGAAGTGAAAGGCAGGTGCCTGAGGGAAACCATCTCATGCTTCACTGAAAGCTTTGTGCCCACCTCAAAACGGGTAGACAGGACGGCTTTGTTCATATCCAGAACCTGCTGATAGTTTGAAATGTTATTCAAACCCACCCGCATGCCATCTACATCCAACTCCATATTCACATGGTTGAATGTCTTCAGAATGTTTGAAACTCTGCCCCGCTGATAATTGTCATATACACCGTTGAGTACAACGTCTGAGACTTTCATCGGCTCAAATGATGATACCAGTCCCACCATTCCATTGGCCACCGTGACTCCATAATAATTTGAAGGATTGATGTCTTTCGCCACAATGTGCCAGGGCGAGTTGCTTAAATCTTGCCCACCAGCAGATACAGCAATAAAAATGAATAGAAATAGTAAATTACTTTTCATAGGATTGAATTACATAAACTTTTATAGAATCATTGTTGAGTGCAAAAACAAAATACTTTTTATTGTTAACCACCACTGTTCCAGCAGCATTAACCTGCCCGTTGAGATTTAACCCACTTGTAGCGTTCTTTATGTATTTGAATTTTCCATTTCCCTCTCCAAACGCCACAGAGCCAAAATCACTATCCAGCCTTCCCGGATTGATATGCATGAACAAATTATTGCCTGCGGTAATAATGTCAGGAATTTTGTCATTGTTCAAATCATCAACAATAATGCTGTTGATTGGCGATAACTGCATTTGTGTGGGTAATGCCTCAGCATGAAATACCCCATCCCCTTCATTGACAAAGTACATGGATCGTGTTTCCATCACTTCACGTTTCAGGGCCTGATTTACTTTGTCTTCGCTAAACAAATCGCCTATTCCATTTACTTGATCAGCATATGCTTTGTAGGTTGTGTACTTTTTTTTAATGACCACCGTCTGTTTCTCAATTTCATCCTTAGTAAAAAGCGGGATGTACCGTCCATCCTGAAACTTCATGATCATCGGGTCACTTGTGCCGTTATCATCGAAATCGGTTACGTACAGCTTCAATGGATGAGATTCAACCGCTATAAATTTATTATTCAAGCCAATATTCCCAGCAACTATGTCCAAATCACCATCTGAATCTATATCAGCCGCAACTATGGCATTCCAAAATCCTGATGAGTTATTTATTTCAATCGTTTTAGAAAATCCTCCTGATTCGTTAACTAAAATGGTTATTGGCATCCAGTGGCCGGCAACCACCAAGTCAAGATCTTTATCGTTATCAACATCCAACCATGTAGCGGAAGTGATCATCCCCATATTCTTAAGTTGAGGCGCCAATGTTTTCGTTTTATCGGAGAAGTTACCTCCGCCATCATTGATAAACAACGCACCCCCCGAACTTTTTCCGTAATTTCCTTTGATGGAATTGGAGCCAATCAAAATATCCTTATCGCCATCATTGTCAAAATCCGCAACAGCCAAACATGAAGAATTCCAGCGAAGGTCTGCGAGTGCGGAAGACCTTATCAATTTTCCATTTTGATTGATGTAAATCCTGTCCTGCAAAAGTGGGTGTCCTTCAGGATACTGATAACCGCCACTCAGAACGATCAGGTCAAGATCATCATCATTGTCTAAGTCTACAAAACCTGAAGCCACGTCCTCGAAAAGCCGATCGCGTTCAAATGCTTCCTGTATTGATTGTTCAAATTTACCATCTGGCTTTTGAACAAACATGGCACCGGACTGACCTGCGGCCCCACCCACGTATACAACTGATGCCCTATCCACGGTTGCCGTAGACATTGGCGGCCCCAGCGCAGAAAGCCTGTATGGGATCAGGTACTCCATGTCATTATCCTTGTAGGTTATATTCTCATTGTGTTTATACTTCAATAAGCCATTAACTTCCGCAAGCCACTTCTTTCCGTCAGGAATTTGTTTGGCTTCGCTTGCCTCGGGTTCACTGAGGTGAAAGTGTTGATTGACAGCCATGTTGACCATTCTCTGGAATTTTCCCGAAGGCCAAAATATTTCCAGGGTGTCTATATTGGAAATAGTTCCTAATCCAATGGTAAGCACAGGCTCAACAGATGATTGAAATCCTCTGGAGGCCATCAGGGAATTTGAAATCAATTGACCATGTGCACGAATGTTTACACGTGCTCCGAGTGCAAAAACATTTTGCCCCGCGCCCTTTAATGAAATCTTAACAAAATTATTCTTTACCGATGCTTCATTCGATTTATTTCGATAAACAAATGCTGGCTGATTGACATTATTAATCACCAAGTCCAAATCACCATCATTGTCCAGGTCAGCGTAAGCGGAGCCGTTAGAGTAGGATGCCTGATCAAGTCCCCAGGCGGATGAGACGGGGGTCCACTTCAGATTGCCTTCGTACTTAAATGCTTCATTAGGAATTTGCAGTGTAGGCATTCGCTTGAGCATTTCTTCATCGATATTTTTTTGATTCTTGGGGTTGAACCGGAAATCCTCCAGGTTAGATATGTACTGGATATAATCCATATCGTTTGGCCGCTTAAAAATCCCGTTGGTAATATGAATGTCTTTATATCCATCATTGTCAAAATCCGCAATTAAGGGTGACCAACTCCAATCTGTGGCAAACATTCCTGCAAATAGTGCAATGTCTGAAAACTGTCCATTCCCACGATTCAGTTGTAGTGCATTTCTCGCCAATTGATGACCATATCCAAGCCGTAGTTTTATATCACTCACCTCCAACTTGTCTTCCGCACCAGATTTCATCAATATCGAAGGGCTCTTTGGAAGCATGTCTGTTGTAATGATATCCAGCAACCCATCATTATTAATGTCGCCTATGTCATTTCCCATAGAGTACCTGCTGCTGTGTCCCAACATGGTCTCGAGAGATTCCTTGAATGTGCCATCACCATTATTAATATACAGGTAGTCATTTTCATGGAAATCGTTGCCCACATAAATATCCGGCCAACCGTCTTCGTTGATATCGGCCACAGCTACACCAAGCCCATATCCTATTTTGCTCTGAAATATTCCTGCTTCCTTTGTAACATCCCTATACATCATCGTTCCTTGCGCAAGTTGACTTTGCAGCAGTTTGTCTCCTGATGCGGCATCAAGCTGAAATCGCAATGTGGCATCGCCATATGATCCGACCGAATGCACAGAATGATTCAACAAATAAACATCCAGATCGGTATCCTGATCATAATCAAAAAAAATGGCCTGCGTGGCAAATCCAGAAAAATCAAGTCCATAGTCTGAAGCATTCTCCGTGAAAGTAAGGTCTCCATTATTAATATAAAGTTCATTCTTGCCTTTGAGACCTTTATAGCCACCGACATTACACACATAGATATCAAGTAGCCCATCGGCATTTACATCAGCCATGGTCACGCCAGTTGTCCAGTCTCCGCTGCCTTTTACCCGTGCTGTTGTTGTAATGTCCTGAAAAATAAAGTCCCCCTTATTCAGGTAAAGCTTGTTATCATTTTGATTAGAGGTAAAGAAAACATCGGGTAATCCATCATTGTTGATATCACCTATTGCTACACCTCCCCCATTGTAGAAATACAAATACTCCAGGAAGTTAAAGTGTTCCTCGTTTTCAACCTGATTTATAAAGTCGATATTTGATTTTTCTGAATGAACCAGCTCAAATAATATGTCCTGTTTTTTTTCCTGCTCACCACATGAAAAAAGACATAAGACAAATCCAAAAAAAAATAAAATGCGCACTAAAAATCAAATTGCAAGAATGTATTGTTGTTGCGAGCTACAATTAATTTGCGCCCAATAACAACCATATCTCTTATTTCACCTTCCACCAGAAATCCCTTGTTGTCCGCATAAGACTTGAGCTCTCCTCTACCGTTATTTTCCAGGTATATGCCATAGCTTGCATCGTACCTCCCTACTTCAGGTTTGGCAGCAAACAAGTTGCCACCTAAAACAAGATCAAAGTCACCATCTCCATCAAAATCATGCGATTTCACGGAGAAGATAGGACTTAATTGAGCCGCTATGGGCAGGGTTTTATAGGAAAACCGATTGTTACCCTCATTAATCACTACAATGGAACTGAGGGCATTGACCTCAAGCTTATTGGCTGCCTGATAGAGCGAATCTCCAAGAATCTCTTTTAATGTTGCATCCTTAAAAGTCTTATAATCCGGATATCGCTTTAGTACAAACTTTAACTGATCGGCCAAATTGTGCCGCAAAGCATAGGGAAACAAATTGCCCTTTCCATCAGCCCATGACAAGATTGGATCTGAAAAACCGTTCTTGTCAAAGTCATCTACCACCAGGTAAAGTGGCTTCTCTTTGCTTGCTTTAAACCGACTGTTGAGTCCATGATTTCCTACTACAAAATCCTGGTCACCATCATTGTCAATATCCACTGTCTCGATTGTACCCCACCAACCCAACAGGGAAGAAACACTTGTATTCAACTCTTCAAATACAGCGTTGTTGTTTATGAAAAGCCTGATCCCCATATACTCACCAACAATCACCAAATCGTCATCTTTGTCATTATCAATGTCAACCGCCAGGGCATCGGTAATCATTCCTAAGTCTTTAAATATAGAAGCGTGCTTTTCTGATAGGCTAAAAATTCCAGCTCCGTTGTTGTCCAAAAGATACCCACTTGCCGGCATTCCATATTGAAATGGGATGAAGCGTTCACCAACAAATAAATCCAAATCACCATCCAAATCGTAATCAATTGGTACAGCAACAGAAGTAGCAACAAATTTTGATGGAAGCGGTAACGATTGATTGGAGAGTGAGAACTTTCCGTTTGTGTTAAAATATAATTTGTCTAAAAGCAATGATGAACTGGATGAAAATTCAGAACCGCCAGTACAAACGTAGAGGTCCAAATCGCCATCACCGTCTGCATCAAAAAATACGGATCCTGAATCCTCTGAACCTGCCTGACCTGCAAAAAACGTAGAATCAACTTTGAATGATCCATTCTTTGATCCATAAACCAACTGTCCGGAAAACCCTTTAGATCCACCTACGTAGAAATCATTAATCCCATCGTTGTTGACATCTCCCACTGTCACTTTGGGTCCCTCTGTGCTGGTCATATGATAGCGAAGCCGATCCTGATTAAAATCAACAAAAGCATTTTCCTTGTGGGTAATTGAAAGGTCACTTGCCTTGAATATTTTATTTTGATGGCGTTTATTCGTTCCGGTCTGGTCTTGAATTTTTCCATCCTTCTCGAATAAAGTCAATGTCGTATCCATGTTCACCTTTTCAAGAAGGGTGACCTTTTGGGAAGGCCAAATGATTTTGATATCTACTTTAACTGAATCTGGCAAGCCTACCAAAGGACGATTATCCATCGAACTTTGAAAACCCCTGGTAGGTTGTTGCTCGATATAGATTGTTTTCTCTTTTTGTGTAACCATAATTTGAGCACCTATCGCAAAAGTGTTTGCCTTTTCTCCTCTGAGGTCAAATCGAAGATAATGCGGATGATTTTTCCTTTGCATCGCATTGTTTCTGTAAACAAAAGAGGGCATATTCACATTATTGACAACCAAGTCTAAATCTCCGTCATTATCAAGGTCACCATAGGCTGCTCCGTTTGAAAAGGAAACTAAGTCGAGCCCGTGGACTTCAGTGACATCTTCGAATTTCAGGTCGCCCATATTTCTATACGCCTTGTTGCTGATGGGATTAGATGGGATAATATCAATGAGTTTTTTATAATCAATTTTGTCGTTGGTAATGATTGATTTGGCGACTTCCTCATTGGAGACATAATTAAGATAATCCTGATCCGTTAGGTCCTGATAAATGCCATTGGCGATGTACAAATCCTTGTTTCCATCATTGTCCATGTCAAAAATAAGTGCCCCCCAACTCCAGTCAGAGGCCTCTACTCCTGACAACCTTCCAATTTCACTGAAAGTATTGTTCTCATTGTTCAGCTGAAGCGTATTTCGGGTAAATTGATGGAAGTATCCATGCTTTACGTTGTATTGGTATTTGTCAAAATTTTCAAATGTAGTGACGGATTTCAGCCTGCTGTATTCTCCGGGCAGCATTTCAGTGACAAAAATATCAGCATAACCATCGTTGTTAATGTCTGCCATATCCGCACCCATGGAAGCGCCACTTATGGAATTTACCGATGAGGTTAAGGCTTCCGTGAATGTTCCATCCTGATTATTATAATACAAATAATCACGCTCGAAGAAGTCGTTGGAAATGTAAATATCCTCCCATCCATCCCGGTTCACATCGCCAACAGTAACGCCTAGTCCGAAACCTATTATGCTTCCATAAATTCCAGCTTGCTCACTTACATCTTCAAAATATTCTCCATTATAACGAAGCAGTTTATCCCCGCCCAATGAATCACGAACTCCTCTCTCGTTTCTTTCCAGGTTGAAACTGCCAATGGCCTGGTAAGAATTATTTAAGAGGTAAACATCCAGGTCACCGTCTTTGTCATAATCAAAAAAAGAAGCATGCGTACCATACCCGGGATCATTGAGGCGATACTGCTTTCCCAGTTCAGAAAAGGTGCCGTTTTTATTGTTGATAAAAAGTTCATTTTCCTTTTTGTCACCCTCAATGTCACCGGAATTGCAAACATAGATGTCGAGCCAGCCATCTCCATTCACGTCAGCCATCGTTACGCCTGTTGACCAGCCCATTTTTCCACCTACCCCCGCTTTATCAGTAATGTCCTCAAACTGGAAATTTCCCTTGTTGAGATAGAGTTTATTGGATGTCATGTTTGCCGTAAAATAGATGTCCACCAATCCATCGTTGTTGATATCACCTATGGACACACCTCCTCCATTATAGAAATTTCGGTAGGTATACACGTTAAATTTCTCATCATACCTCAACTGGTTCTTGAAATTTATCCCAGTTGAAGACGAATCCAGCAATTCAAACAACTTATTCTCTTTGCCCATTTGTTTGTCGCATGCGGACAAGACAAAAAGGCAAAGCCATATTAATAATCCGAAATACCTCATCACTTGCTAATTGAATGCATAAACTTAGGATGTAAAATATCCTGTATCCTGATAATAATTGATTGAGTGTCTTTGATCACCATAGTAAGCCTCCGGTTGCTATCCAATTTCACCGGTACTTCCTCTTCACCAATGTGTGCCGTTACAAACTCATTCCCTTTATACCAATTCATGATTATCTTCTTCACCTTCACTTCCAGGCTGTCCGATTGAAGTCTCCGATTCCAGGGCGCCCATGCCAGATAGCTAAATTCCAGGTCCATACTGGAAATCAACCCACTTTCATCAAATGACGGATAGAAAAGCAAACGGATTTCGGTTGGCTCTTCATGAAAAAGCGAGTCCTTGAAAATATATTTTACTGATGAATTGTTTGGCCCTTGAGAGACCAGGTGCAGTTTGTTTAAGTCAAAACAACGGGCAAAGAATGCATCTCTTGAATCTCCAAATGAAATGCCTAGCAGTAAGGAGTCTTGCCTCGATCCTTTGGCCAACTCCGCTTTCACCAAGCGAGTATAATCAGATTGCGTGCAACCTGATATAATGACCATTAACAAAAATAAATTACTGATGTACTTCATAAACTTCTAGATCACTATCAAATTTCGTTACCAATAAATAGGACATGCCTTTTGCATTAATGTACTTGATGTCTCTGATTTGACCCTTAATGCCTAAATCCACGCCTCGTTCAAAGTTAAACTTACCTTCACGTATATTGCCCTTAAAAAACCATCCATTGGATGCGTCATATCTTCCAAATTGTGGTTTAACAAGATAATGATTCCCTCCGGCCACAAGATCAAGTACTCCATCTTTATCTAAATCGGCAATTGCCAATGCGTATAAAGGAGAATATTGTGCCTCCAAAGGTAAATCAACCCAATCATATCCGCCCGCATTTGACAATAGCATTGCAGAGGACAACCTATTTACCTGCAGCGCAACCGTATTTTCAATAACCTGTGGTGAAAATAAATCTTCGATGGATTTAGTGCCGTACGCCTTATAATAAACCAGTTCCTTTTTCAGTGACGGCAATTGTGATAGCAATTCGTCCTTGTCCAGAACCGGATAGTACTTTTCATTGATCAGAGTGCAAAATATCTGTTCAACAGAGCCATTTTTGTCAAAATCGTTGATGTACATCCTGTCCCCCGCTTTAAAAAACGTGTTCAATCCATGGTTGGCAAAAACAAAATCTGTTTTGCCATCTTTATTCAAATCGGCTACTTGAATATTATGCCACCAGCCTTCAGTACCGGCTAATCCTAACTGCGCGGATATATCCGCAAATTTGCCTCCATCATTTTTTAGAATGTTAATTGGCATCCAGTCACCTACTATTGCCAGTTCGGGCAGCCCATCGCTATCGATATCAAACTGCTTGGCATCCGTAATCATTCCAATGCGCTCAAGCGATGGTGCCCTGGCAGAAGTTACATCTTTAAAATTTCCATTCCCATCATTTTCAAGCAGGTAACCGCGGCCACCCATACCATAGTTGAACGGATCAAATCGCTCCCCTACCAGCAAGTCCAAATCTCCATCTCCCTCAAGATCAATTGGCAATGCAATGCTCGTACTTATAAATTGTGAAAATGGCAATGGATATGGAGATGGTGTGAATTCACCACTTCCGTTGTTCAACAATATTTTGTCTATCAATGCGGATGACGAATTGGGGAAGAATCTTCCGCCAGCAGCCATATACAAATCCAAATCTCCATCACCATCGACATCAAATAAAGCACCTCGGGTTTCCTCTGATTCCGTCAAATCGTAAGTTGACCTGATCGGAGACGAGTAAAACTTTCCATCTTTCATTTTGATGAACATACCCAACTGCCCTTTGCCACCCCCTACATACCATTCTTCATTATCATCCTGATCAATGTCTCCACTAATTAATTGTGGTGTTTCATTGCTGTACATCATCGGCAGGAGCCTATTCCGGTTGAAGTCAACCAATCCGGATCCCTTGTGCCTAAATAAAGCCGTGGAGTTTTTAACCAACTGTATAATTGGCGCTGCTGATATCTTATTAAGATATCCATCATCCGCATTGGCCTGGGCAATTCGCAAGTGCTGGTTGGGCTTTACCTGATACAAAGCAGTATGAGAATCATTTGGCCACATTATCCAAATTGAGTCAATGACTTTGACGTCAGTGCCTAAGCCCAATACTAAACGGGGATCAATTGAGCTTTGATAACCTCTTGTAACGAAATTCTCCGCATAAATTTTTTGGGGCCCCATGAACGCTGTCACTCTGGCACCAACACCGAACTTGTTCTTTCCATCTCCATCAAGCGTGAGTGAAATACTTTTGTATTGGGAAGTGTCGGTTTTGTTTTGGTAGATGGCAGCCGTACCATTGACGTTGCTGATGACGAGATCTAAATCCCCATCGTTATCCAAGTCTCCATATGCACTGCCACTGGAGAACATTGGATCAGCAAATCCCCATTCCTGGCTCCTATTTACAAATTGATATCCACCCTGATTTTGAAAGGCGTAGTTTGGGACAGCCTGGGATGGCATCATGTCCACCAACTTGGTGATCACATCTTCCTTGTTGCGAATCATTTCCCGAATTCTTTCCTCCGTCCCCTCGTAGGTTAAGTAATCGCGATCGAGTAGGTCTTTGTAAATTCCATTCGCCACAAAAATATCCCTAAGTCCATCGTTATTCATATCCAACAACAACGCCCCCCAGCTCCATTCAGAAGCGGCTACCCCCGCCATTCTTCCCACTTCTACAAAGGATTCGTTTCCCAAATTCCTATGCAGCACATTTCTCGGAAATTGCTGATGATATCCATTTTCAATATTCAGCTGATACTTATCCCAACTCTCATAAAGTGTTTTTGTCTTTTTTCTATTCAATGAATCAGGGAGCATCTCGGTAACAAACAACTCAGGATGGCCATCATTGTCAAGATCAGCAACATCGGCTCCCATGGATCCCATGCTGATGGATTCAAAATAAGTGGTGAGTGATTCTGTAAAGGTGCCGTCTTGCTGGTTAATATAAAGGTAGTCCCGTTCAAAAAAGTCGTTGGAGATAAAAATATCTGTCCATGAATCGTTGTTAAAGTCACTTAGCGTGATTCCCAATCCGAATCCGATGCTGCTGCGGTATATTCCAGCTTCGGCTGTACGGTCAAT